>NZ_NEJZ01000021.1:0-135678 GCF_002113215.1 Pseudomonas sp. B15(2017)
GAAATCTCCCACGGATCTGTACTGCGCCAACAGTCAGAATCGAGCCTTGTCCCTCCTCCTCCCTTCAAGTACCAGCATACAAGCGAGCTTGCTCGCGAATGAGGTTGACGCGGTTTAGCTGGCGGCCATCTTCATCCGCCGGGCCTTGAGCCCGGCAATCAGCGAAGGCCCGAGCGCCACCAGCGCCGACCCCAGCACCACCAGCACCGCCCCACCATACCCCAGCAGATTGATTTGCTCGGCATGCACATACTCGGGCCACACCCCGGCCGCCACCGCTACTGCGCCGAACGTCACCAGCGGCGTGATCGCGAGCGTCGCACTGACGCGTGAGGCTTCCCAATGCGCCAGTGCCTCGGCAAATGCGCCGTAGGCGATCAGGGTGTTCATGCAGCACGCCAGCAGCAGCCAGCCCTGCAACGGGCTCAGCGACAGTGCTTCGAGCGGATGCACCCAAGGCGTCAGCAACATGGCGCAGAACAGGTAGATCACCATCATCACCTGCAACGAATTCCACACCGTCAACAATTGCTTCTGCCCCAGCGCGTAAAAGGTCCAGACGGTCGAGGCCAACAGCACCAGCAACACGCCGGCGGTGTAATCAGATAAAGAGGTGAGCAATTCCGCCAGACGCTGGTTGAAGAACAGCGCAAAACCGATCAGCAGTACCGCCAGGCCAATGCCCTGGCCGATGCTGAAGCGTTCCTTGAACACGAACAGGCTGGCGATCAGCAACATGATCGGCCCCATCTGCACCACCAGTTGCGCAGTGCCGGGGCTGAGCAGGTTCAGGCCCATCAGGTACAGCACGTAGTTGCCCACCAGCCCGAGCACGGCCATCAATACCAGCCATCCGCCCTTCGGCCCGAGCACCTTGCGACTCGGCAGCCGTTTGGTCGCCGCCAGATAAATGAACAGACAGCCGCCGGACACCAGCAGACGAAACCAGGTCACCGTGACCGGATCCATCACCATCAGCACCTGCTTGAGCTTGATCGGCAGGATTCCCCACAGAAACGCCGTCAACAGCGCCAGGAACATGCCGTACACCCAACGACCCGATGAAACGTGCATGAGAACCCCAAGCGCCAGAGACAGGAGCGCTCATTCTAGGCGCACACACCCGCCCGACACAGGGACAGTTGCGCTCAAGCCGCAAATGAAACTGTGCAGGTCGCAGCAGAAAATTGACGAAGGGCCGTTGATCGGCTGGCCGGGCAAGGTAAGTGGTTCAGGCATAAGCTCCTTGGATCCACCCCGGGACAACACTCACCAAGGAGACGCCGTCATGTTAGGCATGCGCGCCCAGGACACCGCCCCCGCCATGCACTTTCGCAGCGACCGCATATGCCGGGTCAATGGCGAGCTGTATTTCAGCACCCGGGAAAACACCCTCGAAGGGCCGTTCGACAGCCCCGAGAAAGCCGAGCAGCAGATAAAGGCCTACATCGCGCGGATGCAGTTGCTGGATTCCGGCAGGTAGATCCGGTCGCCCCATTCGCGAGCTTGCTCGCGAAAGCCATCGAGAGAGCAAAACAAATTCCCGGACTTAACGCACGGCCTCAAACAATCCGGTCGCGCCCATCCCGCCGCCCACGCACATGGTCACGATCCCGTAGCGCAGATTGCGTCGCTGCAACTCGCGCACCAGATGCCCGACCTGCCGCGACCCGGTCATGCCGAACGGGTGACCGATGGAAATCGAGCCGCCGTTGACGTTGTATTTCTCGTTGTCGATTTCCAGTCGGTCACGGGCGTACAGGCACTGCGAGGCGAACGCTTCGTTCAATTCCCAAAGATCGATGTCCGCCACCTGCAAGCCTTTGGCCTTGAGCAGTTTCGGCACCGAGAACACCGGGCCGATGCCCATTTCGTCCGGCTCGCACCCGGCCACGGTAAACCCGCGGAAAAACGCTTTCGGCTTGAGCCCCAGTTGCAGGGCTTTTTCCAGGCTCATCACCAGCGTCATCGAGGCGCCATCGGACAACTGCGACGAGTTGCCGGCGGTCACCGAACCGTCCTCGGCGAATACCGGTTTCAATCCGGCGAGGCTTTCATAAGTGGTATCCGGACGGTTGCAGTCATCGCGATCAACGATGCCGTCGAGGATCTGCACTTCACCGCTGTTCTTGTCTTCAACGCGGTACTTCACCGCCATCGGCACGATTTCATCGTTGAACAGCCCTGCTGCCTGCGCCTGGGCAGTACGGATCTGACTTTGCAGCGAGTAACGATCCTGCGCCTCGCGACTCACGCCATAACGGCGCGCCACCACTTCGGCGGTCTGGCCCATGGTGTAGTAGATACCTGGCGTCTGCTGCTTGAGCAACGGGTTGATCAGGTGATCAGTGTTGACGCTTTTCAGGGTCAGGCTGATCGACTCGACGCCGCCGGCGACGATGATGTCGCTGCAACCCGATGCAATCTGGTTGGCGGCAATCGCAATCGCCTGCAAGCCCGACGAACAGAAACGGTTGAGGGTCATGCCCGCCGTGCCAGTGCCCAATTGCGAGAGCACCGCCACGTTACGACCGATGTTGTAGCCCTGGGCGCCTTCGTTGGAGCCGGCGCCGACGATGCAATCCTCGACGCTGGCCGGGTCGATGTCGTTGCGCGAGAGCAACGCATTGACGCAATGGGCCGCCATGTCATCGGGACGGGTCTGGTTGAACTTGCCGCGAAAGGACTTGGCCAGGCCGGTCCGTACGCTGTCGACGATCACCACTTCACGCATGGCATACCTCATTGTTGCAGTCAGTTGAGAGTGGACCGAGCATATGTCCACTCAATCGCCGACCGCGACAATCATTCACCTCGCGTATGCGGGCCCATCGGCTCAGTCCTTGTGTTTCCTGGCTCGTTTGTCGGACTTCTCGAAAGCTTCTTCCAGCGCACGGTTGATCGTGCGCAAGACCTTGACCCGAGCCCAGCGCTTGTCGTTGGCCTCAACCAGGGTCCAGGGGGAAATTTCGGTGCTGGTGCGGTCGACCATGTCGCCCACCGCGGCACGATAGGCGTCCCACTTGTCGCGGTTGCGCCAGTCGTCTTCGGTGATCTTGAAGCGCTTGAAGGGGATTTCTTCACGCGCCTGGAAGCGTTCAATCTGCGTGTCCTTGTCGATGGCCAGCCAGAACTTGACCACGATCACCCCGGCATCGGCGAGCTGCTCTTCGAAGTCGTTGATTTCGCCGTAGGCACGCATCCAGTCGGCGGTGCTGCAAAAACCTTCGATCCGCTCTACCAGCACCCGGCCGTACCACGAGCGGTCGAACACGGTGAACTTGCCCCGGGCCGGGATGTGTCGCCAGAAACGCCACAGGTAAGGCTGCGCCCGCTCCTCTTCGGTCGGCGCGGCAATCGGCACGATGTTGTACTGACGCGGATCGAGCGCCGCCGCCACCCGACGGATCGCCCCGCCCTTGCCCGCCGCATCGTTGCCTTCGAAAACCGCCACCAGTGCATGGCGGCGCATGCGTTTGTCGCGCATCAGGCCGGACAGCCTCGCCTGTTCGGTGATCAATTGTTCTTCGTAATCTTTCTTTTCCAGACGCTGATCCAGGTTGAGGCTGTCGAGCAGATTCAACTGATCCACCGACGTGCCCAGCGGTTGGGCACTGACCGCACTCGAATGCACGTCGGGGCGCTTCAACGCGTTTTGCAGGCCTTCAAGCAAAATCTTGCCAACGGTCAGACTGCGGTAGTTGGCGTCCACCCCTTCGATGACATGCCACGGCGCATAGTCGCGGCTGGTTCGGCGCAACACACGTTCGCCGTATTTGACGAACTTGTCGTAGGTCTGCGATTGCTGCCAGTCCAGCGGGCTGATCCGCCAGCTGTGCAGCGGGTCGTCGGCCAACGCCTTGAGCCGCGCCTTCATTTGCTTCTTGGAGAGGTGGAACCAGAACTTGAAGATCAGCGCACCTTCGTCGCACAGCATCTTTTCCAGGCGTTCGGCCCCGGCGATGGCCTGATCCAGTCGCGGATCCTTGAACAAGCCGTGGACCCTGCCCTGCAGCATCTGGCTGTACCAGTTGCCAAAGAAAACCCCCATCCGCCCCTTGGCCGGCAGCATCCGCCAGTAACGCCAGGCCGGTGGCCGCGCCAGCTCTTCATCGGTCTGCTGGTCGAAAGTGCGCACTTCGATCAGACGCGGATCCATCCACTCGTTGAGCAATTTCACCGTCTCGCCCTTGCCGGCGCCTTCGATGCCGTTGATCAAAATGATCACCGGAAAACGCTTCTGCTGCTGCAACTCGAACTGGGCTTCCAGCAACGCTTCACGCAGAGCGGGCACGGCGGCTTCGTAGGTGTCTTTGTCGATGGCGTGACCGATTTCAGCGGATTCGAACATAGGGACGGCTCCTTCCAGGATTCAGCAAGACTAGCGGATTGGGCTCTGGCGCGGCACAGAAATTCCCGTCGGCGGCGGATTGTCCTCGAGTGATCGTCAGCCAGGCTTGCCATGGATCAAGCGCCGCCTGCGTGATCGGCTAGAATGGCCGCCTTGTCGTTGCCGAGCCTGCCATGAAACCTGTAATGCCCCACGCCCAAATCGACTGGGATGACCAGGGACGCCCGCGTTCGCGAGTGTTCGACGATGTGTATTTTTCCGACCAGTCGGGGCTGGATGAAACCCGCTACGTGTTCCTCGAACAAAACCGTCTGGCCGAGCGTTTTGCCGCGCTGCCGGCGGGTGGGCGACTGGTGATCGGTGAAACCGGGTTCGGCACCGGGCTGAATTTTCTCTGCGCCTGGCAGTTGTTCGAACAGCATGCGGTGGCCGGTGCGCGGCTGCATTTCGTCAGCGTGGAAAAGTACCCGCTGAGCCCTGCCGACCTGCAGCGGGCGTTGGCGTTGTGGCCGGATCTCAAGCCGCTGTCCGATCAACTGCTCAAGCATTACGTGGCAATCCATCAAGGCTTCCAGCGTATTGTTCTGGATAACGGTCGCGTGACCCTGACGCTGCTGATCGGCGATGCGCTGGAACAGTTGCCGCAACTGGACGGCCAGATCGACGCCTGGTTTCTCGACGGTTTCGCCCCGGCGAAAAACCCGGAGATGTGGACCGCCGAACTGTTCGCCGAACTGGCGCGACTGGCGGCGCCCGACTCGACCATCAGCACCTTCACCAGTACCGGCTGGGTGCGGCGCCTGCTCAACGCTGCCGGCTTCAAAATGAAGCGCACGCCGGGCATCGGCCACAAGTGGGAAATCCTGCGCGGCGAGTTTCTTGGCTGGCCCGAGAATGTGCCTTTGCCCGCCGCGACCAAACCATGGTTTGCCCGCCCGATTCAGTTGAGCAGTGAGCATCGCGCTCTGGTGATTGGCGCCGGTCTGGCCGGTTGCGCCACGGCGGCCAGCCTCGCGGCGCGGGGCTGGCAGGTCAGTCTGCTGGAGCGACATGACGCCGTGGCCCGGGAAGCCTCGGGCAATCCTCAAGGCGTGCTGTACCTGAAACTGTCCGCCCACGGCACCGCACTGTCGCAGTTGATCGTCAGCGGTTTCGGCTACACCCGGCGCCTGCTGGAAACCCTGCAACGGGGTACCGACTGGGACGACTGCGGCGTGCTGCAATTGGCGTTCAATGAAAAGGAACGCGAGCGTCAGGGGCAACTGGCGGCGGCGTTTCCCGAAGACCTTCTGCAGTGGCTCGATCAACCCGAGGCGCAGGCCCGTGCCGGGGTCGGTCTGGCCCATGGCGGTTTGTACTATCCCGAGGGCGGCTGGGTGCATCCGCCCGCGTTGTGTCAGGCGCAATCCGCACAACCGGGCGTCACGCTGCTCACCCATCAGGAAGCCGTGGAACTGCGCAAGGTTGACGGCCAGTGGCAGGCCTTCGACGGTGATCGATTGATCGCAACAGCACCCGTCGTGGTGTTGGCGGGTGCCGCCGAGATCAAGCGTTTCCCCCAGAGTGCCGACCTGCCCCTCAAACGCATTCGCGGACAAATCACCCGACTGGCGCAGACCACACAAAGTCAGGCACTGGCCACCGTAGTGTGCGCCGAGGGTTATGTCGCACCGGCACGCTTGGGCGAGCACACCCTCGGCGCCAGTTTCGATTTCAACAACGACGACCTGACCCCGACCACCGCTGAACACCTGGGCAATCTGGCGATGCTCGAAGAAATCTCCACGGATCTGGTCGCACGCCTGCACATCAGCGAACCAGACGCCGACCGCCTCGAGGGTCGCGCCGCCTTCCGTTGCACCAGTCCCGACTACCTGCCGATTGTCGGCCCGCTCGCCGATCACGAAGCCTTCACCGACGCGTATCGCGCCTTGAGCAAGGATGCCCGGCAAGTGCCGGACGTTCCCTGCCCATGGCTGGACGGTCTGTACGTCAACAGCGGTCATGGTTCACGCGGATTGATCACCGCACCACTGTCTGGCGAGTTGCTGGCCGCGTGGCTCGATAACGAACCGCTGCCGCTGCCGCGCAGCGTGGCCGAAGCCTGTCATCCCAACCGGTTTGCCCTGCGCCGTCTGATTCGTGGCAAATGAACCCGAGCTCAATCAGTCAGCGGACACAATGCGACCGGTAAGGTCGACACGCTTATAACCGATCGTTCTAAAACTCCCACATGCGTGCCGGGTCAGTTTCTGGGTACCGGCCATTTCGGCGCGGTTCAGCAACACCCTCCCCAACGGAAAAACCGGTAAGGACCTTATGTGCGGATTAGCTGGCGAGTTACGTTTTGATCAACAACCTGCAGACCTTGCAGCCATCGAGCGAATCACCCATCACCTGGCCCCTCGCGGCCCCGATGCGTGGGGCTTCCATGCCCAGGGACCGATTGCCCTGGGCCATCGACGCCTGAAAATCATGGACCTGTCGGACGGCTCGGCGCAGCCGATGATCGACAGCCAACTGGGCCTGTCCCTGGCCTTCAACGGCGCGATCTACAACTTCCCGGAACTGCGCGCCGAACTCGAAGCGCTCGGTTACGCGTTCTATTCCGGCGGCGACACCGAAGTGCTGCTCAAGGGGTATCACGCCTGGGGCGAAGCGCTGCTGCCGAAACTCAACGGCATGTTCGCCTTCGCCATCTGGGAGCGTGACGCCCAGCGCCTGTTCATCGCCCGCGACCGTCTCGGTGTGAAGCCGCTGTACTTGTCGCGCACCGGCCAGCGCCTGCGTTTTGCGTCGGCCCTGCCGGCGCTGCTCAAGGGCGGCGACATCAACCCGATCCTCGATCCGGTGGCGCTCAATCATTACCTGAATTTCCACGCCGTGGTGCCCGCGCCGCGCACCTTGCTGGCCGGCATCGAAAAGCTGCCGCCAGCGAGCTGGATGCGCATCGAAGCGGACGGCACCACCGAGCAGAAAACCTGGTGGACCCTGCCCTACGGCCCACGCGACGACGAGAAAAATCTGACCCTCGAAGACTGGCGCGACCGCGTGCTCGACAGCACCCGCGAAGCCGTGGCGATCCGCCAACGAGCGGCAGTGGATGTGGGTGTGCTGCTTTCCGGCGGCGTCGATTCCAGCATGCTCGTCGGCTTGCTTCGTGAAGTCGGCGTGGAAAACCTGTCGACCTTTTCCATCGGTTTCCAGGATGCCGGCGGCGAGCGCGGTGACGAATTCCAGTATTCCGATCTCATCGCCAGGCACTACGGCACCCGGCACCATCAATTGCGCATCGACGAAAAAGAGATCATCGAGCAACTGCCCGCCGCGTTCCGCGCCATGAGCGAGCCGATGGTCAGCCACGATTGCATCGCCTTCTATCTGCTATCCCGCGAAGTGGCCAAGCACTGCAAAGTGGTACAGAGCGGCCAGGGCGCCGACGAACTGTTCGCCGGTTATCACTGGTATCCGCAAGTCGACGGCGCGGCCGATCCGTATGCGGCCTATCGTGAGGCGTTTTTCGACCGCAGCTACGACGATTACGCCGCCACGGTGCAGCCGAAATGGCTGACCGCCAATGACGCCGCCGGCGACTTCGTGAAGGAACATTTCGCACAGCCCGGCGCCAATGCAGCAGTCGACAAGGCTCTGCGCCTGGACAGCACCGTGATGCTGGTGGACGACCCGGTCAAACGGGTCGACAACATGACCATGGCCTGGGGCCTGGAGGCGCGCACACCGTTTCTCGACTATCGACTGGTGGAATTGTCGGCCCGTATTCCTGGCAAATTCAAACTGCCGGACGGCGGCAAGCAGGTGTTGAAAGAAGCCGCGCGACGGGTGATTCCGAGCGAAGTGATCGACCGCAAGAAGGGTTACTTCCCGGTGCCGGGTCTCAAGCATTTGCAGGGCGATACCCTGAACTGGGTACGCGAACTGCTGCTCGATCCAAGTCAGGATCGCGGCCTGTTCAACCCCGCCATGCTCGACAAATTGCTGACCGATCCACAAGGTCAGTTGACCCCGCTGCGCGGCTCCAAGCTATGGCAACTGGCGGCCCTGAACCTGTGGCTCAGCGAACAAGGAATCTGATCGATGAAACCTCACGCCACGGCTTACAGCCAACGGCTGCTGCGCGGTCAGACGCCGTCCTACGAGCGCTTGCAGGCGCGACTGGCCGAGGACGGCAGCGAGCCGGCCGCCGAACCGATTGCAGTGCACTGCGGCTGGGGCCGATTGCTGATCGGCCACACCTTTCCCGATCCGGCGAGCCTTGCCCGGGAACTGCTGAACGAGCAGACCGGCGAGCGCGACATCGCGTTGTACGTCGCCGCGCCGCAGCAGATTCTCGGCCTGGAACCGACCCAACTGTTTCTCGACCCGTCCGACACCCTGCGGTTGTGGTTCAGCGATTATCGTCAGGCAACCCGGGTATTTCGTGGCTTTCGCATTCGTCGTGCGCAAAGTGACGCGGACTGGCAGGCGATCAATCAGCTGTATCAGGCACGCGGCATGTTGCCGATCGATCCCACCCTGCTCACCCCGCACCATCAGGGCGGCCCGGTGTACTGGCTGGCGGAAGACGACGACAGCGGCGCGGTAATCGGCAGCGTCATGGGCCTCAATCACCAGAAGGCTTACAACGACCCGGAAAGCGGCAGCAGTCTCTGGTGCCTGGCAGTCGATCCACAGTGCTCGCGTCCCGGTGTCGGCGAAGTGCTGGTACGGCATCTGATCGAGCATTTCATGAGCCGCGGCCTGAGCTACCTCGATCTGTCGGTGCTGCATGACAACCGTCTGGCGAAAAATCTCTACGCCAAGCTCGGTTTTCGCAACCTGCCGACCTTCGCCATCAAGCGCAAGAACGGCATCAATCAGCCGCTGTTCCTCGGGCCGGGGCCGGAGGCGCAGTTCAACCCTTATGCGCGGATCATCGTCGAGGAAGCCCATCGGCGCGGCATCGATGTGCAGGTGGACGACGCCGACGCCGGGCTGTTCACCCTCAGCCACGGCGGGCGCCGGGTGCGTTGCCGCGAATCCCTGAGCGACCTGACCAGCGCCATCAGCATGAACCTGTGTCAGGACAAGAGCCTGACCCACAAGGTGTTGAAAGCTGCCGGATTAAATGTGCCGTCACAGCAATTGGCGGGGAACGCGGACGACAATCTGGCGTTTCTCGACGAATACCAGCGAGTAGTCGTCAAACCGCTGGATGGCGAACAGGGCCAGGGCGTGGCGGTGGATCTGCAGACCATCGAGGACGTGCAGCAGGCCATCGAAGCCGCCAGGCAGTTCGACACTCGCGTACTGCTCGAAAGCTTCCACGAAGGCCTGGACCTGCGGATTCTGGTGATCGGTTTCGAGGTGGTTGCAGCGGCAATCCGGCGGCCGGCAGAAGTGGTCGGCGACGGCCATCATTCCATCGGCGCGCTGATCGAAGCCCAGAGCCGGCGACGGCAAGCGGCGACCAGCGGCGAAAGCAAAATCCCGCTGGATCACGAAACCCAGCGCACCCTGCACGCGGCCGGTTATGACTACAACAGCATCCTGCCGGCCGGTGAGCATCTGTTCGTACGACGCACGGCGAACCTGCACACCGGCGGCACGCTGGAAGACGTCACGGCGATTCTGCACCCGACTCTGGCCGACGCTGCCGTGCGCGCGGCCAGGGCGCTGGAGATCCCGATGGTCGGCCTCGACCTGATGGTGCCAGCGGCGGATCAACCGGCGTACGTGTTCATCGAAGCCAACGAGCGGGCGGGTCTTGCCAACCATGAACCGCAACCGACGGCCGAGCGGTTTGTCGATCTGTTGTTTCCGCACAGTCAGCCGGCCGTTTGATTTCTCTTCGGCGTCATTCCCGCGTTCAACGCGCGAATGACGCCCCGCAACAGGAGTTTCCATGACCACCCAAATTCCCGAACCGGACCTGGACTACCTGCAGAAAGTCCTGCTGGAAATGCTCGCCATTCCCAGCCCCACCGGGTTCACCGACACCATCGTGCGCTACGTCGCCGAGCGTCTCGAAGAACTTGGCATTCCCTTCGAAATGACCCGTCGCGGAACGATTCGCGCCACCCTCAAAGGCAAGAAAAACAGCCCCGACCGCGCAGTGTCGGCGCACCTCGACACCATCGGCGCCGCCGTGCGCGCGGTGAAAGACAATGGGCGTCTGACCCTGGCCCCGGTGGGTTGCTGGTCGAGCCGGTTTGCCGAGGGCAGCCGCGTCAGCCTGTTCACCGACAACGGCGTGATTCGCGGCAGCGTGTTGCCATTGATGGCTTCCGGTCATGCCTTCAACACTGCCGTGGACGAGATGCCGATCAGTTGGGATCACGTCGAGCTGCGTCTGGACGCCTACTGCGCAACCCGCGCCGATTGCGATTCGCTGGGCATCAGTGTTGGCGATGTGGTGGCCTTCGATCCTTTACCCGAGTTCACCGAAAGCGGCCACATCAGTGCCCGCCATCTGGACGACAAGGCCGGTGTCGCCGCGCTGCTGGCCGCGCTGAAAGCCATCGTCGACAGCGGCCAGGAGTTGATGATCGACTGTCATCCGCTGTTCACCATCACCGAGGAAACCGGCAGCGGCGCGGCGGCAGCGTTGCCGTGGGACGTCAGCGAATTCGTCGGCATCGACATTGCCCCGGTCGCACCGGGCCAGCACTCCAGCGAACATGCCGTGAGCGTGGCGATGCAGGATTCCGGCGGCCCGTACGACTATCATCTGTCGCGGCACCTGTTGCGGCTGGCGGGTGAACACGAGCTGCCGGTGCGCCGCGACCTGTTCCGCTATTACTTCAGCGACGCCCATTCGGCCGTCACTGCCGGTCACGACATCCGCACCGCCCTGCTCGCCTTCGGCTGCGACGCGACCCACGGCTACGAACGTACGCACATCGACAGCCTCGCGGCACTCAGTCGCTTGCTCGGGGCCTACATTCTGAGCCCGCCGGTGTTCGCCAGCGATGCACAACCGGCCAATGCTTCACTGGACCGATTCAGTCATCAGATCGAACACGAAACGCAGATGGAGAGCGACACCCGTGTGCCGTCGGTGGACAGCCTGGTGGGGCAACGCTCGGAGAGTTGAGTCTGGCCCTCGGCGGTCATTCGCCGTAGCATCCCGACATTGATTTAGCCGAGGTGCCCATGCTGATTCCCTACGACGCGCTAGAAGTCGACACCCTCACCCGCCTGATCGAAGATTTCGTCACCCGTGACGGTACCGACAACGGTGACGACACGCCGCTGGAAACCCGCGTGCTGCGGGTTCGCCAGGCACTGACCAAAGGTCAGGCGCTGATTGTCTTCGATCCGGAAAGCGAGCAATGCCAATTGATGCTCAAGCACGACGTGCCCAAGCACCTGTTCGACTGAAAACGGTCAGCGGCCCTTGCCGCTGGCCTGTTTGCGCTGGATCCGTTCGTAGACCTCGGCGCGATGCACGCCGACCTGCTCCGGCGCTTCGACGCCGAACCGCACACTGGAGCCGTTGACCGCCAGAACGCGCAGAGTGATGTTGTCGCCGATGGAAATCAGTTCACCGACAACACGGCTGAGTACAAGCATGGGAGGTGTCCTTCAAGGTTTGCGAGCCTTGAAGATGCGCGGGTTTCGCCCGCCCTACAATGCACGCCGGGCAATTCAGTCATTCCCTACGCGCCAAGGCGCGCAAGCCTTCAGACGTTTCCTTCAGGCCTGCGAGATTCAGCTCGCGGAAAACCTCGGCCCGAACAGAATCACACTCGCCCCGATCACACACAACGCCACTCCGATCCAGTCCGAACCCAGCGGGCGGATGCGTTCGACCACCGCCAGCCAGCCAATCGAAGCAATGATGTAGATGCCACCGTATGCGGCATAGGCGCGACCGGCGTAGGTCGCTTCGACGCGCGTCAACAGCAGCGCGAACAGGGTGAGGCTGATCAGCGCCGGGATCACCCACAGAGCGCTCTTGCCCTGGCGCAACCACATCCAGAACGCGAAACAACCGGCGATTTCGAACAGCGCGGCGAGGAAAAACCACAGGTAGTTGAGCATGCAAAACATCTCGTCGGGGTGACTGTTGCGGCCACCCTAACGATGCGGCGAACGCGGGGCAAGTTCAGCCGTTGTTCTGTCTGGCCTTGGCGCGCATCTTTTCAGCCATCGCGGTCATTTCGTTGTAAAGCAATTGCGGGTTCTTCTGCTTGAGCGCCCAGGCCATGCGTCCTTGTTCGTGGGGCAGGATCATGAACTCACCGGCCGCGACTTGTTTGTAGATGTAGTCAGCAATATCGCTGGCGGTAATCGGCGAACTTTCCAGCAACTTGCCGACCTGGGCTTTCATCGCCGGCGTCGGGCCACGGAAAGAATCCAGCAGGTTGGTCTGGAAGAACGACGGGCAGACCACATGAACCCCGACTTCCTGTTGAGCCAGTTCGATCAACAGACTTTCCGACAGCGCCACCACGCCAGCCTTGGCCACGTTGTAGTTGCTCATCGCCGGGCCCTGCATGAGCGCGGCCATCGAGGCAATGTTGATGATCTTGCCCTTGCTCTGCTCCAGCAACGGCAGGAACGCCTTGCAGCCCTTGACCACGCCCATCAGGTTGATCGCGATCTGCCAGTCCCAGTCCTCCAGCGACAGCTCGCTGAAGAAACCGCCCGAGGCCACCCCGGCGTTGTTGACGATGATGTCGATGCCGCCAAGTTTCACTTCGCAGGCCTGGGCGAATGCGGTGAGCTGGCTGTAATCACGCACGTCGCAGCGCTGGATGAAGCCATCGCCGCCAGCCTCGCGAACGAGTTTCAGGGTCTCTTGCAAACCGGGCTCGCTGACGTCGGACAAGGCCAGTTGCCAGCCTTCACGCGCCCAGCGCAGCGCGATTTCGCGACCCAGGCCTGAGCCCGCGCCAGTGATCATCATGCGATTTTGCATAGCAGACAGCCTTGTTGTTCCGGGGAAGATGCGCGGAGTGTAGCGAAGGATCATCAGCGACCCACGCTCCATCAGATTGCTGAATGGCGAGGGCAAACCGCGACAACAAACGAAATAAGCACGCGAGCCAAATACCTTAAAAAAACATTGAATTTTCTTTCATGCGCACCAGTCGGAATTTGTAAGCCGTCTGGAATTAGTTCAACTTCCAGCCGCCCTTGAACACCAAGACTTCACAGACGCTATCAACAAGGAAATAGACATGGGCACAATTCTAATCATCATCCTGATCCTGTTGCTGATCGGTGGTCTGCCGGTCTTCCCGCACTCCAGAAGTTGGGGTTATGGCCCTTCGGGCATTATCGGTGTGGTGCTGGTAGTACTGTTGGTGCTGTTGTTACTCGGTCGGATATGACTGTTTGACCGACAAAAAAAGAGGCCCTTCAAAAGGGCCTCTTTTTTATTGCGCCGAATGATCAGTCCGGCTTGCCGTTAATCACACCGGCGGTATTGTCGAGCAGGCTCTTGGTAGCCGTCTGCAGGAACGCTTCGAGCTTGAGCTTCAGCTCGGCGGTGCGCGGTGCGTCCGGAATGATTTCGGCAGAAGGATTGGCGCCCAGTTGGTACTGATAGATCTTCGGTGCCATTTCCTTCTCTTTCGGCAGCACCAGGATCTGGTCGGCGGTGACGATGGCGGTGGTCTGCTCGCTGCCCGACGGCTTGATCACACCGAAACCGGTGTCACCCTGCGGCAGGTTCAGCAGATCGCGGCCCCAGCACTGATGGCGCACTTCGCCGCCGAGGCGACCCATGATGGTCGGCACGATGTCGATCTGGGTGCCCACAGTGTGGTCACGGGTACCGAATTTCTCCTGGATGCCCGGTGCGATCATCAGCATCGGCACGTTGAAGCGGCCCAGGTCCATTTCGGTGATCTGACGCTCGTTGCCAAAACCGTGGTCGCCGACGATGACGAACAGGGTTTCCTTGAAGTACGGCTCCTTGCGGGCCTTCTCGAAGAACTGGCCCAGCGCCCAGTCAGCGTAACGCATGGCGGTCAGGTGCTCGTTGAGCGGGCCACGATCGGTGACGCGCTCGACCGGCAACGGCGTCGGCAAGGCATACGGCGTGTGGTTGGACAGGGTCTGCAGCAGCGCGTAGAACGGCTTGCCGTTTTCCCGCGCCTTGAGCTCCACCAGACCACGGTCGAACATGTCCTGGTCGGACACGCCCCAGGTCGGATCGGAGAATACCGGGTTCACGAAGTCGTTGCGGCCGACGAAGTTGGTCATGCCCTGGTTGCTGAAGAATCCGGACTGGTTGTCCCAGGCAAAGTCACCGTTGTAGACGTAGACATCGTCATAGTTGCGCGCGCTGAGCAACTGCGGCAGGCCGGACAGTTTGTGGCTGCCCTCCGGTGTCTGCATCAGATACTCGAAACCCGGCAGGTTCGGGAAGCAGGCCATGGTGGCGAACATGCCCTGGTGGGTATGGGTGCCGTTGGAGAAGAAGCGGTCGAACAGCAGGCCTTCCTTCGACAGCTTGTCGAGGTACGGCGTGATGTTGCCCGGCGCGCCCAGAGCACCGACCGAGTGACCGGCCATGCTTTCCATCAGGATCACGACGACGTTCTTGATCGGCAGGGTCTTGTCGGCAGGCGGCGTGTATTCACGACGCACGGCGGCGATATCGGCATCTACCAGTTTGTCGTCCGGCATCACCAGCATCTCGCGCACGACTTTCTGCGCCTGATCCTGCGGCAGCGTAGCTTTCCAGATGTTGTCGCGATCCTCGCCCATCCGGTCCTTGGCCGCCGCGATCAGCGACAGCGTGCCGTTGAGGCCGAGCTGGTTGGCGAAGTTCGAATCGGTGGTGTACACGTCACCCCAACGCAGCGGCGGGCCTTGACGCAGAGTGCCGCGAGCGGCGACCACGCAGATCAGCAGGCACACCACGAACACCGCCAGACGCGCATACCAAGGCGCCACTTGACGGGTGCCGACGTTGCCACCGCTGAACGGGCCACGTGGGCGGGTCAGACGGTCGGCGCCCTTGAACGCCAGGGTCAGGATCAACGTGCCCACGACCCACGCCAACAGGTAGCGCACCACCGGGAAACCGTACCAGAGCATGCTCATCACGGTTTTCGGATCTTCCTTCACGTACTGGAACACCAGGCCGTTGAGGCGCTGGTGGAACTCGCGATAGAAGTCCATCTCCATCAGGCCGAGGAACAGCGCGATGCTCGAAGCGACAGTCAGCCACAGACGGAAGAACCCGCGCGCCGCCATGGCCCGGGCACTGAATAGCGCCAGCACCAGCGGAATGCAGACATACACCACCAGGCGAATATCGAAGCGCAGGCCGTTGGCGAAGGCTTCGAGGAACGTCGAGGCCGGGGTGTCGAGGATCATCTCGCGGTTGTAGACCAGCAGCGCGAGGCGCAGCACGGAAAACATCACCATCATGACCAGCGCGCACAGGAGCGTGTAGGCCAGATGCGATTTGACGGTCGGTTGCAGCAGGCGACTGGAAGATCGCTGCTGACTCAGGGCGTCCGGGTTTGCCATGTCGTTTTAGGACCCATTGGAAGTTGAAGTTGCAAAAATTCAGCTGCGCCCTGCCCTCTGTTGGCCGTTCCAGGCCCCGGGGCTTGCGCGGAGCGCAAATGTTGCACGATCACCGGCGGCATTGCCATTGATTAGTGCCCGCTGCCGGACGCTTTCATTCAAGGCACAGCGCATCGGGACAGGTGCAAACAGCGCGGGCGAATTGTCTTGGAGACTTTGTGAAAATTTCGTTCAACGCATATCCGGAAACACAATAAGCCTTGAAAACAAAACGCCCCGAATTCTTCGGGGCGTTTACAGATGAACGCGATATTTATTTCTCGGCGCGTTCTTTCAAGGCTTTCAGGGTGTTGAACGGTGCATCGACCACAAACTTGTTGGCGATCATCGACGGCACGCTGCCACCTGGCTCGGTGTGAACCTGATAAGTCACTTCAACCTGATCGCCCTTTGGCACGAACTTCCAGAAACCTTTGACCTGCGCGACCCGCACAAAGCCCTTCTCTTCGGGCAGGTACTTCGGCAAGCCTTCCAGATTGCGGGTCAGGCTGCCATCGGCGCCTTCAACAGTGGTGACATGCAGGATGGAGTCGCGCGGAGTGACCGGCCATGGCGTGTTGAACTGAGTGTAGGTCCAGCTCTGGTCACCTTCGTGCTTGAGCAGTTTCTGGGTCTTGCACTCGTGAATCCAGGCGCACGCACCGGAAACGTCTTCCTGCAAGGCGCGCAGTTTGGCGACGGTGGTCTTCATCAAGGTCACGCCCTGATAAGACTTGTAGTCCGAACCCGGCACTTCGCTCAGGGAGACCTTGATGCCGTCCTCGTTCTTGGCGACTTTCCAGTCTTCAGCCTGGGCGGCCGAGGTGGCCAGCACGGCAGTCAAACCACACAACACAGCGATACGATGCAGCGAACCCATAGTCTTATTCCTTATTGTTGAAGTTCCGTTCGTTTGACACATCACGCCGCCGTCATCTGCTCCCACCAGCCGAGCAGTCTGATCGCGTCTTCCTGGCTGCTGCCGCAGACGTCGGGATCGGCCTTGAAGCCTGAACAGACCGCCGGACGCTCCGGTCGGCCGAAAATGTTGCACAGGTTATCGACCGACAACTGAACGCAGCGTTCACCGGCAGGTTTGCCATCGGGCATGCCTGGAATCGGCGAACTGATGGAGGGGGCAATGCAGCAGGCGCCACAGCCTTCACGGCATTTCATGACGACGCGTTCCTCGCAGCGGGCAATGTGTTAAAGGGACGCGGAACAGGGTAACCGCTTAAACGGCTGTTTTAAATTCCCTGAACCGGGGTTTTTACGCAGAAACGAAAGTGACTGACCAGTCTCCGACAAAGCGTCTGGTCTGCGGGTCACCGATGGGGACGATTTATTGCTTGAACTCGAAATCCAGCGCCGCGCCTTCGACTTCCCGACGCTCCTCATTGCGCAGCTGCAACTGCATTTCGTTGCTGAGCAAACGGCCGTTGAGCTGGAACCCGCTGTTCTTGTCGCCGAACATTTGCGGCAGGATCGGTTCGCGCTTGGGCAGCGTCACGGAGCCAGGTGGTTTCAATTCCTGGACCATGTCTTTGGGCAGACTCAAATCGAGCTTCGTGGACGGCAACGGCGTCTTGGCCACTTCTTTCACCGACTTGGACTTGGAAGCGACCGGAGCGCGCTTCTTGGCTGGAACAGCCTTTTTCTGCGGTTCTTTCTTCGCTGGAACGGCTTTCTTGACCGTGACCTTTTTTTTCGCGGTGGCTGCAGCCGGCGTCTTTTCCTGAGCCGCGGCCGCCGTCGCGCCAGGCACATGACCCATCATCAACAGGCAGAGCACAACCCATGCGACAGAAAATTTCGCTTTCATGAACCCAACGAAGCTAACGGCAGAGGGCCATATGCTCGCCTGTTGGACGCCACATGACAAGCTCCGCCACTGTTTCAAAATCCGCCGGCCATCTCCTGGCAGAGCTGGGTCGCCAACATGCCAAGGGTCATCAGCGCCCGTTCCGCTTCACGATTCCACGGTATGCCGCAGTTCAACCGGATGCAGTGGTTAAACTGCTCGGTGTTGCTGAAAATCAGGCCCGGCGCAATGCTGATGCCCTGTTGCAGCGCCCGCACGTGTAATTCCTGAGTATTGACCCGCCCCGGCAGACTGACCCACAGAATGAATCCGCCGGTCGGCCGGGTCATCTGTGTGCCTTCGGGAAAGTATTGCTGAACCGCCAGCTGGAACGCACTGAGATTTTTTCGGTATTCCTGGCGGATGTACCGTAAATGCCGGTCATAACCGCCATTTTCCAGGTAAGCCGCGATGGCCATTTGCGTGACACTGCACGCCGAATGGGTGCTGAAGGTCTGCAAGCGCTGGATTTCCTGCTGATACTTGCCGGCGATCATCCAGCCGATGCGCACACCGGGGGACAACGTCTTGGAAAAACTCGAGCAATAGATCACCCGATCGAGCCGGTCGTAGGCCTTGAGCGACTTGGTGCGGCCCTGCTCGAACATCAACTCGCCATAGATGTCGTCTTCGACAATCTGGATATCGAAGTCCGAAGCCAGTCTCAGCAGTTGTTTTTGACGCTCCTCTGGCATGGTGCCGCCGAGCGGATTACTCAGGCGCGTGGTCAGCACCAGCGCCTTGATCGACCATTGGTTGGCCGCCAGTTGCAGGGCTTCGAGGCTCATGCCGGTGGCGGGGTCGCTGGGGATCTCGATGACTTTCAGGCCCAGCAGATCCGCCAGTTGCAGCAGTCCGTAATAAGTCGGTGATTCGGCGGCGATCAGGTCGCCGGGGCGGGTCAGCACCCGCAACGACATCTGCAAGGCGTCGACGCAGCCGTGGGTGATCACTACTTCCGAGGGGTCAACGACCACGCCTGCATCGCGCATGCGAATTGCCACTTGCCGGCGCAACGGTTCGAAACCGGGGCTGAACATATAGCTGAACGCCCGAGGGCTGTGAAACCGGGTGACCTTGGCCAGTTGCTGATGCAGGGCACGCACTGGCAAGTAATCGACACTCGGCACCGCCGCTCCCAGCGGGAACACGCCTTCACGACGTGATTCGACCAATACTTGCTGAATGATGCTGCTGCGGGTGACCAGGCCTGGCCGTTCGACCCGGGCGATGTCCGGCGTGGGCGCCGTCAGTGCGGGAGTCTGGTGCACGTAGTAACCGGACTGCGGCCGCGCGCGGATCAGGCCCTGATCCTCGAGGTTGGCGTAAGCCTGCAGCACCGTGGCATGGCTGACGTTGAGCTGCGAACTCATCTTGCGCACCGAAGGCACGCGCTCGCCCGGTTGATAGACGCCACGGCGGATATCTTCGGCCAGCTGTTGAGCAATACGTTGGTAGAGCAAGAGATTGGTCATGACGCAGCACTCGATTTCACGGGCGTTTTATTCTTGTGTGAAACAATACCGGAACAGTTTGGAAGTGTACTGGGACAGTTGCCATATTAGTCAACCATACAGTGCAGTGTCGGTGAAATCTGTACTGCTTTGTGAGGTAATCGACAGACGTAAAAAAGCCCGGCGCTGCCTGACAGCCCGGGCTTTCCAGTAACGCCACCCTCAGCGGGCGGCGCCGAGCTGGCCTTTTTCGTCGGAGAACACGATTTCCACCCGACGGTTCTGTGCACGCCCGCGCTCGGAAGCGTTGGCGTCCACCGGGTATTCGTCGCCGTAACCTTCGACCTGAATACGCTTTTCGTCGATGCCCAGATCCGTCAACACGTCTGCTACCGACTGCGCGCGATCGCGGGACAGTTTGAGGTTTTCCTGTTTGCCACCGGTGCTGTCGGTGTAACCCTCGATACGCACCACGCGTTTCGGGTTGAGTTGCAGGAACTGCACGATTTTCAGCACAACGCGGTTGGCCGAGTTTTTCAGTTCGGCTTCACCGGTGTCGAACAGCACGTCACCCAGGGTCATCACCAGACCACGGTCGGTCTGGGTAGTGGCCAGTGCAACGATCTGCTCTTCCAGCCATTTACCCTGCTGTTGCACGCTCAGCAGTTTGGACTCGCGCAGTGCCAGTTGCAGGCGTTGGCGCTCCAGTTCCAGCTTCGCTGCGCGCTCTTCGTTGAGGACATGATTGGTGTGCTCACGGGCAATTTCGCTGTAGCGCTGACTCAGGTAGGCGTAATGCACCACGTCCGAGCCGCTGCCCCAGTACGTCGACAGTCGATCGGCACGGGCCAGGGACTCGCCGGCACGAATCACGTCTTTCGGCGCGATGCGCAGCACGTTGGAATCCTCCTTGACCTTCTGGAAATCGGTGCTGGCCTGCTGCAATGCGGATTCGCTGTGCTGACCGGCGCAGCCGTAAAGGCTGGCGCAACCGGCAAGGAGCAGAGCGCCAATGGCTTTGGACTTCGGGCTCATTGGGCATCCCCCAGTTGCTTGCGCAGTCGGACGATGCGGGTATTGAGCACATTCACATGCTCTTCGCTCTTCTGGGTCAACACTTTGGCTTCCGCCAGACGTGCGTCGAGTTCGGCCTGTTCGAATCGCATTCGCGCATTTTTGTAAGACTCACCCGCCATACTGCCTTTGGCCCGGTTGAACTTGTCTTCTGCCAGTTTCATTTCCGGCACGTCTTCGGCGGTGGCGCCCACGGCTTTGGCTTGCTCAAGGGCCTGCTCGGTCAGGCGCATTTGTTCGTTGGGTGCCGGATCGCTCGCGCAACCGGCCAGGGCCAGAACGGCCATGGCCGCGAAAAGAAGTCGATTACTCACTAAGAATCCCTACTGTTTTGGGGCGCTGACAGGTGCTTGCGGTGGCTGTTGCTGCTGCGCCTTCCAGCGCTCGATGTTGCGTTGCAGCGCGGCTTCCGTCAGGCCGGATGCGGGCAATTCTGTCATCTTTTTGGCCAGCTGTCCGCGCAACCACGGATCGTTGCAGGCCGAGTTGTGCGAAACCGCCAGGAACAGACCAGGCCGATCGATAGGTTGTTCAAAGGCCAGCAGATCATTGGCCATACCCAGTGCCTGCGCGGCCGCCATGCCCGAATAGCGACCGGCCAGTACATATTCCACCTCGCCCAGCAGAAGTTTCTGAAACGCCTGGGTCAGGTTTGCCGTACGGCTCAGGGTCAATTGCTGCTCGGCGAAAGTGCCGAATGCCGGAGTCATTCGAGACTTTTCCGACAAGCCGCCGGTATGCCCGTGCAGATCAATGGCTTCGGTGTAAACCAGCGTCGAGCCTTTACGCGTCCATACCAGGTAATCGTTTTCCAGCAACGGCGGGTGAATGTAGTCGAAATTTTCCAGCTCATTGAAGGTCATCGGCGCGTCGGCCAGCATGTCCATGCGCCCGCTGCGCACTTCGTCGAGGGCCTGGGAACGCTTGCCGGCATACAGCAGTTCGACTTTGATGCCCAGATCCTTGGCCACCTGTTGCAACAGGTCGGCACTGGCACCGATCAGTTGTTTGGGATTCTGCGGATCCTGCCAGAGGTACGGCGGTGCATCCGGGCTGCCGGTCACGACGAGCCGCTCGCACTTGCCCGCCGCCACCGACAGGCCCGGCAACAATGCCAGCCCCAGCAACCACGAACAGCCCAACCGACGATGCAGATCCATGGCGAAACGCTCCCACTCAAATCCGAGACAAAAAAAAGCCCGACCAAAAGGTCGGGCTCTTTATAAGTGAAGCAGCCGGATTAGACCAGCTTCTCCAGCTCAGGTACGGCTTCGAACAGATCCGCCACCAGGCCGTAATCGGCCACCTGGAAGATCGGTGCTTCTTCGTCCTTGTTGATCGCAACGATCACTTTGGAGTCTTTCATGCCGGCCAGGTGCTGGATCGCGCCGGAGATACCGACGGCGATGTACAACTGTGGCGCAACGATCTTGCCGGTCTGACCGACCTGCATGTCGTTCGGTACAAAACCTGCGTCGACCGCGGCGCGGGAAGCACCCACGGCAGCGCCCAGCTTGTCGGCCAGAGCGTACAGGTGCTTGAAGTTGTCGCCGTTCTGCATGCCGCGGCCGCCGGAAACGACGATCTTGGCAGCGGTCAGCTCAGGACGATCGGACTTGGCCAGTTCCTCGCTGACAAAGCTGGAAGTGCCGGCATTGTGAGCAGCAGCAACCGCTTCAACAGTAGCCGAACCGCCTTCAGCGGCAACCGGGTCGAAACCGGTGGCACGCACGGTGATCACTTTGATCGCAGCGGTCGATTGCACGGTAGCGATGGCGTTACCGGCGTAGATCGGGCGCTGGAAGGTGTCAGCGCTTTCTACCGAGATGATCTCGGAGATCTGGTCAACGTCCAGCTGTGCAGCAACGCGCGGCAGGATGTTTTTACCGTTGGAAGTGGCAGCAGCCAGGATGTGGCTGTAGCCAGCGCCCAGCTCTGCTACCAGCGGAGCGACGTTTTCCGGCAACTGATGCGCGTAGGCAGCATTGTCAGCGTTCAGGACTTTGCTCACGCCAGCGATTTTCGCAGCGGCTTCAGCCACGGCGCCAGCGCCCTGGCCTGCAACCAGAACGTGGATGTCGCCACCGATTTTGGCAGCGGCAGCAACGGTATTCAGAGTGGCCGGGGCCAGCACCTTGTTGTCGTGTTCGGCGATTACCAAGATAGTCATGATTAGATTACCTTCGCTTCGTTTTTCAGTTTCTCGACCAGTTCAGCCACCGACTTGACCTTGATGCCCGCGCTGCGTGCAGCCGGCGCTTCGACTTTCAGGGTCTTGTTGGTGGAGGCGGTGGAAACGCCCAAAGCGTCCGGAGTCAGCGTCTCGAGAGGCTTCTTCTTGGCTTTCATGATGTTTGGCAGGGATGCATAACGCGGCTCGTTCAAACGCAGGTCGGTGGTGACGATCGCTGGCAGTTTCAGGGAAACGGTCTGCGCGCCGCCGTCGATTTCGCGGGTCACGGCGACGGTGTCACCGGAAACTTCGACTTTAGAGGCGAAAGTGCCCTGACCATAGCCGCTCAGTGCAGCGAGCATCTGGCCGGTCTGATTGTTGTCGCTGTCGATGGCCTGTTTGCCCAGGATCACCAGCTGAGGCTGTTCCTTGTCGACCACGGCCTTGAGCAGTTTGGCCACGGCCAGGGAAGTCAGGTCTTCAGCGGATTCGACGAGGATGGCGCGGTCGGCACCCAGAGCCAGTGCGGTACGCAGCTGTTCCTGAGCAGTGGACGGACCGATGGAGACGACGACGATTTCAGTCGCAACGCCTTTTTCTTTCAGGCGTACGGCTTCTTCCACTGCGATTTCGCAGAACGGGTTCATCGACATCTTGACGTTGGCGAGGTCTACGCCGGAATTGTCCGCCTTGACGCGAACCTTGACGTTGTAATCCACAACGCGTTTGACAGCTACAAGAACCTTCATGGATTCCTCGTTACTCTCCGGTGAAAAGAAAGTCGCCTAGGCGAACCTGGCGGTTGATGCTCATCGGGCACAAGGGCACCTCTAAAAACGCCGGCTGAGCGGGATGACCGTTCGTCAGTCGTGACCGACGAGTCATGCCGCGCCGCGGTGTGTAAACTGCGCGCCAAACCTGCGCTGCGCATCACCGGTTACCGCCTACGCCCTGTCTTTAGAGGTGCTCTTGAAACCACCATTCAGCCTACGGCGAGCGCAAAACCGCCCGTATCTTGACCGGAACGCCCATTCTGGTCAATACGCCAAAATGCCCTGTCATAAGCCGCGCTTCTTTGATTTCTCTGGCCTGGAGCCGATTCAAACAAACGTTTGTATTGGACGCTAAGAGTGGTGTAGATATAATGCGCCGCCTAGAGAGAAAGGTGGTTTGCCCATTATTAGCCTTGACGTTAACGTAAAGGCAATAACGGATACGACACCGAACCTCCAAATTAGAAAAAAAACTGTTGAGCCTTGAGTAGGAGATAGCCTGTGGAACGCGAACACATGGAATTCGACGTGGTCATCGTCGGTGCCGGCCCCGCTGGCCTGTCCGCCGCCTGCCGTCTGAAGCAGAAGGCCGCCGAAGCCGGTAAGGAAATCAGCGTCTGCGTGGTCGAAAAAGGCTCGGAAGTCGGCGCGCACATCCTGTCCGGCGCCGTATTCGAACCACGGGCCCTGAACGAACTGTTCCCGGACTGGAAAGAACTCGGCGCTCCGCTGAACACGCCAGTCACCCGCGATGACATCTTCGTGCTGAAAAACGCCGAAAGCGCGCAGAAAATTCCTGACTTCTTTGTGCCCAAGACCATGCACAACGAAGGCAACTACATTATTTCCCTCGGCAACCTTTGCCGCTGGCTCGCTCAGCAGGCCGAAAACCTGGGCGTGGAAATCTACCCGGGCTTCGCCGCTCAGGAAGCGCTGATCGATGAAAACGGCATCGTGCGCGGGATCATCACCGGTGACCTCGGCGTCGACCGCGAAGGTCATCCGAAAGAAGGCCTGTACACCCCGGGCATGGAACTGCGTGGCAAATACACGCTGTTCGCCGAAGGCTGCCGTGGCCACATCGGCAAGCAACTGATCAAGCGCTACAACCTCGACAGCGACGCCGACGCCCAGCACTACGGCATCGGCCTGAAAGAAATCTGGGAAATCGACCCGGCCAAACATCAGCCAGGCCTGGTCGTACATACCGCCGGTTGGCCGATGGACATCATGGGCACCGAGAACACCGGCGGTTCCTTCCTCTATCACCTGGAAAACAACCAGGTGGTGGTCGGTCTGATCGTCGATCTTTCCTACAGCAACACCTACCTGTCGCCGTTCGACGAGTTCCAGCGCCTCAAGCATCACCCGGTACTGAAGCAATATCTGGAAGGCGGCAAGCGCATCAGCTATGGCGCACGTGCGATCTGCAAGGGCGGCCTGAACTCGCTGCCGAAAATGGTGTTCAAGGGCGGCGCATTGATCGGTTGCGACCTCGGCACCCTGAACTTCGCCAAGATCAAGGGCAGCCACACCGCGATGAAGTCCGGCATGCTCGCCGCTGAATCCGTGGCCGACGCGTTGTTCGCTGAAAAGGACGGCACCGAAGAGCTGACCACTTACGTCGACGCGTTCAAGAAGAGCTGGCTCTACGAAGAACTGTTCGCCAGCCGCAACTTCGGCCCGGCGATCCACAAGTTCGGCGCCATCGTCGGCGGCGGTTTCAACTGGCTGGACCAGAACATCTTCGGCGGCAAACTGCCGTTCACCCTGCACGACACCAAGCCGGACTACGCCTGCCTCAAGCTCGCGGCCGACTGCAAGAAGATCGACTACCCGAAACCCGACGGCAAGATCAGCTTCGACAAGCTGAGCTCGGTGTTCATCTCCGGTACCAACCATGAAGAAGAACAACCGTGCCACCTGAAGCTCACCGACCCGAGCATCCCGCTGAGCAAGAATCTGCCGCTGTACGACGAACCGGCGCAGCGCTACTGCCCGGCCGGCGTTTATGAAGTGATCACCAAGGAAGACGGCGAGAAGCGCTTCCAGATCAACGCCCAGAACTGCGTGCACTGCAAGACCTGTGACATCAAGGACCCTTCGCAGAACATCACCTGGGTGACGCCGGAAGGCGCTGGCGGCCCGACCTACCCGAACATGTAAGTCGACCCGCTGGACATCAAGGCTCCCGAAACGGGGGCCTTTTTGTTGCCCGCGATTTGTACAGGATCACGCCGCGCGTTCATCCCCCGGACTGCGTTCGAAATAACGTTTGTACTCGCGACTGAACTGCGACGTGCTCTGATACCCCACCCGATGCGCCACCTGTGCAACCCCCAGCCCCTCGGCGATCAACAACGTCTGCGCCTTCAACAAACGTAAACGCTTCAAGTACTGCACCGGCGACAGCAGCGTGCTGCGTTTGAAGTGTTCGTGAAAGGTCGAAACGCTCATGTTCGCGCAACCGGCCAATGTCTCGACGTTCAAGGGCTCGGTGTAGTGCGAGTGCAAATGGCTGATCGAAGCCGCGATACGGGCAAACTGCCCCTGCTGCTCCACCAATGCCCGCAACACATCGGCCTGAGGTCCGCGCAACGCGACGAACAACAATTCACGCACCCGCGCCGGCCCCAGAATCTGGCACTCCAGCGGATCGTGCAGACAACGCAGCAGGCGCTCGACGCAACCGCGCATGTCATCGTCGAGCACCACCGAGGTCATCGATTCCGGTGTCTGCGCCGGAATATGCCGTCCCGGCGCCAGCCCCATGGCCAGCACCAGTTCACCGAGCAGCACCCGGTCGATCGCCACCGATACGCCAAGCAACGGTGCGTCCGGTAACGCATAGGTTTCGCACTCGAACGGCACCGGCAACGCCTGAATCAGATAATGCCCAGCGCCGTACTCCATGGTGCGCGGCCCCAGATACGCGAGCTTACTGCCCTGGGCGATGATCATCAGGCTCGGTTCATAAATATGCGGGCCACGGGCGACATCGCAACTGGCGCGCAACACCTGCACGCCCGGCAGCCCGGTCTGGCTGTAACCATCGCGCAGCGCCAGCGGTTCGATCAGCGAAACCAGGGTGGCGTTGGCGTCAAGGTGGCGGGTCAATTGCATCGGGCGGCTCTTCAGAAAAATCACGGAAAAAGGGATGAACGCATCATCGCAGATCCTTTTGCCAATGCGACCGATCAACCCCGCATGCCGGAGGATTAGGCATGACACCCGGAGGAATCGCCATGGCCGGACGACCGGGCGGCGCCCAGAATGCGCCGCCTCACCTGTCACTGCTTTTGCGAGGTTTCACATGTACACCGCCATTGGCTACGCCGCTCAAACGGCCACCACTCCCCTCGCCCCGATGAAGTTCGAACGCCGCAGCCCACGGGCCGACGACGTCGCCATCGAAATCCTGTACTGCGGCGTCTGCCACTCCGACATCCATCAGGCGCGCAACGAGTGGGGCATCGCCGTTTACCCGTTGATGCCCGGCCACGAGATCGTCGGAAAAGTCACCGCCGTCGGTGCGAATGTCACCAGGCACAAGGTAGGCGATCTGGTCGGCGTCGGCTGCATGGTCGACTCCTGCCGGACCTGCGAAGCCTGCCAGTCGAACCTGGAGCAATACTGCCTCGAAGGACCGACCATGACTTATGCCACCCCGGATCGGGTCGATGGCAGCAACACCATGGGCGGTTATTCGGACAGCATCGTGGTCAGCGAGCACTTTGTGGTGCGCATCCCCGAGAAGCTGGATCTGGCAGCCGCCGCGCCGATTCTCTGCGCCGGCATCACCACCTATTCGCCGCTCAAGCACTATGGCGTGAAGGCCGGCGACAAGGTCGGGATCCTCGGCATGGGCGGCCTCGGCCATATGGGCATCAAGTTCGCCAAGGCCATGGGCGCTGAAGTGACGCTGTTCACCCGTTCGGCAAGCAAGGCTGAGGAAGGTCGTCGTCAGGGCGCCGATCACGTGATTGTCTCAACCGACGAGGAACAGATGAAAGCGGCGGCCGGTCGATTCGATTTCCTGCTGGACACCATTCCGGTGCAGCACGATCTGAACCCGTACCTCGATACCCTGCGCTTCGACGGCGTGCACATTCTGGTGGGCCTGATCGAACCGATCGATCCGCCGGTCCACGCCGCCAAACTGGTATTGGGCCGTCGCGTATTGGCCGGCTCGCTGATCGGTGGCGTCGCAGAAACCCAGGAAGTGCTGGATTTCTGCGCCGAGCACAACATCAGCTGCGACATCGAAATGCTCGATATCCGCCAGATCAACGAGGCTTACGCCCGCATGATTGCCGGTGATGTGAAGTACCGCTTCGTGATCGACATGGCGACTTTGAAGCTTTAAACCTTCAAGCCTGCACTTTTAAACCAAGTTCAGCCGAGAGCCGGGCCGTGACCCCTTTGATCAGGGGAATCAGCTCGGCCATTTTCTCCAGCGGCATGTACGGCACGGTGCTGGCGATGCTGATGGCCGCGACGATGCGCTTGCTCGCGTCGCGGATCGGCGCCGCCACGCAACGGATCGACGGTTCGTTGTCTTCCAGGTCGAACGCGTAGCCGCCGGCCACGTATTCAGTCATCCGCTGCTCCAGCTGTTCCCACGACTGTTGCGGATGCTGCGGCCAGAACTGACTTTTCCCACCTGCCGGCAGGCTGATGTCGTACAGACGCTGCCAGTCCTGCGGCGCGTCATCCAGCATCAGCGCCTTGCCGATTCCGGTGCGCGCCAGCGGCATGCGATGGCCGACCCGCGAGCGCATTTCCGGGCCGTTGCGCCCCGGATTCTTCAGCAGATAAAGCACCTCGTCGCCTTCACGGATTCCCAGGTGAACGGTATCGCCGGTCAGCGCCGACAACTCGTCCAGGTAAGGCCCGGCCAACGTCACCAGCGGTAACTCTTCGCGCGCCTGAAAACCCAGCTCAATCAGTTTCGGCCCCAGCAGATAACCGACTTGCGGCACGACGCGCAGGTAGCGCTCGTCCACCAGACAACTGGCCAGACGATGAGTGGTGCTGCGCGTGGTGCCGATCAGGCGGGCAATCTCTTTGAGATCGCGGGCGCCACTGGCGACGGCTTGCACTACACCCAACCCGCGCAGCAGGGTCTGGGTGCCGGTCGGCGCGGCGTCCTTGGCGGTTTTTGGGGCGTCTTCCTGCATATCCAGCCTTTAGCGTTGAGCGAGGGAACGGGCGGCATTATGGTCGCCCGACATAGCCGACTACAACTCGATGCGTTCGACCTTGCCCACCAGCAGCACGTAGGACAAAGCACCGATCAATGCCAGAACCGCGATGTAGGTGATTGCCGGGGCGAACGAATCACCACTGGCCAGGAAGCCGATGACAATCGGCGTGGCAATCGCCGACAGATTGCCGATGAAATTGAACACCCCACCGGTCAAGCCCAGCAAGCGCGCCGGTGCCAGTGTCGAGACCAGCGACCAGGTGATCGACGCCAGTCCGTTGCCGAAAAACGCCAACGCCAGGAAGGCAATCACCAGCGGCGTCGACTCAACGAAGTTGGCGCCGATGATCGAGGTGGAAATCAGCAGCCCGCCAATGATCGGCAACTTGCGCGCAAACCCGACGGTGCAACCACGACGAATCAGGAAGTCGGAAAAGAACCCGGAGCACAGCACGCCGATGAACGCGGCGAGAAACGGCAGCGACGCCAGCAGGCCGGACTTAATGAAGTCCATGCCGCGATATTTCACCAGATAGGTCGGGAACCACGTCAGGAAAAACCACAGCGTCGAGTTCAGGCAGAACTGGCCGAGGTAGATCCCCCACAACTTGCGTTTGCTGAGGACGATGCCGAGATCGGTCCAGCTGAATTTAGCCTTCACCTTGGCAGTTTCGGCTGCGATATCCACCAGGCCGCCGCCCTCGCGAATCAGGTCGATTTCGCTTTGGTTGGCACCTTTGAAATCACGCGGTTCGCGATACACCGCGTACCAGATCGCCGCCCACACGATGCCCACCGCACCGGTCACGACAAACACCATGTTCCAGCCAAATTCATGTTGCAGCCACGCCAGCACCGGGGTCAGAAACGCCAGCCCGACAAACTGCCCGGAGGTGTAGAAACCGATGGCCGTAGCCCGTTCACGCTCGGGGAACCAGGTCGTCACCACGCGGCTGTTGATCGGATACGCCGGCGCTTCCAGCGCACCGACCGCCATGCGCAGCACAAACAGCGCGATGAAACTGGCGGCGAAACCGAGCATCACGGTGGCCAGCGACCACAGCAGCAATGCGACGCTATAAAGGATGCGCGGCGGCACCCGGTCCACCAGCCACCCGCCGGGGATCTGCATTGCGGCGTAGGTCCAGCCGAACGCAGAGAAGATCAGCCCGACGTGCACCGGGTCGATGCCCAGATCCGTCGTCAGTGCCGGGGCGGCAATCGACAGGTTGCTGCGGTCGAGGTAGTTGATGACCACGGTGATGAACAGCAACACCATGATGAAAAATCGCTTGCGGCTGGGCGTGACTGACGTCGCTTGCCCGGTGAGGGTTTGCGGTTGCATGGGGAGCGCCTCTTCTTATGTTTATTGAGGTCGAGGGTTGTTGGCGAGATCGTTCCCACGCTCCGCGTGGGAACGATCGCTTAGAAGGGAATCAGCGACTCACCACTCGGCAAAACTGCCATCGGCATGACGCCAGATCGGATTGCGCCAGCGGTGGCCGACCGCCGCGCGTTCGATGACGTATTCCTCGTTGATCTCGATCCCCAGTCCCGGGCCGTTGGGGATTTTCACAAAGCCTTTGTCGTAGTCGAACACCTGCGGATCCTTCACATAATCGAGCAGGTCATTGCTCTCGTTGTAATGGATGCCCAGGCTCTGCTCCTGGATAAACGCGTTGTAACAAGCGGCGTCCAGTTGCAGGCACGCCGCCAGCGCGATCGGCCCCAGCGGGCAATGCAGTGCCAGCGCCACGTCGTAGGCTTCGGCCATGTTGGCGATCTTGCGGGTCTCGGTGATGCCGCCGGCGTGGGACGCATCCGGCTGGATGATGTCGACGTAACCTTCGCTCAACACCCGTTTAAAGTCCCAGCGCGAAAACAGCCGCTCGCCGAGGGCAATCGGGGTGCTGGTCAGCGGTGCCAGTTCTTTCAGCGCTTCGTAGTTTTCGCTGAGCACCGGCTCTTCGATGAACATCAGCTTGTACGGGTCGAGCTCCTTCATCAGCACCTTGGCCATGGGTTTGTGCACCCGGCCATGGAAGTCGACGCCGATGCCGACGTTCGGCCCGACCGCATCGCGCACGGCGGCAACGTTGGCCAGCGCCAGATCGACTTTCTCGAAGGTATCGAGAAATTGCAGTTCTTCAGTGCCGTTCATTTTCACCGCCGTAAAACCACGGCCCACCGCCTCTTTCGCGGCCCGCGCGGTGTCCGCCGGACGGTCGCCGCCGATCCACGAATACACTCGGATCTTGTCCCGCACCTGACCGCCAAGCAGATCGCTGACCGACACACCGAGGGCCTTGCCCTTGATGTCCCAAAGCGCCTGGTCGATGCCGGCCAGTGCGCTCATATGGATTGCGCCGCCCCGGTAGAAGCCGCCGCGATACAGCACGGTCCAGATGTCTTCAATGTTGCGTGGGTCTTTGCCGATCAGGTAGTCGGACAATTCCTCAACCGCTGCGGCGACCGTGTGGGCGCGGCCCTCGACCACGGGCTCGCCCCAACCTGTCACGCCCTCGTCGGTTTCGACCTTGAGGAAGCACCAGCGCGGCGGGACGATGAAGGTGGTGAGTTTGGTGATTTTCATCTCTTGTCTCTCTTGTTAGATGCAGCGCACGCAGCGCCGGAAAAGTCTTAGTGAAGGGCTTTCCAGGCCGCCACGTAGGCCTTGGCATTGGCCGCCACTTGCTCAGTCGTCATGCCCGGTTTGAACAGCCCGGAGCCGAGGCCGAAGCCTTTGACGCCAGCGTCGATGAACGCCTGCATGTTGTCCGGCGTGATGCCGCCGACCGGCGCCAGAATCGTCCCGACCGGCAACACCGCCAGCCAGGCTTTCACCACCGCAGGTCCCATCTGCTCGGCCGGGAACAGCTTGAGAATGTCCGCGCCCTCCTCCAGTGCCGCGAAGGCTTCAGTCGGTGTGGCAACACCCGGCGACAGGTACAGCCCCGCCGCTTTTGCAGCCCGCAACACCTTGGCATCGCTGTGGGGCATGACAATGACCTGGCCGCCAGCCTCCTTCACCCGTTCGACCTGTTCCGGGGTCAGCACCGTGCCGGCACCGATCAGGCAATCGGCGGGCAGGGTCTTGCGCAGGGTGCGAATGCTTTCGTACGGCGCGGGGGAATTGAGCGGTACTTCGATGACGCGAAATCCGGCGGCATACAGGACTTCTCCGACAGCGGCGGCTTCCTGCGGATGCAGGCCGCGCAGGATCGCGATCAGACCGTTTTGCGCCAGTGCTTGCTTGAGCATGTCAGGCCTCCAGTCAGGGTTAACGGGGTGAGGAATCGATCAGTCCGGCGGCGAGCGCCAGTTGCCACAGACCACGCTCGGTGGCTTGCTCGGCCAGAGTCACCCGGGCGAAACCGCAGGCGTCGAGGGCCCGGCTGTAACGGGCGCACAATTGCGCGTTGCCGATGAGGATGATCGAAGGAAGATGTGCGCTGTTGCGCCGGCGTCGTTGCACTGCGGCCAGCGCCGACAGTTCATGGCCGATCAACAGGCCGGACAGATAATCCGGTTGCGCGGTGGCGCTGAGTTCACCGGTCAGGCCCAGACTGCGGGCGCTGAACAGGGTCGACAGCACGCCTGTCTCGCCCTCTGCCGACAACGCCACTTGCACGCCGCGATCAAATGCCTCGGCGTCGAACGTCGCGCTGTGCTGTTGGGTACGACCGAGAATGCTGTGTTCGCTGAGCACGGCGAACACTTCGCCGGTCATGAAGGTATCGAAACGGGTGATGCAGCCGTCGGCCACTTCCACCCATTTTGAATGACTGCCCGGCAGGCCGATCAGCAGATCATGGGTCGCCTCGAGCGGCAGATTCTGCAGGACGCCGAGGACCTGGGTTTCTTCGCCGCGCATCACGTTCGGCAGTGCCGAGCGCTGAATCACACCCGGCACGATATGCACATTTACACCGCGAAGACTGCGAACGGTTTGCAGGGATTTTCCGAGATCGGCCACATTGGCCGGCGTATCGCGGTAGGACGCTTCGCGCCAGCCCTGAGCGCTGCCGACCATGCCGCAGGCAATCACCGGCAAGCCGGGCTGCGCATCGAGCCAGTCGCCGCATGCCTCGTCGAACGCCAGTTCAAAACCCTCGGCGCATTCACGACCGTTGATGACCCGCGGCGTCTTCGGCAACTGCATGATCCCGAACGACAGCGACCGCTGCGCCAGCACCTGCCCGCCCGCCCCAAGTTTGTAAGCACGTAGTGAGGTCGTCCCCCAATCGAGCGCGGTCAATTGCGCCAGCATCGCTTCACCTGTTTTGTTATTGGCAGTGAGTGAGCTGGACTATAAACCCGGGCACAACAAAATCTCAATATATAAATATCATTCCCACATTATGGGATGAGACAAAAAAAATATCGCAGGCAGAAACAGCGCCTACAGAGAAATTCAATTTCCCTGCAGGAATCGTCTCGGGCTGCGATATTCCTGGCGCGGCTCAGTTGCCCTCGGCAAACTCGCGCAATACCTTGCCATCCATGCGGTAACGCACCCACTCTTCCTGCGGCTGGGCGCCGAGGGATTTGTAGAATTCGATGGCCGGGGTGTTCCAGTCCAGCACGCTCCATTCGAAGCGGCCGCAGTCGTTGGCGCAGGCTATTTTCGCGAGATGGCGCAGCAGGGTTTTGCCGGCGCCGCCGCCCCGTTGTTCCGGGGTAATGTAGAGGTCTTCGAGGTACAGGCAGTTGCTGCCCAGCCAGGTCGAATAGCTGAAGAAGAACACCGCAAAACCGATTGGCAGACCATCGCGCAGGCAGATCAGGCCATGGGCGGTGGCGCCTTCGCTGAACAGACTGCGCTCGATGTCGGCGACGCTGGCGATAACTTCGTGACGGGCCTTTTCGAAGTCTGCCAATTCGGTGATGAACGCGAGGATTTGCGGAGCATCGCTGGGGGTCGCCGGGCGGATTTCGATCGTCATGGACGGGCCTTGTCGGAAAAAGGAAAACGCCATACTAAGGTGCCGCGCGGCGCTCGTCACATGGCAATCCAAACACTACCCTACTCAATCACAGAAACACGGTGATCCGTGTGGGAGCGAGCTTGCTCGCGAAGGCGTCCCGCCAGTCGATGGAGGTATTGCCTGTGCCGAGGTCTTCGTCGGATCGCCGCCCGGAGCAAGCTCGCTCCCGCAAGGATTGTTGTTTGCTTTATAGGACATGCATGAACACGATCGCTTTCGAACCACTGGCCCCACTCGCCGCCGAACTGCTACCCCATGCGCTGGAACCGTCGGAGGACGGCGCTCATGACCTGTCGCACCTGCAACGGGTCTGGCACAACGTGCGCACTTTGCAGGCCGAGGAAGGTGGCGACCTTGAGGTGCTGCTGGCGGCGGTGTTGCTGCATGATTGCGTCGCGGTGGAAAAGAACTCGCCGCTACGTTCACAGGCTTCACGCCTGGCAGCGAAAAAAGCATCAACGGTATTGGCAAACCTGAACTGGCCCGAAGCCAAAATCAGCGCCATCATCCACGCCATCGAAGCCCACAGTTTTTCCGCCAACATCACCCCGCTCTCCCTCGAAGCCCGACTGTTGCAGGACGCCGATCGTCTCGACTCCCTTGGCCTGCTCGGCGTTGCCCGCACCTTCTACACCGCCGGACGTATGGGCAGCGCGCTTTACGACCCGAACGATCCCGAGGCTCGGGAAAGGGACTACGACGACACGCGATTCTGCCTCGATCATTTCCAGACCAAACTGCTGCACCTCGCCGACGGTTTCCAGACCGCTGCCGGTCAGCGTCTGGCGCAAATCCGTCATCAGCGCCTGAAGGGTTTCATGGAGCAATTCAAGGAAGAGATCGGCCTCGAAAGCACTCAGCCCTTCTGAACCGTTCGTCGATCATCAGGCACCAATCTTTCACGAGGGCAGACCAACGTGAGGTAAGGATTTCAATCACTGGAGACACCCTATGATCCCGTCAAGGTTGACTGCGCTCGTATTCGCAACCCTCCTCAGTCCTGCGGCATTCGCCGCCTCTACCACCGCCGCCGGCACCGGGCCGACCGATCCGGTCACCCAGCCCAGAGCACCCGCCATCAACAGTGCCCCCGGTATGAATACCGACGGTTCGGGTGTACCGCTGATCAACCAGCCACCCGCGACGGGAACCGATCCTCGCACCCAGGGCAGCGATCCCGGCCGCCAGGGCGGGATGAATACCCCCGACGCTCCGGCCGCCCCCGACAACGCCGGTCCCGGCGTCGGCTCGAAAACCACCACGGGTGGTTCGGGCTCTGAAGGCGCAGGACAGTGATCCGTGCTTCATCCACGCAACGTGTCTATCCGCTTCCCTGAAGAGGTAACCATGAACGTCGATAAAAACCTGGAAAAAGAAGTCCTCACCCGCCTGTTGCATGCCCACCCAAGCGGCCTCGGCAAAGAGGTGCTGGACAATTATCGCGGCGAGAAAGTCGTGGCCAGTGCCCTTGCCGCCCTGCAGGAGCGTGGACTGATTCACCACGGCCACATCACTTGCAATGAAGCGGGAGAGCATTCGCTGAATCTGCCGATCAAGCTCAGCGCTGCAGGTGTGGAAGCGGCGCGTAAGCTCGATAACTGACGCTTCCGGTCACTGGCGCAAGCAGTGTTCGGATGCATTGCCTGCGCCGGTCATTCCGAGATTCATTCAGCCACCAGGAGACCTGCCATGCCTCGTGGAAGCAAAGCCAAATACACTGCCGAGCAAAAGCGCAAGGCCGCGCACATCGAAGACAGCTATGAACAGAAAGGCGTTCCGAAGGACGAAGCTGAAGCGCGAGCCTGGGCGACGGTAAACAAACAGTCCGGCGGCGGCGAGAAAGCCGGTGGCTCCGGATGCCGAAAACCTGCCAGCGCCAAGGCCGACGATCGCAAGGAATCGGCGCGACGCGCGACAGTAAGCCGTGAGGGATATTCGCGCGATAGCAAGGCTTCACGCGAAGTGCAGACGGTCGACAGCCTGCGCAAGGAGGCCCGGGAGCGGAAAATCCCCGGGCGTTCGTCGATGCGTAAAGATGAGTTGATTGCGGCGTTGCGCAGAGCCGGCTAGGTCCAGACTGGATGTAACGGCTGAAGGCCTTATCGCTGGCAAGCCAGCTCCTACAGAAATCAAAGGGCCCGCAAAAACTGCGCCCCTACTGAAACCTGTGGGAGCTGGCTTGCCAGCGATTGCGATCGTTCAGTCAGTGCATTTTTTGCTGATCAGCACATCAACCTCGGCAGTGCCAGGAGCGGTCGCCGGGCCCCATCGGGTGACGGCCAACGCAGCCGCAGCGTTGGCGCGCCTTGCGGCCTGGTGAGCGGTCAGTCCCTGCGCCAACCCGGCCATGAACACGCCGGCATGCGCATCACCCGCGCCATTGCTGTCCACGGCTTGTACCTTGAAACCCGGTACGTGCTGGCGTTCGCCCCGCTGATGAATCCAGCAACCTTGCGGGCCGTCGCGCACGACCATCAGCACTTCCTGCGGCAGGTGCACGGTCAATCGGTCCAGCGCGGTTTCGAGGTCCGCTGCGCCAGTGAAGCGCAGCGCCTCGACGCGGTTGCTGGTCCACACATCAATGCGCGGCAGCAATGCCTGCATCATCGATGAGTCCGGAGTTTCCACCAGCGGCCCCGGATCGAACACCACGTTGATCGCCTTCGGCAACGCCAGCGTCCAGTCCAGCAACGCCTTGGCCTTGCCGCTGTGCAGCAGGCTGTAGCCGCTGACGTAGACGTAATCTCCCGACTCGGCGGCAACGCTGTTCAGCTCCGCCGCCGTGACCTCACCTTCAGCGCCGATGTAGGAAATGAAACTGCGCTCGGCCGACGCATCGGTCAGCGCCACGCAGATGCCGGTGTCGCGTGCTGCAGGCTGTTGGATGCCGATGCGGATGCCTTCGGCGTTCATCGCCTGGCGCGCCAGATCGCCGAAACGACCATTACCGTGGCGACCGAGATAGACCACCGGCATGCCATTACGCGCAGCGGCAGCCATTACATTGAAGCCGCCGCCAGCTTCGAAACTGGCGGACTGCGCCAGCACGTCACCACCGATTGGCGGCAGCGCATCCACGGCCATGACCAGGTCGATGATGACCTGGCCGGTGTGCAACATCTTAGGCATGAGCATTCTCGGATTGCGCAGCGCGGCGATCTCTCGCCCCGCCGAGTACGAAGTAAATGCCGCCGGCGACCACGAACGTCACAATCCAGCCGAGGCCGTTGTGGCCCAGCCACGAATCGGACAGAAAGCCCTTGAACCAGACGTTTTCAGCCGTGGTGCCGATGGTGGTGAAACTGAAGCCCAGCACAATCGCAATCGCCCACGCGCCGAATGCGCGCCACTCGATGCCGCCGTTGTACCAATAGGCACTGCTCGGGCTGACGTCGAGCAGGTCTTTGGGGCTGTAGTAGTGACGATGAATCAGATCGACCACGAAGATCCCGACCCATGCAGTGATCGGCACGGCCAGCAACGAAATGAAGGTGATGAACGGGCCGTAGAAACTGTCGGCGATCAGCATGAAGTAGATCGAACCGGCGAAAATCGCAACGATATCGACCACCACCGCGTACACGCGTTTGACCTTCAGGCCGAGGGTCAGCGTGGTCAAACCGGCGGAGTACACCGACAGGTTGTTCGACAGCAACAGACCGCCGAACGCGGTGATCAGGTACGGCACGGCCATCCAGGTCGGCAGCATGTCGCGGATCGCCACGATCGGGTCAGTCGCCGAAGCGAGGTCGTTGTTGCCGACCGACAACAGGCCGCCGAGGGTAATCAGCAGCACCAGTGGAATCCCCGCGCCGAACGCTGCCGACGCCACCAGGCGCACGGCTTTGACGCTGCGATGCTGATAACGCGACATGTCGGCGCCGGCATTTGCCCAGCCGATCCCGGTGCCGGCCGCCATGGTGCCGATACCGATGATCATCGCGCTCATCGGCGCCGGGGTGGCGTTGAACACCGCGCTCCAGTCGATAGTCGTGCAGAGGAAGCCACCGACCAGAATGTTCAGCGCGCCGAACACGTAGGTCGCCCACTTCTGGATCACCAGCAAGGTGGCGTGGCCCAGGCCGGACACCGACAAGGTCAGCAGCACGAAAATCGCGATGAAGATCAAAGTCAGCACCGGCGCACTTTTGGCTTCCACCGGCGAGCCGAACAGGATCGAGCACAACGACAGCAGCACGAACGCGGCGGTGGTGGTGTTGACGGTTTCCCAACCCAGGCGCGACATCAGCGACACCAGCGTCGGGCCGATATTGCCGCGCACCCCGAAGATCGCCCGCGACAGGGTCAGGCTCGGCGCACGACCGCGACGGCCGGCAATCGAGATGATCCCCACTACCGCGAACGAACCGGCAGCGCCGAGGATCGCGACAATGATCGCCTGCCAGATCGCCAGGCCGCGAAACGCAACCAGCGTGGCGCCCAGCGGCAGGCCGAGGATGGAAATATTGGCAGCAAACCAGACCCAGAACAGTTGCAGCGGATGGCCGTTGCACTCGCCTTCCGGCACCGGTTCGATGCCCCGGGTTTCCAGTTGCCCGGCGCTTTGCCCAGCGTTCGATGAACTCATGAAAAATGCTCCTGTTTGCCTTTATTGTGGTTGTGGCAATGACGCAGAACGACTAGACATCCCGCCCTTCCTGGGCCTGTCTGCGCGATCCATTGCGGGTGAATATTCAAGACTTGTGGTGCGCCTTTCGCGAGCAAGCTCGCTCCCACAGGTTCGAAGTGAACCTTGAGATTGCACTGTCCCTGTGGGAGCGAGCTTGCTCCGGGCGGCGATCCGACGAAGGCGTCAGTTCAATCAGCGCAAGGCCAACAGCCCTGTCACCAACGGCTCAAGCTCCAGATCGTTGACGGCCTTCACCGTTTCAATCATCGGTGCCGGCCAGCTCTGCAGGCCCAGGCAGGCCCCGAGCATGGCGCCGAGAATCGCGGCGATGGTGTCGGTGTCCCCCCCCAGGCTCGCGGCCATGCACAGCGCATCGAACGGCGTCATTTCACCGACCGCGACTTGCTGCGCGAGGGCGAACGAGACCACCACCGATTCCTGCGAGGCCACCGAGGTGCCGATCACGTCGTACAGCAGATCCGCGAGCAACACCGGATCGCTCTCGACACTGATGCTGCGCGCCCAACTGATCCGCGACGCGATGCGCCCGCCGGCCACCCAGTGCCCGTGCGCTTCCGCTTGCTGGGCAATCTGTTGACCGAGGTTCAGCGCCTCGCCCAGATCCAGGCCGTTGATGCCGGCCGAGACCACCGCCGCCACCGCCGCCGCGCTGGAAATCCCCAGCGTGGTGTTGTGAGTGACCTGACACGCTTGCACCACCGCCGCGATAAAGCGCTCGGGGTTGGCGACATCCGCCGCGATTCCCACCGGGGTGATGCGCATCGCTGCGCCGTTGGTAGTCCCGAAGCGTCCGGCCTCTTCCGGCGAATGGCCGGCGAGGATCATTTCGATCGCACGTTTGGTCGACGGGCCGAGCAAGTCCTGCGAGCCCTTGGCCTGCATCTCGGCTTCCCATTCGATCAGCCGTTGCGCCAGCACCGCCGGCTCGATCCGGCCGCGACCTTCGACCAGCAATTCGCCGACCAGAATCGCCTGTTCGGTGTCATCGGTGATCGAGCCCTTGGGCATGTTCGCGGCAATCGGTTGCAAGGGGCCGGCGTCTTGCAGATCGGTGATCTGGCCGAAGCGCTGCCTGATGGTTTCGCGGTTCAGGGATTGCGTCGGCATCCCCAGCGCATCGCCGAGGGCCAGGCCGTAAAACGCGCCCACGGCACGGTCAAGGGCGGTCATTTCGATTCTCCGAATTGCAGGTGCAGACGAAAATGCACCGGGTCGAGCAGGCTTTCGACCTGTTCCATGAAACGGTTCTGCCGGTCGTAGGTGGTGCGCAATGCCTTGAGGAACACCGTGCCTTCCGGACGACCGAGCAGTTCGGCGTCCACCGCGTTGAGCGGTTCGGCGCCGATCCATTGATCGCCGCGCTCGCCGATATAGCCGTAAGCGGCCAGGGTGATGGTCAGGGAATTGTCGATCAGGCCGACCCGCGGCAGGCTTTCCAGGCCTCCAGAGGCGGGCATCAGAGAGCGTTCAAGGGACACCGCCGTGCCATCGTTGGAACGGCGGCGACGTTCGAGAAGAATGAATTGATCGGAGCCGAAACGCGCAAGCAGATCCGCGCGAGTCACGGCTTCCAGACGCAACACGTCGGTATTGATCATCGCCCCGCTGTCGGCCAGGGCCTGGGCCCAGCCGCTGCGCTGATCGAGCACCATCCCGTCAAATGTGACGATCGAGCCGACCCCGCTTTGCGTGGCGATGTAATTGCGCCGCTTCAATTCGGCCAGCGCTTCGCGCAACGTGCCTCGGCTGACGTTGAATTCCTGAGCCAACTGATGCTCGCCAGGCAACAGAAAGCCGTCCTCCATGAGGCCGCTTTCGATGCGTCGGACGAGCTCGTCGACCACCCGTTGTTTCTTGTCAAATCGTACCTGTCTAATCATGTACAAATTGATAACCGAAACAAGACAGGACGAGCAAGGAGTATTTATCCGGGAGTGACGGAAGGTTCGTTAGAAAAGGTGAACTGTGGGAGCTGGCTTGCTCGCGATAAGGCCTGCACATCCGACATCAACGTGCCGGATCTACCGCTATCGCGAGCAAGTTCGCTCCCACAGGGTATTGCGGATTACCGTTGCTTGAGGCGGTCGATAACCACAGCCAACAGCAGAATCGAACCCCGAATCACATACTGATAAAACGTGTCGATATTCTTCAGGTTCATCGCATTCTCGATAATCGCCAGAATCAACACCCCGGCAATCACATGCCGGATCATCCCGATCCCGCCGCTCAACGAAACCCCGCCCAGCACGCAAGCCGAAATCACCGTCAGCTCGAAACCCTGCCCGATCATCGGCTGCCCGGACGTCATCCGCGACGCCAGAATCACCCCCGCCAGCGCACCGATCACACCATGCACCGCGAAGATGATGATCTTCGTGCGATCAACATTCACCCCCGCCAGCAGAGCCGCTTCCTGGTTGCCACCGATGGCCATGGTGTTGCGCCCGTAGGTCGTGTAGTTCAGCAACCAGCCGAAAAACAGGAAGCAGACAATGGTGATAAGGATCGGCACCGGCACGCCGAACAACTGGCCGTTACCGAACACGAAGAACGATTCCTGGGACACCCCCACCGCTTTGCCATTGGCAAAAATGTAAGCCAGGCCCCGGACGATCTGCATGGTCGCCAGCGTCGTGATCAGCGCATTGACCCGCAACTTGGCGATCACAATGCCGTTGATCAAGCCGACGATCAGGCCCATCACCAGCGCGGCGCTGACGCCGAGGAACACGCTGTTGGTATCGCGCATCACCACCGCCGCAACCACCCCGGCGCAGGCAATCACCGAACCTACCGACAGGTCGAAGTGCCCGGATGCCAGGCAATACAACATGGTGCATGCGGCGATTCCAGTGGTGGAAATCGCCAGGCCCAGGCCACGCATGTTCAGCGGCGAGAGGAAGTTGTCGATCAGCAAAGTGCAGGCGAGAAAAATCCCCACCGCCGCCAGCAACATGACCCAGTCATCGAGGAAGCGCCGCATATCCAGAGGTTTGCGCGCGGTCGGCAGGGTTTCGTTTTGGGTTGTCATCATAGTCACCTCTCAGTTCGCCACGCCGTCAGCGCGGTGGCGCGGCAAAGCCAGTTGCAGCAGGTTGGATTCGTTGGCCTGGTCGCGGCTGACTTCGCCACGCAGGGCGCCCTCGCACAGCACCAGAATGCGGTCGGAAATGCCCATCACTTCCATCAGATCGCTGGACACCACGATTACCGAAATGCCATCGGCGGCCAAGTTATGGATGATCTGGTAGATCTCGGCCTTGGCGCCGATGTCGATGCCCCGGGTCGGCTCGTCGAGCAGCAGGACTTTCATCGGCATCGACAGCCAGCGGCCGAGAATCGCCTTCTGCTGATTGCCGCCGGACAGGAACTTGATCTGTTGCCCGGCGTGGGGCGTTTTCACTTTCAGGGCCTTGATCTGTTTTTCGGCGTTACCCTTTTCCCAGATCCCGCGCAGCAGGCAACCAAGCCCGGAGTTCGCGCCCCGCGCGCTGATGTTGATGTTTTCGGCGACGCTCGCCAGCGGGATGATGCCTTCCTTCTTGCGGTCCTCCGGGCACAGCAGAATCCCGGCGGCGATCGCATCGCGAGGCGACCGCAGCTTCAGTTCATGGCCGCGCAATTCCAGGCGTCCGGCGGTGTTTCGCTCCAGACCGCTGAGCAGCCGGAACAACTCGGTGCGCCCTGCCCCGACCAGCCCGAACAGGCCCAGAATCTCGCCTTTGTGCGCATCGAAACTGATCGGCTCGCGCAGGCCCGGGCCGAGCAAACCATCGACTCTCAGCGCCACGGCACCGCGCGGGCGGCCGCGATAATCGTAGATGTCCTGAATGTCGCGCCCGACCATGCAGGTCACCAGTTGATCGTGGGTCAGCTGGCTCATGTCGTCGAAAGTGCGCACGTAGCGACCGTCCTTGAACACCGTCACCGCGTCGCAGATACGGAACACTTCCTCCATGCGATGGGAGACGTAGAGCACCACTTTGCCCTCGTCGCGCAGTCGGCCGATGATCGCCATCAAGCGGTCGATTTCCCGCGCCGAGAGACTGCTGGTCGGTTCGTCGAAAGCAATCACATGGGCGCCACGGGACAGTGCCTTGGCGATTTCGACCAGTTGTCGCTGGCCGAGGGACAGGCGTCCGACCTTGGTCTGCGGGTCGATTTCATCGGCCAGCCCCTTGAGACAAGCCAAGGCCTGCTGACGCAGCGCGCCGCGATTGATCAAGCCGAAACTGGCCGGCAGATGACCGAGGAACAGGTTTTCGGCCACGGTCATTTCCGGCACCAGATGCAGCTCCTGGTGAATCACCGCCACGCCGCTGCCGATGCTGTCGGCAGTGCACTTGAAGGCCATCGTCCGCTCGCCGATCTGCAACTCGCCGCTGCTCGGGATGTAGGCGCCGCCGAGGATTTTCAGCAGGGTCGATTTGCCGGCGCCGTTCTCGCCCATCAGGGCGTGAACCTGCCCCGGGTGCGCGACGAAACTGATGCCGTCCAGCGCCTTCACGCCCGGAAAGGTCTTGCCGATCCCGTTGAAACGCAGGCTGCCACTGGCGCTGTGTTCTTGTGTCTGTACTTGCGCGTGCATTTAAGCCACCTCATCACACCGTTCAAGCGGCCCGGCTGCCCGGGCCGCCGCTGCCGTCAGTTCCACAGGCCGATCTTCTCCAGCTCCTGCTTGAAGTTGTCGCGGGTGATCAGAGTGACGTCGTCCATCGCGGTGTACTTCGGTGGTTCTTTGCCGGTGGTGACCCACTCAAACATCATCTCGGCAGTCTTGTAGCCTTCGATGTGCGGGCTCGGCAGCATCGAACCGTAGAAGCCGCTGTTGGGCTTTTTCAGCTCGCCGATGGCGTCGGTGCCGTTGATGCCGATACCGATCACGTTGGCGGCGGCAAACCCGGCGGCTTCGGTGGCGCGCACGCCGCCCAGCACGGTGTTGTCGTTCATACCGCCGATGATCAGGTTCTTCGCCGCGCTCGGCAGCTTGACCAGCGCCGAGTTGGTGGCGTCCATGCTGCCCGGTACGTCGAGGGTTTTCAGGGCGGCGGCCAGGATGTGCTCTTTCGGCAAGCCGGCGTCTTCGAGCGCTTTCATCGAACCGTCGGTGCGTTTCTTGCCGGTGTCGAGTTCGTTGTAGGTGTTGACCACCGCGTAGGTGTCCTTCCAGTCCCAGTTACGCTTTTTCGCCTCGGCGGCCATGGCAGCGCCCTGCTTCTGGCCGACTTCGAACGCGGCCATGCCGAGGTACGGCACGTCTTCCATGAACTTGCCATTGGCGTCGACAAAACGGTCGTCGACGGCAATGACTTTCAGATCATTGAGCTTGGCCTTCGCCATGATCGCAGGGCCGAGGGACACGTCCGGCGGGCAGATGACGAAGCCCTTGGCGCCGTTGGCCGCAAGGCTGTCGATGGCCGAGAGGGTTTTCTCGCCGTCCGGCACGGCGATCTTGATCAGCTCGAAGCCTTTGTCCTTGGCAGCTTTCTCGGCGAAGGCCCATTCAGTCTGGAACCATGGCTCTTCGGCCTGCTTGACCAGGAAACCGATTTTCACAGGGTCAGCGGCCAGCAGCGAACTGCTCAGGCTGAACGCAGTAACCGCCAGCGCGGTACTGCAAAGGGTACGAATCCCGAAACGACGTTTCATAAGCAGACTCCTTGTTATTTTTCTTGAGCGTTATTTGAAAAGCGTTACAGCGGTCGAAGCGTTTGCCGCAAATCATGACGACAATAGTCATATCGTATGATGATTGGATTTCAGGCAGACCTTCCCGCCTGAAATCCGCTTTTTCAGTCGTGGTACATCACCGAGCGACCACCATCGATGGTGATGCACGAGGCGTTGATGAACGGCGCTTCGTCGCTGGCCAGGAACACGGCGGTCATCGCCACTTCAATCGGCTGACCGATACGTTTCGGTGGATGCAGATCAAAGGCGCGCTGGCGTTCGGCGTGCGGATCGGCGAAACCGTTCCAGTAATCGACGTTGAGCTGGGTTTCGATGTAGCCCGGCGCGATGGCGTTGACGCGAATGCCCTTCGACGCGTACTCGATGCCCAACGCGCGGGTCAGTCCGAGCAAGCCGTGCTTGGCCACCGGGTACGGGAAGCAGCCGGGAATGATGTTCGTAGAATGGGTCGAGGCAATATTGATGATGCTGCCGATGCCTTGCTCGATCATCTGCGGCAGCACGGCCTTGCAGCCATACCAGGCGCCGTCGAGGTCGATGGCGAAACAGCGTTTCCAGTCTTCTTCGGTCATCTCCAGCGGATCGCGGAACACGTTGACCCCGGCGCAGTTGACCAGCACGTCGATACGACCGTGCAGTTCGATGGCCAGTCTGGCCATGGCGTGCAGATCCTCCTGACGCGATACGTCGGCCTTGATCGCATGCACATCGGCGCCCTGCTCGCGCCAGTGTGCGGCGACTTTCTCGACCTTTTCAGCCTGGATATCGCTGATCACCAGTTTGGCCTGCTGGGAGGCGAAGGTTGCGACGATCGCTTCGCCGATGCCTTGGGCGGCGCCGGTCAGCAACACAACCTTGTTTTTCAGGCGCTCACCTTTCGGCGGCTCGGGCACCGGTGGCAGGGACAGAGGTTCAGCCATGAATCAGGACTCCTGTTCGAAAGCATAAAAAACCGGGCATCTGACGATGTCCGGTCTGGAAGGCTTCTGGAACAAAACAGGCGAGCGCACGCCGCGGAACCGGAACGGCCCGAAGCGCTGACTCCGCTGTGGAGTGCGATGGAAATTCGCTGCATCACTTCACCTGTTTTGTTCTTTTTAAGTGTGAGTGCGTGTTACTGCTGGAGCCGACTATAAACCCGACCGCCAAATAATCTCAATATATAATTTTGCGTCCCATATTTTGGGATTTAACTGGCAAATCGCGTACACAGCTTTCCGGCAACATCCACCTGCAGCGACAGCACGGCACCGTCCAGCGGATGGTTCAGCGGACTTTTGGCGCTGGTGATGTAAAGGGTTTTCAGGTCTGCGCCGCCGAATACGCAACTGGTCGGGCGACTGATCGGCAGGTCGATCTTGCGGTCGATGTGCCCATCCGGCGTCAAACGCAGCAGGCAACTGCCGTCCCAGCGGGCGTTCCACACGTAGCCTTCGGCGTCCATCGCCGAACCGTCCGGGCCACCGTGCTGATCGGCGCTGTACCAAGGCTGAGCAGTGTCGAGGTTGCCGTCGGTGTGAATGAAATAGCGGTACAACGTGCTGTCGAGGCTGTCGCCGAACAGCAGCGTGGTGCCGTCGTCACTCCAGAGCAGCGTGTTGGGAATGCCCAGGTTGCGCAGCAATGGCGTGACCCTTTTATCCGGATCAATCCGGAACAGCCCGCCGGAACGTCGAATGATCGGCAGATCCTCGCCCCGTTCGCCGATGTTGTTTTGCATGGTGCCGAGCCACAAGCGGCCCTGGCCATCGCAACGTGCTTCGTTGGCGCGGTTGCCCGGTTGTGGATCGGCGACGCAGAACAGCGTCAGTCGCGGCTCAAGTCCGGGGGAATCCAGATCGAGCCGGTAGACGCCGCTGCTCAGGGTCACCAGTGCGTCGCCGCTGGCGCAGGGAATGAACGCCGAAACGTGCTCCGGCATCTGCCAGATCTGCACGTTCTGCCCGATCAGCCGCAGCGCTTGCTTGCCGGCAATGTCGACCCAATACAGCGCCTGGGTCGGTGCGTCCCAGAACGGTCCTTCGCCCAGTTGCGCCCGATGCTCTGTCACCGCAGTCCACGTCATGCAACCTCCTGTTTTGTTGTTTTTGTCAGCTGGCTTTTTTGTCGGCCATTACCTGCGGGTAAAACCGCTTGATGGCCAGGTCGGCATTGTCGATCAGGGTCATGCAGGCCCATACACCGCGCGCGGCATCCCGGGCGGCGATGGCGTCGGCCATGTCTTTATGGATGGGCAGAGTGCGGCGCAATTCATCAGGGTCGGCCGCAGAGACTTCGAAGGACACCGCGAGCAACGCGCCGAGGGCCGGCACCATCTGCTCGATGAATTGATTGTGGCTGGCAGCGAGAATGCATTCGTGGAAGAACTGGTCGGCGCGGTTGTAGTCGATGCCGCTGTCCACCGCCCGCTCCAGCGCGTTGTAGGCCTGCCGCACGGCTTGCACCTGTTCGACGGTCGCCCGCTCACAGGCCCAGCGCACCGCCATCGGCTCGATGGTGCGGCGCAGGTCGAGCAAGTCATCGACAAAGTTTTCCGGCAGGCCGCTGCGTGACAGCCAGCCGACGACTTGCGGATCGAACAGGTTCCAGCGCTTGATCGGCAGCACTCGCGTGCCGACTTTCGGCCCGACTTCCAGCATCCCTTTTGCGACGAGGGTCTTGATGGCTTCGCGGATCACGGTGCGGCTGACCCCGAGCTGCTCGCCCAGATCGGCCTCGACCTTGATCGCCTGCCCCGGTTTGACCTGGCCGGCGGCAATCCAGGCGCCCAGCCAGTCAACCGTTGATGCGTGAAAACTGCTCGACATGGACACCCCGAAGCCGTTCGCTGTGGGTGCCTAAGCTAATCATCATACGATTGAGAGTCAACGACAAAAAACCGCAGCCTGCTTCCACAGACTGCGGTTTTTCAAGGTTCGAGGCCGATACGAAAGAACTCGCCGCCACTCCAGACGCCAAGCCAGCGCTGGCCATCGATTTCACGGCTGACTGCCAGCTCGACCAATTGGTAGAACACGTTGCGGTGGATCAGCGCTTCGAGGTTGGTGCGCACATGCACGTAGGGCGCGGGTTCTTGCGTTGTGGGATCAATCTCGACGCGGATCGGATGTTCCGCGCCGGCTTCGGTGGTTTCATCGACATTGGTCGTGAAGCGAAGCCGTTGCGCCTCGCCCTCGCCTTCCACCTCGACGGCAATCGCCACAAACGGCGCGTCGTCGACCTTGATCCCGACTTTCTCTACTGGAGTGATCAGGAAATAGTCATCGCCATCGCGGCGGATGATCGTGGAGAACAGCTTGACCATCGGCTTGCGCCCGATCGGAGTACCCAGGTAGTACCAGGTGCCGTCGCGGGCGATGCGCATGTCGATGTCGCCGCAGAAATCCGGGTTCCACAAGTGCACCGGCGGCAAGCCTTTGGTTTTGGGGATTTGCCCCAGCAGGTCATTGGCTTTTTGCGGGCCACTCATGGCGTACTCCTTGAATTACTGGTCCCCGACGCCCAGCAGGCTGCGCGCGTACTGCGCAAGCGGTGGGCCGATCAGGTCTTCGGGTTTGTTGTCGTGGAACGTCAGCAAACCGCCACGACTCTTGATCCGTGCAGTATCAATCAAATACTGGGTGCTGGTCTCGATCAACATGATCTGAATCACGCCGCCATCGATGCCGAGACGATCAACGGCTTCCTGATCCAGCCACTCATCGGAGTTGCCGATGCGGTCGTCGGCCTTGGCGAAACGCGTGTACAGCAGGTAGTGGGCACCGGCGTCGCGGGCCTCGCCCATCGCCTGGTCAAGGCCTTCCGGCGCACGGGCACGGCGGACCATCGGGAAGTATTCGACGAAGCCTTTGAAGGCCTCTTCGGCCACCACGTTGGGACGCGGGTAAGAACCGCCCGGCGGTGCGAACGAGCCTTGCGCGATGTAGATGAACGAATCCGGCTGAATGCGGAAATTGTTTACGCGACGGCTGTCGCTGTGGTCCAGCAAGCCCGCGTCGCTCATCTGGTAGCGAGTCCCTTCGGCCATGTCACTGACAGTCATACAGCCGCCCAGCGCCAAAACGGCCAGCAGCAAAACCAGGCTACGCATCCTAATCCTCCAGAAGCCGGTGACGGAAAACCGGCGAATGGCCGTAGGATGCAGCTTTTGCGCCAGTCCTTGGAAATGTGCAGGTATCCGCTTTGAAACAGGGCTTTTTGTGGCGAAGTACTCAGCCGCCGATGATCTTCATGACGGTGGCGCCGCCGGAGAATGCGACTTCCTGCTTGTCCCCCAGCGCCTTGACCAGCAGTCGCTGCAGCGCCGGTAGCGCCTCGTGACGTGGTTTGTCGAGCAGGTCACCGACGTAGTGGCGGTTGCTCGACGACAGACAACCATGCAGCCATCCGGTGGACGAGAGGCGCAGGCGCGAGCAGGTTCGGCAGAACGGCACGCTTTCGTTGGCAATCACGCCGAAGTTACCCCGACCGGGAATCGCATAACGAACCGCCGTGGCGTCCACCGGCGCGTCGGTTTGCGCGTACTCGTAATGCTCGCCGATCAGGCTCAGCAGTTGTTGCAGGCTGACGAACTGTTGCAGAAAGGCGTTGGAGTCAGTGGCCAGGTGGCCCATGCGCATCAGCTCGATGAAGCGCAGCTCGAAACCACGCTCGAGGCAGTAATCGAGCAGCGGCATCACCTGGTCGAGATTCTGTCCGCGCAACGGCACCATGTTGACCTTGATCTTCATCCCCGCCGCGGCCGCCTGATCCATGCCGTCCAGCACGGTGGCCAGATCACCGCCACGGGCAATGCTGCGGAACGCGCCGGCGTCCAGGGTATCGAGGGAAACGTTGATGCGTCGCAGGCCGGCATCGACCAGCAACGGGAGTTTTTTTGCCAGGAGCTGGCCGTTGGTGGTCAGGCTGATGTCTTCCAGGCCCATCTTGCCGACGGCGCTCATGAAAGATTCGAGTTTGGGGCTGACCAGCGGCTCGCCGCCGGTGATGCGCAGGCGCTCGATGCCGGCGGCTTCGATCAGATAAGCCACGCCGCGCGCCATGGCCTCGGCCGACAGTTCATCCTGCGCAGCCACCAGCCGCTTGCCGTTTGGCACGCAGTAGGTACAAGCGTAATTGCAGGCTGAAGTCAGACTGATCCGCAAATTGCGAAAACGCCTGCCTTGACGGTCAACGATCATGAAGCACTCCGGCGATGGAAAATCGAGCGACTAAAACTTGACTCACAATTCAAGTTTTAGCAAGCCCTATGCCTGAGTATATTCCTGCGGTACTGCGCCATGTAATGAAAAACACGGCGCATAAGGCGACTGAATGATTCAGCTGCTTGGAGTTTCCGGGTCGCGCTTGCGCTTGTTGCCCATGCGCACGCCGATATCCATCAGGAACTGGAAGAAACCTTCCTGATCTTCCAGCACATTGCTCCAGAACGGCGAGTGATACAGCGCCACCGCGCCGTGCACCAGCGCCCAGGATGCGCAGTAGTGGAAGTACGGCGGCACGTCTTCGAGCTTGCCTTCGCTGATGCGGCCCTTGATGAGCAGCGTCAGGCGTTCGAAGTTCGAGGCACGGATCTTGTGCAGTTCCTCGACCATCTCCGGCACCTGATTGCCCTTGACCACTTTTTCTTCCAGGCGATCGAACAGGCGATAGCGCTGCGGATCGCGCATGCGGAATTCAAAGTAGGCACGGGACAGCGCTTCCTTGTCCTTGTCGACATCGGCCGAATGCAACAGCTCGTTCAAGTCGCGCTCGTAATCGAGCATCAGGCGCAGATAGATTTCGGCCTTGGACTTGAAGTGCTTGTAGATCGTGCCTTTGCCGATACCCACGGCATCAGCAATCATCTCGACGGTGACACTGTCTTCACCTTGTTCGAGGAACAGCTTGAGCGCGGTATCGAGAATTTCTTGCTCACGGCGACGAAACTCACGGACCTTACGAGGTTCTTTGTGCATAAGAAAAGGTCTGTAGGGGTCAAAATTCGAAGCCGCGTATTATGCCTAACTTGCGCAAAAATGCACGGATCATCCGACCATATCTGTGTTTCTTGTTCATTTCACGAACGTTTCGGGGGGAATGAGAACATAACCGAAGCGAACGTATTCCAAATTTGTTTAAAAACCCCGACCGGCCAACTGGACTGAACGCCAGACTGATCAATACTTGAACTGTCGGGCGACATCTCCCCCAAGTGTCGCGCCGGTAAAGGTACCAAGGGACCGCGTGCCTTTGTTTTACTCCTAATGGTCTTAACCCGGATTCACCCCCCAGAACCCGGGTTTTTTTTGCCTGCGATTCAGGCTTTTACATTCGCCAGCGGAAACAATCGCTTGAAGTTCTCGGTGGTCTGCTCGGCAAAACGCTCATAGTTCTCGCCGCGCAGCATCGCCAGAAACTCTGCCACTTCCCGCACGTATTGCGGCAGGTTCGGTTTGCCGCGATACGGGATCGGCGCCAGGTACGGCGAATCGGTTTCCACCAAGAGGCGATCGGCCGGAACCTTGCTCGCCACATCGCGCAACGCATCGGCGTTGCGGAAGGTGACGATGCCCGACAGGGAAATGTAGTAACCCATGTCCAGCGCGGCCTTGGCCATGTCCCAATCTTCGGTGAAGCAATGCAGCACGCCGGCCTGGGGTAACGCGGCTTCGCGCAGCAGCTCGAGCGTGTCGGCGCGGGCGCCACGGGTGTGGATGATCACCGGTTTGCCGGTCTGCTGGGCGGCTTGCAGGTGCAGACGGAACGACTCCTGCTGCAATTCAGCGGCTTCCGGCTCGTAGTGGTAATCCAGACCGGTTTCGCCGATCGCTACCACTTTCGGGTGATTGAGCTCGTGCAGCAGCCAGTCCAGCGCCGGCGCCGCGCCCGGCTGAACATCCAAAGGATGCACGCCGACCGAACAATCGACGTCCTCGTAACGCTCGGCCAGGGCTTTGACGTCGGCCGCGTTATCGGCACTGACGCCGATGCACAGGAAATGCCCGACTCCGCGCAGACGGGCCGCATCCAGCGCGGCATCCAGGGAACCGTCGTGAGCGGCGAGGTCGAGGCGATCAAGGTGACAATGGGAATCTACGAGCATAAAAAGGACTGCAACTTACATCGTATGAGTGGGACGGTCGGACTTCAGGGCTCCGGCCAGATGAGTTTCAATGCGACTGCGCGCCGTGTTGTCGCCATCGTTGAATTGCACGCCGACGCCGGCCGCGCGGTTGCCCTGGGCGCCTTTGGGAGTGATCCAGGCCACTTTGCCGGCCACCGGAATCTTCTCCGCCTCGTCCATCAGGTTCAGCAGCATGAACACCTCGTCGCCCAACTTGTAGCTCTTGTTGGTCGGGATGAACAGGCCGCCGTTCCTGATGAACGGCATGTACGCGGCGTAAAGTACCGACTTGTCCTTGATGGTCAGGGACAAGATGCCGTTGCGCGGCCCCGGGCTGACAGGTTCGTTCATGTTGACCTCCACTGCTGATGTTCAGAGTCTAGGTACACATTCTTATCTTTGGCCAGGCAAGCTCGCCCATTGCACCAGCAACGCTTCCAGCAACAACGCCGCATTGAGGTTGGCCTTGCTCAGGACTTTCTGGCGCTGGGCGAGGATCCAGTCCTGAATATCGAGCACTTTAGCCTGGGCACTTTTCTGCGCCAGATACTGCACGACTTTGCGCATGTCGGTCAGGCCGAGGCCCGCTTCATCCTGGGTCAATTGATAGCGCAGGATCAGGCTCGACCAGTCACAGAACCAGTCGAACAGCCGCAGCATCGGAATGTTTTTCCACTCCTCGGCCAGTTGCGTCGGCGATTGCTGCTGTTTGAGCAACTTCTTCACGCCTTCGACAACCTGCGCGCGCTGGTCACGCACGCCCTGCCCGTGCAACGTGACAGCGGCCAACGGCGAACCGGCGGCCAGGGTCAACAGTTCGACACGTTCGTCTTCGGAACATTCCGGCAATGCCTGAGCCAGCCATTGCAGGCTCATGGACTCGCTCGGCAGCGGACAGGCCTGCTGCACGCAGCGGCTCTTGATGGTCGGCAACAATCGGCTCGGCTGGTGGCTGACCAGCAACAGCACGGTATCGCCGGACGGTTCTTCAAGGCTTTTGAGCAAGGCGTTGGCGGCGTTGATGTTCATCGACTCCACCGGCTCGATCAGCACCACCTTGCGCCCGCCCAGCTGCGCGGTCTGCACCACGAAACTGACCAGATCGCGCACCTGGTCGACCTTGATCGCCTTGTCCGCCTCTTCCGGTTCAAGGATGTAATTGTCCGGGTGGCTGCCGGCATTGAGCAGCAGGCAGGATTTGCACTCGCCGCAGGCTTCAGGTGTCGGCCGCAGGCACAGCAGGCTGGCCATCAGCCGCTCGGCCAGCGCGCGTTTGCCGATCCCGGCCGGCCCGTGCAGCAGATAGGCGTGGGCGTGCTGAGCGCGACCGGCAAGTTGCTGCCAGAGGCTGTCCTGCCACGGATAGGCCTCAGCCACGGCTCAGCTCCAGCAGGTTCGGAATCAAGGTATCCAGCGATTGTTGAACCTTGGCCAACGGCTGACCGGCGTCAATCCGCACATACCGCGCAGGATCTGCCTCGGCGCGCTTGAGGAACGCATTGCGCACCGCCTCGAAAAACTCACGGCCTTCCAGCTCGAAACGGTCCAGACGACCACGGGCACTGGCGCGGGCCAGGCCGATTTCCACCGGCAGATCGAAAATCAGCGTCAGGTCGGGACGCAGGTCGCCCTGCACGAAAGTCTCCAGCGCCGCGATGCGCTCCAGCGACAAGCCGCGACCGCCGCCCTGATAGGCGTAAGTCGAATCGGTAAACCGATCACACAGCACCACCGCGCCACGGGCCAGCGCCGGGCGAATGACTTCAGCCAGATGCTGGGCACGGGCGGCGAACACCAGCAGCAGCTCGGTGTCCGGGTTCATCACTTCGTCGACCGGAGCCAGCAACACCTCGCGAATGCGCTCGGCCAGCGGCGTACCGCCGGGTTCGCGGGTCAGCACCACTTCGATACCGGCGGCGCGCAGGCGCTCGGCGAGGTATTCGCGGTTGGTGCTTTTGCCGGCGCCTTCCGGGCCTTCCAGGGTAATAAACAAGCCAGTCACAGGCAGTCCTTAATCAAAGTCATTGCGTGTTTTGGGGAGCGGAGGCTTCCGGTTCAGGCGCCGGTGCAGGTTCTTGAGCAGGCGGTTGCGGCAACGATTCCGGTGCGGTATCGGGGGAGGTGGCAGGAATCGCCTCCTCGCCTGCCGGAGAGGCCTCGGGCGTGGTCGCTGGCGCCGGGCTGGAGCGGTAATCCGCGCGCCGCTTGAGCTGGTACTCGCGCACCGCGTTGTTGTGCGCGTCCAGATCATCGGAGAACACGTGACTGCCATCGCCACGAGCAACGAAATAGAGGCTGGTGCCATCCACCGGGTTGAGTGCGGCGTGAATCGCTTCGCGTCCGACCATGGCGATCGGCGTCGGCGGCAGGCCGGGAATCATGTACGTGTTGTACGGCGTGGCTTCTTTGAGATGGGCACGGGTCAGCTTGCCGGTGTAGCGATCACCCAAGCCATAGATCACCGTCGGATCGGTCTGCAGCTGCATGCCCAGCGCCATGCGACGCACGAAAACGCCGGCAATCTCCCCACGTTCCTGAGGCACGCCGGTTTCCTTCTCCACCAGTGACGCCATGATCAGCGCCTGATAGGGCTCGGTGTAAGGCACATCGGCGGATCGCTTTTCCCACTCCTTCGCCAGCACCTCGTCGAGGCGATCGAAAGCCTTTTTCAGCAGTTCGGCATCGGTCACACCGCGCACGAAGCGGTAGGTATCGGGGAAAAAGCGCCCTTCAGGGAACAGACCCTTGTGACCGATTTTGGCCATCACATCACTGTCGCTCAGGCCATTGAGGGTCTGTTCGATCTTTTCATCTTTGGCCAGCGCGGCGCGCACTTGATGAAAATTCCAGCCTTCGACCAGCGTCAGGCTGTACTGAACTACATCGCCGCGCTTCCACAGGTCGATCAGACCGTTGACGGTCATGCCCGGCTGCATGCGATATTCACCGCTGTGAATCGGCGTGCCGGCGAGATTGAAACGCCAATAGACCCGCAGCCAGAACGCGTCCTTGATGACGCCATCGGCTTCGAGTCCAAGAAAAGTACGGGTCGGGGTGGATCCCTTGGGCACATCCAGCAGTTCTTCCTGCGTGATGTTCAGGGGCTGTTCCAGTGCCGAATGAATCTTCCAGGCGCTGGCGCCCAACAGCAGCCCTGCCAGAACCAGTCCGGTTTCCAGCAGCAGCAAAAGTTTACGTCTCACGAATCAGGCATCCAGTAGCGCGCGGGCAATGGTTTGCAGTTTACGGGTGAGCGGGCCAACCGGCCAGCTCAGAGCAGCACAGGCGCGTACCGGCCAGACGCCATACACGCTGTTGCAGACGAAGACCTCATCGGCCCATTGCAGCTGTTCGAGGGGGATGTCGGTGATCTGCACAGGAATGCCCAGGGACTCGGCCTGAAACAATATTTCTGCGCGCATTACACCGGCCACGCCACAGCGTTTCAGGTCCGCCGTGATCAACACACCGTCACGCACCATGAACAGATTGCTGAACACGCCTTCAATCACCCGACCGGCCTGATCGAGCATCAAACCTTCGGCATGTTCACTGTCCTGCCATTCGGCGCGGGCAATGACCTGTTCCAGTCGATTGAGGTGTTTGAGCCCGGCGAGCAACGGCTGCCTGGAAAGGCGCGTGCTGCACGGAAACAGGCGCACGCCCTGCTCGGCGTGGGTCGCTGGATAAACGGCGGGAGGATTGCCTTGCAAAATGCGTCGGCCCTGCGCCGTAGGGTCCGGCGCATAACCGCGCAATCCGTCACCACGAGTAAGGATGAGCTTGAGCACGCCCTCGCCCATCGCGGCGGCATAGGATTGCAGCTCATGGCGAACCCGCTCGATGTCGGCAGCAATGGCCAGACGCGCACAGCCTTCGGCCAGACGCGTCAGATGCCGATCCAGCAGCAACGGCTGACCACTTCGCACGGCGATGGTCTCGAACAGACCGTCGCCGTAAGCCAGGCCGCGATCTTTCAGCGACAGAGCGTCAGCCGGCAGACCGTCGACCCAGCAGTCCATCAGCCGGCGAACCGACGGAACGCCAACGTGCCGTTGGTGCCGCCAAACCCGAACGAGTTGGACAGCACGACATCGATATCCATGTTGCGCGCGGTGTGCGGCACGAAATCGAGGTCGCAGCCTTCGTCCGGCTCATCGAGGTTGATGGTTGGCGGCGCCACCTGGCTGTTGATCGCCAGCACGCTGAAGATCGCCTCGACCGCGCCCGCCGCACCCAGCAGGTGACCGGTCATGGACTTGGTGGAGCTGACTGCCAGCTTGTAGGCGTGATCACCGAACACCGACTTGATCGCGTTGGCTTCAGCGAGGTCGCCGGCCGGCGTCGAAGTGCCGTGGGCGTTGATGTATTGCACTTGATCAACGTTGATCTTCGCATCGCGCAACGCGTTGGTGATGCAGCGTGCAGCACCGGCGCCATCGGCGGGTGGCGAGGTCATGTGGAACGCGTCACCACTGGTGCCAAAACCGATCAGCTCGGCGTAGATGGTCGCGCCACGAGCCTTGGCGTGTTCGAGTTCTTCGAGCACCAGGGCACCGGCGCCGTCGGACAGCACGAAGCCGTCACGGCCCTTGTCCCACGGACGGCTGGCACGGGTCGGCTCGTCATTGCGAGTCGACAGTGCACGGGAAGCACCGAAGCCGCCCATGCCCAGACCGCACGCGGCCATCTCGGCACCGCCGGCAATCATCACGTCGGCTTCGTCGTACATGATGTTGCGCGCAGCCATGCCGATGCAGTGCGTACCGGTGGTACACGCTGTGGCGATGGCGTAGTTGGGCCCCTGTGCACCCAGGTGGATGGACAGGAAACCGGAAATCATATTGATGATCGAGCCAGGCACAAAGAACGGAGAAATCCGGCGCGGGCCAGTCTCGTGCAGGGTGCGGCTGGTTTCTTCGATGTTGGTCAGACCGCCGATACCCGAACCCATGGCCACGCCAATGCGTTCACGGTTGGCATCGGTGACTTCCAGACCGGCATTGCGTACGGCTTGAAAGCCGGCCGCCAGACCGTACTGAATGAACAGGTCGAGCTTGCGCGCTTCCTTGACCGACAGGTATTCCTCGACATTGAAGCCCTTTACCGAGCCGCCAAAGCGGGTGGAATAGGCAGAAAGGTCGGTGTGTTCGATCAGACCAATGCCACTGCGGCCAGCCAGAATGCCCTGCCAACTGCTCGGCACATCCGTGCCCAGTGGCGACAACATACCCATACCGGTGACTACGACGCGTCTACGCGACACAGCACTCTCCTTTTTCAAATGACGACTTTGCATCAGGCCTAAAGAAAAAACCGCACGCCATGATGGCAGTGCGGTTTTTCCATGACAGCAAGCAACGATTACAAACTATTACGCCTGGTGGCTAGTAACGTAGTCGACTGCAGCTTGGACAGTAGTGATCTTCTCAGCTTCTTCGTCAGGGATTTCGGTCTCGAATTCCTCTTCCAGAGCCATCACCAGCTCAACGGTGTCAAGGGAGTCGGCACCCAGGTCGTCAACGAAAGAAGATTCGTTCTTCACTTCTTCTTCTTTAACACCCAGTTGCTCGGCAACGATTTTCTTGACGCGCTCTTCGATGGTGCTCATACCTTGTTTTCACTCCTAATGGACAAATTCAGGCAGCTGGCCAGTGGGTAAGTGTATAGAAAGACTTTTCAGCTTTTCAACTGAAAGCTTCACTCCTCAAACCCTGGAGCCCTCTGCCTATAAATAGATTGCAGCTTTATAACGGATTTTAGACAGCTCGTATGACATTTTTTTGAAGCAATCCGTCACATTTGAATTACATGTACATCCCGCCGTTAACCGGGATTGTAGCCCCGGTCACGTATGCCGCACCGTCGGATGCAAGAAAAGCGACCACGGACGCGATCTCTTGAGCCTGTCCCAGACGGCCCAGCGGAATCTGCGTCTGCAAGGCTTCACGCTGTGCTTCAGGCAGTTCGCGGGTCATATCGGTGTCGATGAACCCTGGGGTTACCGAGTTGACCGTAATTGATCGCGAACCGACTTCGCGCGCCATGGCACGGCTGAAACCTTCCAGACCGGCCTTGGCGGCTGCATAGTTTACTTGGCCAGCGTTGCCCATGGCACCCACCACCGAGCCAATACTGATAATTCGGCCCCAACGCGCCTTGGTCATGCCGCGCAGAACGCCTTTGGACAGGCGATACAGACTGTTCAGGTTGGTATCGATCACGTCGTACCACTCGTCGTCTTTCATACGCATCATCAGGTTATCGCGGGTGATGCCGGCATTGTTGACCAGAATCGCCACCGGCGCCCCGAACTGCTCCTGAATGTTCGCCAGCACTGCGCTGACCGATTCATCACTGGTGACGTTCAGTTCGAAACCTGCGCCCTGAATGCCGTTTTCCTTCAGGGTCGCAGCAATGCGCTCGGCGCCCGAAGCGGAAGTCGCGGTGCCAACAACGATGGCACCCTGACGGCCCAGTTCCAGTGCGATAGCCTGGCCGATGCCACGGCTTGCGCCGGTGACCAGTGCAACTTTACCTTGCAGACTCATGCAAGCTTCTCCTGATTCAGACAGCCGCTGCACGGGCGGCAGCGAAAGCGTCTGGGGTATTGAGGTTGGAAGTCGAAACGCCCTCGGCGCAACGTTTGTTCAGACCGGCCAGCACCTTGCCAGGGCCGCACTCGACCAGATTGGTCGCGCCTTTGGCGGCCAAGGTCTGTACGGACTCGACCCAGCGAACCGGCTTGTAGAGCTGTTCGAGCAGATCACGCTTCAGGGTTTCCAGATCCGCCGGCACCTGAGCGCTGACGTTCTGTACCACAGGGATCTGCGGTGCCTGCCAGTCGATGGCAGCAATGGATTCCGCGAAGCGCTCGGCAGCCGGACGCATCAGTTCACAGTGCGACGGCACGCTGACCGGCAGCGGCATGGCACGCTTGGCGCCACGGGCCTTGCAACCTTCGATGGCGCGGTCTACTGCCGCCTTGGCACCGGCGATCACCACCTGGCCCGGGGAGTTGAAGTTCACCGCGCTGACCACTTCGCCCTGCGCCGCTTCAGCGCAGGCAGCGAGAACGTCGGCATCTTCCAGACCAAGGATGGCAGCCATGCCGCCCTGCCCCGCTGGAACAGCTTCCTGCATCAACTGGCCACGGCGCTCGACGAGCTTCACCGCGTCCGCCAGGCTCAGGCTGCCGGCGGCAACCAGCGCGCTGTATTCACCCAGGCTGTGACCGGCAACAAAGGCCGGACGCGCACCACCTTCCGCCAGCCACAGACGCCACAGGGCGATCGAGGCGGTCAGAATGGCCGGTTGGGTTTTGTCGGTTTGATTAAGCAGCTCTTCCGGGCCCTGCTGGGTCAGCGCCCACAGGTCGTAGCCCAGAGCATCGGATGCTTCTTTGAAAGTTTCGAGGATCAGTGGATATTGCGCGCCCAGCTCGGCCAGCATGCCGAGGGACTGCGAACCCTGTCCTGGAAAGACGAATGCGAGGGAAGCAGACATGTAACAAGCCCCTAATGATCTTGTCGTCGGAAAAATGGCATCCCGCTAGTGGGACGCAAGAAACTGACAGTTGGATGGCCCTTTGAACCGGGCGGTCACATTTAAGCATTGTCCGACGAAAACGCCTAAGACAACAAATCCTCCAGACGGCCGTGCAGGCGCTCGGGAAGATTCTCCTGAATCTCGATAAGCGCCCGCTGAATGGCACTCTGAAATCCCTGAACCCCGGCCGAACCGTGACTTTTAACGACAATACCCTGCAAACCGAGGAAGCTTGCGCCGTTATGTCGCGCCGGCGCCAGATCAGCCTGCAGACGTTTCATCAATGGCAGCGCCAGTGCACCGACGACGCGCGATGCCAGGTTTTTCTTGAACAACGCCTCGATGCGCGCAGCAATCATGGTCGCCAGGCCTTCGCTGGACTTGAGCAGGATATTGCCGACAAAACCGTCGCAAACCACCACATCCGCCTCGCCGCGATACAAACCGTCGCCCTCGATGAAACCGATGTAATTGACGCCCCGGGCAGCCTGCAGCAACGTCGCGGCCAGCTTGACTTGCTGATTGCCCTTGATGTCTTCGGTGCCGATATTCAGCAATGCGACGCGAGGGCGGGCAATGCCCAGCGTTTGCGCCGCCACGGACCCCATCACGGCGAACTGCAAAAGATGCTCGGCGCTGCAATCGACGTTGGCGCCCAGATCGAGCAACTGACAGTAGCCCTTCTGAGTAGGGATCGCCGCGACCATGGCTGGACGGTCGATTCCGGGCAGGGTCTTGAGCACAAATCGCGACAGAGCCATCAACGCACCGGTATTGCCGGCGCTGACACAAGCCTGGACCTTGCCATCACGCAGCAACTCGAGGGCGACACGCATCGACGAGTCCGGCTTGCCACGCAGGGCCTGGGCAGGTTTTTCGTCCATGGTGATGACTTCGGACGCCGGAACAATCGTCAGGCGCGCGCGATCGGCAGCCGATTGGCCGGTGATCAATTCTTCAAGAAGGGAGGGTTGACCGACGAGGGTCAGGTGCAGCGAGGGCGTAGCAGAAAGGCAAGCAAGGCTGGCCTGAACAATGCTGCGGGGACCGAAGTCCCCGCCCATTGCGTCAATCGCGATGACTTGAGCGGACAAGTGATTACTCGTCAGCGCCCTTGTCGATCACTTTACGGCCACGGTATACGCCTTCTGGCGATACGTGGTGACGCAGGTGAACTTCACCAGTGGTTTTTTCTACAGACAGAGTGCTAGCCTCGAGAGCGTCGTGCGAACGGCGCATGTCACGGGCAGAGCGGGATTTTTTGTTCTGCTGAACAGCCATAATTGATTAACTCCTAAACGTTTGGGTCACGCTTTAACTGCGCCAATACACTGAACGGGTTGGACCGCGTTACCTCGTCCTCGCTCGGTTCGGGCTCATCTGCTCCCGCCGGCTGCTGGCATTCTTCCGGATGATGAGCAGGCACAATGGGCAAGGCGAGCAGAAGCTCCTCCTCGATCAGTGACTGCAGATCCAATGGATCTTCGCCCAGTTCCAGCACGTCATAACCTTTCGGTAACGACTGGGTATTCGCACCCTCCTTCACTACAGCGTAACTGCATTCGCTGTGGATCGGCAGGGTGACCAGCTCAAGACAACGCTGGCAAACCATTTTGACTTCGGTGTCGATAAAGCTGTGGATCACCACAGATTTACGTTCATCTCGTTCAAAAACGAATTTTGCCTGCACCGTACCGACATCGTCGGAAAGCGGGTCGCAGAGTCTCTTCAAATCGGCCAGCAGCAGTTCACCTTGAAGGGTGGTGCCACGGTCAGCCAATTTGCGCGGGTCAACGTGAGGTGGAATCGGGTCATTCAACATAGGCGCAGCATTATAGGGATGCACCCACCCATGTCAAAGGAAATTGTGCCCTGTCCGTCACTTGCGCGGCTCCGCTAGAATCTGTCGCCTGCCTCAGGAGATGCGAATGCTGCCTTTATTACTCGCTTCAAGCTCGACCTATCGTCGGGAATTGCTCAGCCGTCTGCACCTGCCGTTCGTCTGCAGCTCGCCGGATATCGATGAAAGCCGTCGCCCGGACGAGTCAGCCCTCGAACTGGTCAAGCGCCTCGCCGAACAAAAAGCCCGAGCCCTGGCCGCCAGCCACCCCACTCACCTGATCATCGGCTCCGACCAGGTTGCCGTACTCGGCGAGCGCATCATCGGCAAGCCCCACACCTTCGAAAACGCCCGCGAACAACTGATGGCCGCCAGCGGCGCCAGCGTGACCTTTCTCACCGGCCTTGCCCTGCTCAACAGCCAGACCGGCCACTGCCAGGTCGACTGCGTGCCTTTTACCGTGCATATGCGCGTACTGGATCAGGCCCGCGTCGAGCGCTATCTGCACGCCGAGCAACCCTACGACTGCGCCGGCAGCTTCAAAGCCGAAGGACTGGGCGTGAGCCTGTTTCAATCCACCGAAGGACCGGACGCAACCAGCCTGATCGGCCTGCCACTGATTCGCCTGATCGACATGCTGCTGGCCGAAGGCGTACAGATTCCCTGACCCACAAAAAAACCGGCTCTCAGGCCGGTTTTTCTTGCAGCATTCGATCAGCGTAACGACGGGCCGCTGAAACCCATCCACATTGCCAGTTTCTCGGCAACGCTGGCACCCAGCTTCTTCGAGAAGCGGTCGAACGGCGATTCCTGAACGGTGAAGTCCACCAGTTCCTTTTCGCCAATCACGTCGCGCGCCACCGAACTGGCATTACCCAGCCCATCGATCAACCCCAGCGGCAGCGCCTGTTCGCCAGACCAGACCAGCCCGGAGAACAACTCCGGATGATCCTTGTCTTTCAAGCGATCGCCACGCCCTTGCTTGACGCTGTTGATGAACTGCTTGTGCGTGGTATCCAGCACGCTCTGCCAGAACGCCGTTTCTTCCGGCTTCTGCGGCTGGAACGGGTCGAGGAACGCCTTGTGTTCGCCGGAGGTATAGGTGCGACGCTCGACGCCAAGCTTCTCCATGGTGCCGACAAACCCATAACCGGCCGCCGTCACGCCAATGGAACCCACCAGACTGGCCTTGTCGGCATAGATCTGATCCGCCGCGCTGGCGATGTAATAGGCACCGGAAGCGCCCAGGTCGGAAATCACCGCGTACAGCTTGGTATCCGGATGCAGACCGCGCAGGCGCTTGATCTCGTCATACACATAACCCGACTGCACCGGACTTCCGCCCGGACTGTTGATGCGCAGGATCACGCCCTTGACCTTCTTGTCCTCGAACGCCGCGCGCAGACTACCGACAATATTGTCGGCGCTGGCAGACTCTTTATCGGCAATCATGCCGGTGACGTCGATCAGTGCGGTGTAGTTCGGACCGCGAGTGGCGCTTTTTTCCATGTCCATCAACGGCGTGAACAGAATCAACGCAACAAACAGATAAACAAAGGTCAGCAACTTGAAGAAGATGCCCCAGCGCCGCGACCGACGCTGCTCCTGCACGCCAGCCAGCAGTGTCTTCTCCAGCAGCTTCCAGCTTTTCGCATCACCGTCGTCGGCAGTTGCCTTGGCCGGTGCTTTCCATTCGTCGGTCATGCCATCCACCCCAGCAAAAACGTATTAGGCCTGCTTCTCCAGCCAGGCGTGCAATTCGGAAAAATGGTCGATCGACAGTCGCGGCGCAAACTGCTGCAGCGATTCGATCGATTGCGCGCCATAACTGACCGCCACCGAATCCATCCCCGCATTGCGCGCCATCAACAGATCGAAGGACGAATCGCCGACCATCAGCGCCTGCCCGGCACGCACACCGCAATGCGCAAGGATCTGCTCCAGCATCAGAGGGTGCGGCTTGCTCGCAGTTTCATCGGCAGCGCGGGTGATATCGAAATAATCTTCCCAACCATTGGCCTTGAGTACCCGATCCAGCCCGCGACGGTTCTTGCCAGTCGCGACAGCCAGGTGATAGCCCTGCTCGCGAAACGACGCCATCGACTCGACTACACCTTCGAACAACGGCGAAGGCACGGCTTCTGCAGCGATGTAGTGATCGGCGTAATACTCGCGGAACAAGGTCATTTCCGCATCGCTGATTTCCGGATACAAGGTACGAATCGCCTCGGGCAAACCCAGACCGATGATGCCTTTGACGGCAAGGTCATCACGCAACTCGAAACCTGAACGCCCGGACGCCGAGTGCATTGCCTCGACAATCCGATGAATGGAATCGGCCAGCGTGCCGTCCCAATCGAAAATCAGCAGTTTGTAATCAGATGGGCGCACTCAATCGCTCCACAGTCTTGGCCCACATTTCATCGACCGGGGCCTGCAACTTGAGTTCACCACCATCGGGCAGCGGCACGGTCAGCATGTAAGCGTGCAGGAACAGGCGCTTGCCGCCCAGATCACGGATTTCCTTACTGAAACTGTCATCGCCGTATTTGGTGTCACCGGCAATGCAGTGCCCGGCGTGCAACGTGTGGACGCGGATCTGGTGCGTGCGGCCAGTAATCGGCTTGGCTTCGATCAAAGTGGCAAAATCGCCAAAGCGACGCAGGACCTTGAACACGGTCACAGACTCCTTGCCCTCCTCCTCATCGACCTCGACCATGCGCTCCCCGGAGCGCAGATTGCTCTTGCCGAGCGCGGCCCGGACTTGCTTGATCGAGGTCGCCCAGTTGCCGCGAACCAGTGCCATGTAGCGCTTGTCGACACCGTCACCGCGCAACGCGGCATGCAAGTGGCGCAACATGCTGCGCTTTTTGGCGATCATCAGCAGGCCGGAGGTGTCGCGATCGAGACGGTGAACCAGCTCGAGCTCCTTGGCATCGGGGCGCAACTGACGAAAGGCTTCGATAACGCCGTAATTCAGGCCGCTGCCACCGTGAACCGCAATGCCGGCGGGCTTGTTGATCACGATCAGAGCCTTGTCTTCGTAGACAATCGAGGCTTCCAGGCGCTGCAGCAGGCCTTGAGCCAAAGGCACCGGTTCGTCACGCTCAGGCACGCGAACCGGCGGCACGCGCACGATATCGCCGGCCTGCAGCTTGTATTCGGGCTTGATCCGACCTTTGTTCACCCGCACTTCGCCTTTGCGCAAAATGCGATAAATCAAGGTCTTGGGCACGCCTTTGAGCCTGGCGAGGAGAAAATTGTCGATTCGTTGGCCGGCATATTCCGGCGAGACCTCAAGCAGTTGAACGCCTGGAGTCGTAGGGGCAGTAGTCGTCATGGCGCGGATAATAACAATTTTTTATGGAATTGAAGCACTTAATCATTGCTGCTATAGTCGCGAACGCCGCCAAAAGCGGCCTGGACAGCGGAACCACGGTCAAAAACCGGCCCTGACCAACGCAATTCACCAGGACGCGAGGCCGTCCTACGGGGCTTTTGCTACGTAACGGTGGAGTTTGCAGCTGTAACAAGCGCAGGTGACATGAGGCCTGAATCACGCCGCAAAGCAGAGTTTTCACTCGCCACGCGAGCCATATTCACGGCCAGTTCACAAAGTGCAGTCAGCCGCGGATGACCCCGAGCGAAGGCTCCGGAAACACCGCCTGAATTAGCCATGATGCGTGACCTCCCCTTTCGGAGCTCACGGTAAATGCCAACCCGCTGCGGATTCTGCGCGCGGCAGCACCCGAATTATCAGGGATACGTGTAGGGTGGAGATGCACAACCGCTGGACTGTGTAGCAACAGGCTTTATCAAGACGCTTCATCTCGTCCACAGCCACCGGTTGATTCCTCCTCCTGACTGAGTGCTTAAGTAGCCACAGCAAGCAGGACGCGTACGTCGCGATAACGGCCCAATTGGCCGGACATCGCTGGACACGGGAATGGCCAACCACTCCCGACGCACCTGACACCGACCGTGAGAAGTCGTGTGTGCCGAACGCCGTTTCCGGCAGCCCGGAAACCGACGGTACTACATGAAAAGAATGCTGATTAACGCAACTCAACCCGAAGAGTTGCGTGTTGCACTGGTAGATGGCCAGCGCCTCTACGACCTGGACATCGAATCCGGTGCACGCGAGCAGAAAAAGGCCAACATCTATAAGGGCCGCATCACTCGCATCGAACCAAGCCTTGAGGCTGCCTTTGTCGATTTCGGCTCCGAGCGCCACGGCTTCCTGCCCCTCAAAGAAATCTCCCGCGAATACTTCAAGAAAGCCCCTGAAGGCCGCGTCAACATCAAGGACGTCCTGAGCGAAGGCCAGGAAGTCATCGTCCAGGTCGAAAAAGAAGAACGTGGCAACAAGGGCGCAGCCCTGACCACCTTCATCAGCCTGGCCGGTCGTTACCTCGTTCTGATGCCGAACAACCCGCGTGCCGGCGGCATCTCCCGCCGCATCGAAGGCGAAGAGCGCAACGAACTGCGTGAAGCCCTGAACGGTCTGGTCGCTCCAGCCGACATGGGCCTGATCGTGCGCACTGCTGGCCTTGGCCGCAGCAGCGAAGAAATGCAGTGGGACCTCGATTACCTGCTGCAACTCTGGACCGCCATCAAGGAAGCCTCGCTGGATCGTTCCGCGCCGTTCCTGATCTACCAGGAAAGCAACGTCATCATCCGCGCCATCCGCGACTACCTGCGCCAGGACATCGGCGAAGTGCTGATCGACAGCGTTGAAGCCCAGGACGAAGCCCTGACCTTCATCCGCCAGGTGATGCCGCAGTACGCCAGCAAGATCAAGCTGTACGAAGACAGCGTTCCGCTGTTCAACCGCTTCCAGATCGAAAGCCAGATCGAGACCGCTTTCCAGCGCGTCGTCGAACTGCCGTCCGGCGGCTCTATCGTCATCGATCCGACCGAAGCCCTGGTGTCCATCGACATCAACTCGGCACGCGCCACCAAAGGCAGCGACATCGAAGAAACCGCCCTGCAGACCAACCTGGAAGCGGCCGAAGAAATCGCCCGTCAGTTGCGCCTGCGCGACATCGGCGGCCTGATCGTCATCGACTTCATCGACATGACCCCTGCCAAGAACCAGCGCGCCGTGGAAGAGAAAGTCCGCGAATGCCTGGAAGCCGACCGCGCCCGTGTGCAGATCGGCCGCATCTCGCGCTTCGGCCTGCTGGAAATGTCCCGTCAGCGCCTGCGTCCTTCGCTCGGCGAAAGCAGCGGCATCGTCTGCCCGCGCTGCAGCGGCACCGGCATCATCCGTGACGTCGAATCGCTCTCTCTGGCGATCCTGCGCTTGATCGAAGAAGAAGCCCTGAAAGACCGCACCGCCGAAGTTCGCGCTCAAGTGCCGATCCCGGTGGCCGCGTTCCTGCTCAACGAAAAACGCAACTCGATCACCAAGATCGAATTGCGCACCCGCGCCCGCATCGTCATCCTGCCGAACGATCACCTCGAAACCCCGCATTTCGAAGTTCAGCGCCTGCGTGACGACAGCCCGGAAGCCGCGACCAACCAGTCCAGCTACGAAATCGCTGCCGCTGCCGCCGATGTCGAAGACGTCCAGCCAGCCGCCGCGACCCGCACCCTGGTTCGCCAGGAAGCCGCGGTCAAGACCGCTCCGGCCCGCGCCAACGCTCCGGTTCCGACCGAAGTCGCCGCGCCGGCCCCGGCACCTGCTCCGGTTGCCGCGCCAGAACCAAGCCTGTTCAAAGGCCTGGTGAAGTCGCTGGTCAGCCTGTTCGCCACCAAGGAAGAGCCTGTTGCGCCGGTTGTGGTTGAAAAACCTGCCACCGAGCGTCCGGCCCGCAACGAAGAGCGTCGCAACGGTCGTCAGCAGAGCCGCAACCGTAACGGTCGCCGCGATGAAGAACGCAAGCCGCGCGAAGAACGTGCACCGCGTGAAGAACGCGCCCCACGTGAGCCGCGTGAAGAGCGTCAACCACGCGAAGTCCGCGAGCCACGCGAATCCCGTGACGAAGCACCGACAGCCCGCGCAGAACGCGCACCGCGCGCGCCTCGTGAAGAACGTGCACCACGTGCCCCGCGTGAAGATCGCAAGCCACGTGGCGAGCGTGAAGAACGCGTACGCGAACTGCGCGAGCCTCTGGATGCCGCTCCCGCCGTTGCTGCCGCCGCCACCGCTGAAGAGCGTCCGGCCCGTCAGCCGCGTGAAGAACGTGCGCCACGTCCTGCGCGTGAAGAGCGTCAGCCGCGCGCCGAACAGGCCGCTGCCGCTGTCGCCGAAGAAGAGACCAACATTAACGAAGAGCAACTGCCGGAAGACGGTTCGGAGAACGCCGAAGGCGATCGTCCACGCCGCCGCTCCCGTGGTCAGCGTCGTCGCAGCAACCGTCGCGAACGTCAGCGTGATGCCAATGGCAACGTGATCGAAGGTTCGGAAGAATCCGAGTCCGGCGAAAACGCTCAAGCGCCAAGCACTGCCGATCTGGCCGCTGGTCTGGCTGTTACCGCTGCTGTTGCCAGCACCGTGATCAGCGCTCCGGCTGAAGCTCAGGCCCATGAACAAGCTGAACGCGCCACCGCTGCCACTCTGGAAACTGCTCCAGCAGAAGCGCCGGTCGTTGAAGCAACCACTCCGGTAGAAGTCGTTGCCGCTCCGGAAGTCGAAGTGGCTCCGGCTCGCGAAGCTCAGCCCCTGGTTGAAGCGGCCGCTGAACCAGCGGTGACCTTCGAAGCACCAGCCGCAGTCGAAGAGTCGGTTGTCGAGACCGTCGCTGAAACCGTGACCGAAACCGTTCGTGAAGTTCGCGAAGAACAGACCGCTTTCAACTGGGTCGCCGAGCCGGCTGTCGCTGAAACACCAGCGCCAGTGGTCCAAGCGCCTGTTGTTGAAGAAGCCAAGGCTGTCGAGCCAGCAGTGGTTGCCGAACCGGCACCGGTCGTTGAAGCCCCAGCGGTTGAAGCGCCAGTGGTCGCCGAAGCACCTGCCCCGGTAGTTGAAGCGGCTCCAGTCGTCGCCCCGGTCAGCGCCCTGACCCCAAGCGGCCGCGCACCTAACGACCCGCGTGAAGTGCGTCGTCGCAAGCGTGAAGAAGAGCGTCTGCAGAAGGAAGCGGAACTGGCTGCCGCTGCCGCCGCTGCTCCAACTGCCGAAGTGATCGAGGCAGCGCCTGCCCCGGTCGCTGAAGAAGTTGCCGTTGAAGCCGTGATTGCCGAAGCTCCACGCTCCGTTCAGGAAGCGGTCGAGCAACACGAAGAGGCCCAGGAAAAAGAACACGAGCCTAAACCCCTCGTCTGATTCCAAACGCCACTAAAAAGCCCCGCCTGGTAATCCAGGCGGGGCTTTTTTATATCTCAAGGTTTTATCAGGACGGCGGGAAAACCAGCGCATCCGGCACGTCGATATCCCACAACACGCCCGGATCATCCACCGCGACTTCAACCACCCGCCCTTGGGCAAACAGCGGTCGCGCGCCCCGGTCACCGGACAAGCCCATCAGCCCCGCTGCGAACGAACGCCCAAACCCGACCGGATGCCCATAGTCACCATTGAACGTCGGCACGCTGACCGCATCCTCGGCAATCGCCGCCACAACCCGTTCAAAACTCGACGGCAGGATGAACGGCATATCCCCCAGGACAATCAGCCAGCCATCGGCATCCGGGCAAGCTGCCACGCCCGCCGCAATGCTGTCACCCATCCCGGTGGACTCGATCGAGACAATGTCACACCCATAAGCCTGCGCCATGCGCATTGCCTGTGGTCGCGCCTCGGTCGTCACCAGCACTCGCTGATCGAGACTCGCCGGCAGGTTCACCAACACCTGCTCGATCACCGAACGCACCGCGCCATCGCGCCCGGTGCAATCGGCCAGCAGCTTGTCCTTGTCTGCGCCCGCCACTTCGCGAAAACGGCTACCCTCGCCCGCCGCCAGCACAATCACTCCTATGGTTCGGCTCATACACTCTCAACGGTTTTCTTCTGCTTGAGCTCGACACCATTCTTGATCGCGACGATCTCCGCCAACAGCGACAAGGCGATTTCCGCCGGTGAATGGCTGCCAATATGCAAACCGATCGGCCCGTGCAAACGGGCGATGGCCGCTTCTGACAAGCCTAGTTCAGCGAGATTTTCCCGACGCTTGCGGCTGTTGACCCGAGAGCCCAGCGCACCGACATAGAACGCTTTGGAGTCGAGCGCCGTGAGCAGCGCCATGTCGTCCAGCCGTGGATCGTGAGTCAGCGCGACGATCGCCGTGCGCTCATCGGTCTGGATATTCAGCACCGCTTCGTCGGGCATGCCGGGGACAAACCGTCCATGCTGCTCTTCCCAGCCATAGACGAATTCGGTACGCGGATCACAGATCAGCACTTCGAAATCCAGCAGTCGCGCCATCTCGGCCACATACCGTGACAACTGCCCGGCACCGATCAACAGCAAGCGCCAGCGCGGACCGTAAATGGCACGCAGGGTCTGGCCGTCGAAGCTCAAGGTGTCGGTCTTGCCGGCGGGTCGCAACACCACTTCGCCAGTGCCGATGTTCAACTCGCGCGCGACGATTTCATGGGCCTCGCAGCGATCCAGCAACTCGGCAACCCACGCCGGATCGCCGACCCGCTCCTCGGTCAGGCGCAGAGTGCCGCCGCAGGGCAGGCCGAAACGCGCGGCTTCCTCCTGCGTCACGCCGTAGGTGATCAACTGCACCGGCGGCCCGTTGGCGGGAATCCGCCCATCGTGCAACCGGGCGATCAGATCGTCCTCGACGCAACCGCCGGACACCGAACCGATCACCACGCCGTCCTCGCGCAACGCCAGCATCGCGCCAGGCGCCCGAGGTGCGGTGCCCCAGGTCTGCACCACCGAAAACAACACTACCCGTTGCCCGGCGCGGCGCCATTCGAGCACGCTGCGCAGGACATTTAGATCGGCGCTGTCCATTACGCTTGCGCCTTTTGCCAGCCCTGCAACTGGTAACGCACCGGCAGGCTGCGGATGCGCTGGCCGGTCGCGGCAAAGATTGCGTTGCACAGCGCCGGCGCAATCGGCGGCACGCCCGGCTCACCAACACCGCCCAATGGCACCTCGCCCGGCGGCGTCACCAGGTGCACCGCGACTTCCTTCGGCGCCAGCGACATGCGCGCCACTTCATACATATGGAAGTTGTCCTGCTGCACCTTGCCGTCCTTGAAGCTGATTTCGCCCCATACGGCATTGCCCAGGCCCATCACGCACGCGCCTTCGAATTGCGAACGGATCCGCTCGGGGTTGATCTGCGGGCCGCAATCGACGGCGATATCGGCCTTGTGCACGATCAGCGTGCCGTCGTCCTTGACCTCGACTTCGATCACCGCCGCCACATAGGTAACGAAGCTGTAATGCACCGCCAATCCGAGACCACGGCCCTTGGGCAACTGACGCCCCCAACCCGCCGCCTTGGCCGCCGTTTCCAGCACGGTGCGCATGCGCCCGGTGTCGATCGGATAACGCTCGGGGGACTCGCCGTAGTTCCACTCTTCACTGAGCGTACGCGGGTCGATCTGCCGGTCCGGGCCGAGCAATTTGATCTGGTACTTGAGCGGATCTTCCTTGGCCTTGTGCGCCAGTTCGTCGACGAAACTCTGAATCGCAAAACCATGGGGAATGTTCGACACCGAACGGTACCAGCCAACCCGTGTATGCACCGTGGCCTCGGGGTTTTCCAGGCGCACGTTGGGAATCGCGTAGGCCATGTTGGTAAAGCCCATGCCCAACTCGAACGCGGCTTCGTGATTCATGCCCGGTGCAAACAGCGCAGTGATGCTCGGCGCTACCGTGCGGTGCAGCCAGGCGGACGGCAAGCCATCCTTGCCCACGCCGGCCTTGAGGTATTCGGCGGACACCGTGTGGAAATACGAATTGTGGATGTCATCTTCGCGGGTCCATTGCACGCGCACTGCCTTGCCAGGAAATTCCTTGGCGAGCACGGCCGCTTCAACGACGAAGTCCGGTTTGGACTTGCGCCCGAAACCACCGCCCAACAGCGTGACATTGAAGGTCACGTTATCGAATGGCAGCCCCAGACGTTCGGCGATCCGCTCGCGGGTGACCTGCGGCGCCTGGCTCGGTGCCCATGCCTCGCAGGTGCCATCCTTGTAACGGGCAATGGCAACCATCGGCTCCATGGGTGCCTGGGCCAGATGCGGCAAATAATAAGAGGCTTCCAGCGTGCTGGCAGCACTGCCGATGGCTTTGTCGGTGTCACCGGTGTTGCGCACGACTTTGCCCGGCTTCTGCGAAGCGGCTTCGATCTCCTTGCGATAGGCGACCGAGTCGTAACTGGCGTTCGGGCCATCGTCCCACTCGATCTTCAGTGCCTCGCGGCCCTTCAATGCGGCCCAGGTGTTGCTGGCCACCACGGCCACGCCACCCAATGGCTGGAATTCCGAAGGCAATGGCCGGGGTTCGATCTGGATGACTTTGAGTACGCCCGGCACTTTCAGCGCGGCGCTGTCGTCCACCGACTTGACCTTGCCGCCGTATACCGCCGGACGCGCAATGACCGCGAACAGCATGCCGTCGAAATGCACATCGGCCCCGTACACCGCGCGGCCATTGACGATGTCGGCACCGTCGATGGCTTTGGTGCCTTCCTTGCCGATGTAGCGGAATTCCGCCGGTTGCTTGAGCCGCAGGCTGTCACGGGCCGGCACCGTCAGTGCACTGGCCGCAGCAGCCAGCTCACCGTACCCCAGCTCGCGCCCGGACGGTGTGTGAATGACTTTATGCAGTTGCGCGCGGCATTCGCCGACCGGCACCTTCCACTGCGCGGCGGCGGCCTGCTCCAGCATAGTCCGGGCGGCAGCGCCGCAACGGCGCATCGGCTCGTACCAGTGACGCATGCTGCGCGAGCCGTCGGTGTCCTGGTTGCCGAAGCGCACTTCATCCCCCGGCGCCTGCTGAACCTTGACGTGCGCCCAGTCGGCTTCCAGTTCATCGGCCACCACCATGGTCAGGCTGGTGCGCACGCCCTGGCCCATTTCCGAGCGGTTGCAGACCACAGTCACCGTGCCATCGGCGGCAATGCTGACGTAAACCTTCGGATCGTCGATCCAGCCGTTGGGCATGCCGTCGGCGCCGAACTGCTTCGGTTTGTCTTCGGCCAGCGCATCCTGCCAGCCCCAGCTCGCCGCCAGTACCAGTGCACCGGTGGCGCCGACGCCCTTCAGGAAGCCCCGGCGACTCAGATTGCTCAGGGCGAAATCGTTCGGTAAACGGCTCATGCCTTGGCCTCCTTCAGATGAGTGGAGGCCTGACGGATCGCAGTCTTGATCCGGTTGTAGGTGCCGCAGCGGCAGATGTTGCCGACCATCGCTTCTTCGATCTGTTCGTCGCTCGGGTTCGGGTTGGTCTTGAGTAACGCAGTGGCGGACATGATCTGCCCGCCCTGGCAGTAACCACATTGGGCTACAGCCGTGTCGAGCCAGGCTTGCTGGACGATCTGGCCAACCGGGTCGGCATGCAGGTTGTCGATGGTGGTCACGTTCTGCCCGACCACCGAACCGATCGGCGTGATGCAACTGCGCGCCGGCGCGCCGTCGATATGAATGGTGCATGCACCGCACAGGCCCATGCCGCAGCCGAACTTGGTGCCGTTGTAACCGGCGACGTCACGGATCGCCCACAACAGCGGCATGTCCTCGGTGACATCGAGTGGATGGTCTTGACCATTGAGTTTCAGGGTAATCATGGGCACGCCCGCATATTCATGGAGGTTATGGGGTCGAGCCATCTGCCACCGCAGGGACAGTGGTGGTTCGCGCAGATCGGCTCAGGCTAATCAGGCTCTCTTGTGCCGACGGGAACGTCTGCACCGGGCCTTTGGTGAAACAAATAGTGGAGTAAATGACCGGTATCGTTAGCTGGCTACGTTAACCCGCGATTAACAAAAAAGCCCTGTACTTTTTTAAAAAGTGCAGGGCTTTTTGTTCAGCCTTGAAAGCGTAGCCTCAATAGCGATTGGGCTCCATTTCCAACTCGACATTGAAACGCTCTGAAATGTCTTTCTGGATGCGCTGGGCCAGATCGAGCAATTGCAGCCCGGTCGCCGCGCCGTAGTTGACCAGCACCAGCGCCTGCAATTTATGCACGCCGGCATCGGCCTCACGAAAACCTTTCCAACCGGCACGCTCGATCAACCAGCCGGCCGCCAGTTTCATCTGCCCGTCCGGTTGCGCGTAGGCCACCAGATCCGGATGCCGCGCCTTGATCTGTGCGACTACGGCCGCCGACACCAGCGGGTTCTTGAAGAAACTGCCAGCATTACCGAGCACTGCTGGATCCGGCAGCTTTTCGCTGCGGATGCTGCAAATCGCTCGACTGACGTCCGTCGGTGTCGGCTGCTCGATACCCTGCTCGATCAGGCGCTGACGTACCGGGCCGTATTCCAGGTGCAGATGGGCGACTCGATCCAGTGCGAAGCGCACCCGCAGGATCAACCAGCGACCCGGCTGCTGTTTGAACACGCTGTCACGGTAGGCGAAGTTGCACTCTTCCAGACTGAAGTCACGCAGCTCGCCGGTCTGGCGATCCAGCGCCGTCAGGCCGGCGAAGACGTCCTTGATCTCGACACCATAGGCACCGATGTTCTGCATCGGCGCGGCACCGACCGTGCCGGGGATCAGGCTGAGGTTTTCCAGCCCGGAAAAGCCCAGCGCCAGCGTGTGCTGGACAAACGGATGCCACGGCTCACCGGCTTCGGCTTCAATCACCACGCGGTTGCCGTCGTCACTGATGACGCGGATGCCACGGCTGGCCATGCGCAGCACCAAAGCCGGGATATCCGCCGTGAGCAACAGATTGCTGCCGCCGCCGATCACCAGCAACGGCACGTCGTGGGAGGTCGCGTAAGCCAGGGCTTCGCGCACATCAGCATCACTGTGGGCTTCGGCAAACAGCTGCGCGCGAACGTCAACGCCAAAGGTATTGAAGGGTTTCAGGGAAACCTGCGGTTGCACCTGCAAACTCATAACCGCCCCTTCACTTCGATCAACAGCTGATCGCAGGCACGCTCGATCAGATCCAGCACCTGCTCGAAGCCCTGATCGCCGTCGTAATAAGGATCCGGCACTTCGTCGACCACACCTGCATAGCGGCGCAGGAACAGGTCCAGCTCGGCCTTGCCGGTGGACGGCTGCAGGGCCTTGAGGTTACGCAGGTTGCTGTTGTCCATGGCGAGGATCAGGTCGTAGCTGGCGAAATCGGCGCGGCTGACCTGCTGAGCGCGCTGCGCCGACAGGTCATAACCACGCAGCTTGGCCGCGGCCTGACTGCGCTTGTCCGGCGGATTGCCGACGTGCCAGTCGCCAGTGCCGGCGGAGGCCACTTCGACCTGATCCGCCAGCCCCGCTTCGCGCAACTTGTGGCGCAGCACACCTTCGGCAGTGGGCGAACGGCAGATGTTGCCCAGGCACACGAACAAAACGCGCATCAGGCCTCCAGCAGGCGACGGACGCGCTCAAGGTCTTCGGCGGTGTCGACTCCGGTTGGCGGCGCGATCAAGGCGTCAGCCACATGAATCCGCACGCCGTGCCACAGGGCACGCAGCTGTTCAAGGGATTCGGTGTTCTCCAGCCAGCAAGGGCCCCAGCTCACGAAGTCCTGAAGGAAGCCTGCGCGGTACGCATAAATGCCGATGTGGCGACGATACGGCACGCCTTCCGGCAGCACGTCGCGACTCTTGGCGAAGGCATCGCGAGCCCATGGCAGAGTCGCGCGACTGAAGGTCAGCGCCAGACCGTTGAGGTCACTGACAACCTTGACCACGTTCGGGTTGAACAGCGTTTCGACATCTTCGATCGGCTCGGCCAGAGTGGCCATGCCTGCTTCGGTGTGGGCCGCGAGGTTGGCGGCGACCTGATCGATCACGCTCGGCGGGATCAGCGGTTCGTCACCCTGCACGTTGACCACGATGGCATCCGGCTCCAGGCCCAGCTTCGCGGCCACTTCGGCCAGACGATCGGTGCCGGAGTTGTGATCTTCACGGGTCAGCACCACTTCGGCGCCGAAGGCCTTGCAGGCTTCGACGATGCGCGCATCGTCGGTCGCCACGACCACACGGCTGGCGCTGCTTTTGCTGGCCTGCTCCCAGACGTGCTGGATCATCGGCTTGCCGGCGATGTCCAGCAGCGGCTTGCCCGGAAGACGGGTCGAGGCGAAACGCGACGGGATGACAACGGTGAAGGCTGTGGTCATTTATCCAGACGCTCGTCGGTGGTCAGGGTGCGGGCTTCGCTTTCCAGCATCACCGGAATGCCATCGCGGATCGGGTACGCCAGGCCGGCGCCCTTGCTGATCAGTTCGGTCTTGTCGGCGCTGAGCTTGAGCGGGCCTTTGCAGACCGGGCAGGCGAGGATGTCGAGCAATTTGGTGTCCATGAACATTCCCTGGATAAAAACGGATTAAGGCAAAAGACGATCCGGCAACAGGCGCATCAACTGCGTATCGAACCAGGCCACGAAGGCCGGAGACGGCACGGCATCGACCGCCAGGTACCACCAGTCGGCAGCAGCGAAGGCACGGCACTTCACCGCATCCTTTTCAGTCATCACCACTGGCAATGACGGCGTGAAACTCAAGGCCTGCACGCTGTATTCGGCGTGGTCGGCAAACGCGTGGGGCACAGGCCGCCAGTCTAGCGCTTCGAGGGTATTGAAGAAACGTTGCGGGTTGCCGATCCCGGCCACCGCGTGCACGGCCTGACCGGGCGAAAAATGATCGAGCGACCGGCGTTCGCCGCTGCGCAGATTGACCAGCGCCGAAGGCTTGAGGCGGAAAGCGAAACCGCCATCGCGATCGTCGAGGGCGCCGTTGAACAACACGCCGTCGACGCTTTGCAGACGCTCGATCGGTTCGCGCAGTGGGCCGGCGGGCAGGCAACGCTGATTGCCAAGCCCTCGGGCGGCGTCGATCAGCACCAGCTCAAGATCGCGCGCCAGACGGTAATGCTGCATGCCGTCATCGGACAGGATCAGGTCCAGCGGCTCGCTGTCCAGCAGGGCTCTGACGGCGGCGCTGCGATCGGGATCAATCATCAGCGGCACGCCGGTGCGCTGCACAATCAGCAAGGGTTCGTCGCCGGCGATGTCGGCAGTCTGATCGGCTTCGACCCGCCATGGCAGTTGCGCCGGTTTGGCGCCGTAACCACGGCTGACCACACCGACCCGCAGTCCGTGGCGTCGGCAGTGCTCGATCAGCCACAGGATCATCGGGGTCTTGCCGGTGCCGCCAACGGTGATATTGCCGACCACGATCACCGGCACCGGCGACTGATAAATCTCGCCTTCGCCGTCGAGAAAACGCTGACGCTTGCCGGCCACGACGCGACGGTACAGCCACTCCAGCGGCCGCAACAGCGTCAGGGCCGGGTGCCCCTGATACCACGCGGCGAGCAGACGATCGGACATGGCCATCAGGATTTTGGCGCCGCCTCGACCGTGGTCATGCGCAGATGGCTGAAACCGAGCTTGCCGGCCGCGTCCATGGCGGTGATCACGGATTGGTGCTGAGTCTTGCCGTCAGCACTGATCGACAACGGCATGCTGGTGTCGCCATTGGCTTCCTTCTGCATGGCTTCCATCAGAGTCGCCAGGTCGTTCTTCGGCAGAATCTTGTTGTTCACCGAGAACACACCTTCGGCGCTGATGGCGACGTCCAGTTGCTTGACCTGCTGATCCTCGGCCGGTGAACCGCTGACCGCTTCGGGCAGATCGACGCGCAGCTGGGTTTCGCGGGTGAAAGTGGTGGTCACGACGAAAAACAGCAACAGGATGAACACCACGTCGATCAGCGACGCGAGGTTGATGTCGATCGTTTCCCGGGGTTTGCGACGGAATTTCACGCTTTGCCCCCGGCCAGATCGACGTCACGGTCGCCCTGCACCACTTCCACCAGTTTGATCGCTTCCTGTTCCATGCCCACCACCAGCTCATCGATGCGGCGTTGCAGGAAACGGTGGAAGAACACCGCCGGAATACCGACCATCAGGCCCGCGGCGGTGGTGATCAGCGCCTTGGAAATACCGCCGGCCAGCACCGCAGCGTTGGTGGTCATGCCGGAACCGGTGAAAGCGCTGAAAATGTCGATCATGCCCAGCACCGTACCCAGCAGCCCCAGCAACGGCGACATCGCAGCGATGGTGCCCAGCGCGCTGACGTAGCGTTCCAGCTCGTGGATGACCCGGGCGGCGGCCTCTTCGATGCACTCCTTCATGATCTCGCGACCATGCTTGGAGTTGGCCAGACCCGCGGCGAGGATTTCCCCCAGCGGCGAGTTGGCGCGCAATTCCTTGAGTTTTTCCGTGTTGAGCTGCTTGTCCTTGATCCAGACCCAGACCTGACCCAGCAAATGCTCAGGGGTGACGCGACTGGCGCGCAGGGTCCACAGGCGCTCGGCGACAATCGCCATGGCGGCGATGGAACTCAGAATGATCGGCAACATCATCCAGCCGCCGGATTTGACCAATTCCCACACAGTGACAGCCCCCTCGAAAAAGTGCGCCACTTTACCATACCGGTTCGCGATAAAGACCCGTCGCCCCGACGACCGTGCTCAACGGTACTCTGCCTCCGACAACGGCGGGTCGCGCCAGAACCGGCGTTGTTGACGCATCGACCGGGCCGGCTGAAACCGCCCCAGTTGCAGATGAATGGCACCCTGCTCGGCGCTGTCGTGGATATGCACTCCCTGTTTGCGGTAGCGGGCAATGACGGTCGGGTGCGGATGGCCGAATGAATTGCCTTGCCCTCGGGAAATCAGCACGGCCCGGGGCTGCAAAGCCTTGAGCAAGGCCATCGAAGAGGAACTGCGGCTGCCGTGATGCGGGGCTTGCAGCCATTGGGTATGAACTGCCAGCACGCTGTCGAGCAGGTCCCGCTCGGCAGCGCTGTCGATGTCGCCGGTCAACAGCAAGCGTTCGCCATTGGCTTCGATCTGCAGGACGCAGGACCGCTGGTTGCTGTCATGGGCGTCGGCCCACTGCCATAGCTGAAAGGCAACGCCGTCCCACTGCCATTGCCGGCCGCTTTCGCAGGCCTCGGCGGTCAGCGCTTCGGGCAGCCCCGGCGGATCGCCGCTGATGATCCGCCTGACAGTCATCCCTTTCGCCACGGCGAGCGCGCCACCTGCGTGGTCGGCATCGGCATGGCTGAGCAGCATCAGATCGAGGTGTTCCACCCCAAGTTTGCGCAATGCCGGCAGCACCACTCGCTCGCCGAGGTCGAAGTCACCGAAACGCGGGCCGCTGTCGTACAGCAAGGTGTGATGGCGGGTGCGGATCAGGATCGCCAGGCCCTGACCGACGTCGAGTTGCCAGACATCGGCCACGCCTTCGGCCAGAAGCTCTCGCGGCGGAAATGCCAGCACCAGCAGCAACGGCCAACCCAATGGACGCAAAGGAACGCCCCGGGGCAGCAATAACAACACGGCACCAAGACCTCCCAGCACCCAGACCCACCCTTGCATCGTCGGCGGCACCCACGCCGGCCAACGCCCGGCAATCAGGGCCAGCGTGCTGAACAAGCCATCGATCAGCCCGCCGGCCAGCCACAGCAACCCTTCCCCGACATGAGGGATTGGCAGCAACAAAGTGCCCAGCAGCGCCGGCGGCAGCACCGCAAAACTGACCCACGGCACCGCCAGCAGATTGGCCAGTGGCCCACTGAGGCTGATCGGCAGGCTCAACGCCACCAACACCGGGCACAAGCCGATCGCGATCAGCCATTGCGCGCGCGTCCAGGTCTGCCACCAGCGCCACGGCCCCAGTCGGCCGCCGAAGGTAAAGATCAAAACACCCACTGCCGCGAATGACAGCCACAACCCGGGACGCAGGCTGGCCAGCGGATCCATCAACAACACGCCGTCGAACGCCAGCAGCAACGGCCACCACGCACCGAGATGGCGAAAACGCAAACGCCACAACAACACCAGTGCAACCATTACGCACGCCCGCCGCACCGGCACGTCGAACCCGGCCAGCAGGCCGTAACCCAGCGCCGCCGTGAACGCCAGACCACACGCCCAAGGCAGCCAGGGCCAACGCAACGGCCAAATCCCGACCCTTGCCAGCCCGGCGACCAGCGCATACATCAACGCCGCCAACAGCCCAATGTGCTGCCCGGAAATCACCAGCAGGTGCACGGTGCCGGTATCCTGCAAGGACTGCCAGTCTTCGCGACTGAGTCCCGAGCCATCGCCCAGCACCAACGCGGCCAAGGCTCCGTTGCGTCCCTGAGCATCCACCGCAAGCAAGCGCTGACGAATGCTGTCGCGCCAGGCCCACTGCGCCGGCGCCAGACGCTGGCCATCCTTCACCGTCCCGGTGGCGCCGATGCGCTGCGCCAACAGCCAGGCTTCATAATCGAACGCATCTGGATTGAGCAGCCCACCGGGGCGCTTGAGCTTGACCGCCACTCGCCAGCGTTCGCCACTTTTGACCTCAGGCCCGGCATACCAGGCCAGACGCATCAGTGATGGCAGCTTCTCGTGACGTGAGTGCGCATCGGCCAGTTCAAAGCGCACGACGCTCTCCACATTCTGCGGCAAGCCGACGACCCGCCCTTCCACCCAGCGCGTTTCGCCATCCAGCCGGTGAGGCAGTCGATCATTAAGCGCCATCTGCGCGTTGAAACCCGCCCATGTGAATCCAAGCAGCAAAAACGCCAGTGGATAGCTGCGAAACGGCAGCAGCATCAGCGCCACCCACGGCAACACCACCAATACCCCGACCGGCGGCAAGGCCGGTAAAAAAACCGCAGCCAGCAGACCGGCTGCCAGCGCCATCATCCCTGTGCGCATAAGCCCGTCCTTGAGAGTCCCACCCTCAGGCATAGCGGTTGCGGGACACGGGCGTCGTTATCAATTGTCACAAAGTCTGAATGGGCGGTTCGTAGAATCCAGACATACTTGCCGCCTTAACCGACCGAGAAGCCTTATGCCCCGGCGCTTATTCAAACGTTACATGCCCGATCCGACGAGCATCAGGGAACACAAATCCTTACGCTTTCTCGGCACGTTGCTGCATGACCCGAACCTCTGGCACCTCAACCGACACTCGGTGGCCCGCGCCATGGCCGTGGGCCTGTTTGCCGCGTTCCTGCCGATTCCCGCACAAATGCTGGTGGCCGCCGTCCTCGCGATCATGGTGCGCGGCAACATGCCGATTGCTGTCAGCCTGGTCTGGCTAACCAATCCGATCACCATGCCGGCGGTGTTTTTCTGCACGTATCAGGCCGGGGCCTGGCTGATGGATGTGCCCGCCCGCACCCTCCCCGATGAATTGACCTGGGAATGGATCAGCGGAGAGCTCTCGACCTTGTGGCAACCGTTCCTGCTGGGGTCGGTGGTGGTCGGGCTGGTACTGGGTGCCCTCGCCTATTGCCTGGTGATGATGTACTGGCGCTGGTGGGTGGCGCGGCAATGGGCGCGGCGCAAAAAAAGTCGTCAGGCGTGAATGCAAAACGGCCTCCACTGTGGGAGGCCGTTTTTCATTGCAACATCGAAGAAATCAGGTACGCATTCCGCGCCCGCTCACCAGCAGCCGCGCGCAACCGAAATACAGCACCACCGTCGCCACAAGCATGAAAGTGATCGCGATACCGATGCGGATATCCGACACTCCGAGGATGCCGTAACGGAAGGCGTTGACCATGTGCAGCACCGGGTTGGCCAGCGACACGGTCTGCCAGAACGGCGGCAGCAAGGTGATCGAATAGAACACGCCACCGAGGTAGGTCAGCGGGGTCAGCACGAAGGTCGGGATGATCGAGATGTCATCGAAGTTGCGCGCAAACACCGCGTTGATAAAGCCCAGCAGCGAGAAAATCGTCGCCGTCAGCACCACCACCAGAACGGTCACGCCCAGGTGATGCACCTGCAGGCTGGTGAAGAACAACGACAGAATCGTCACGATCACGCCCACCATAAGGCCTCGCAGGACGCCACCAATGGTGTAACCGATCAGAATCGTGTGCGGCGACACTGGCGACACCATCAATTCTTCGATGGAGCGCTGGAACTTGCTGCCGAAGAAGCTCGACACCACGTTGCCGTATGAGTTGGTGATCACCGACATCATGATCAGACCCGGCACGATGTATTCCATGTAGGTGAAGCCACCCATGTCGCCGATCTGCCGGCCGATCAGGTTACCGAAGATCACGAAGTACAGAACCATGGTGATCGCCGGGGGCAGCAGGGTCTGCGGCCAGATCCGGGTAAAACGTCTGACTTCGCGGTAAACGATGGTGTTGAGGGCAATGAGGTTGGGGCGCAGCTCGGAACTCATACCGCCACCTTCGACAGATTTTTCTCCACCAGGGACACGAACAGCTCCTCGAGGCGATTGGTTTTATTGCGCAGGCTCAGCACTTCTATGTTCTGCAGGGCCAGTTGGCCGAACAGCGCAGTGATGCCCATGGACTTGTCGACCTGGACTTCCAGCGTATGCGCATCCACCAGACGGGCCGGGTAGCCGGCCAGTTGCGGCGCGACCGCCAGATCGTTCTTCAGGTCGAGCAGGAAGGTTTCCACATGCAGTTGCCCGAGCAACTGACGCATGCTGGTGTTCTCGACAATGGTGCCGTGGTCGATGATGCCGATGTTGCGGCACAGCTGCTCAGCCTCTTCCAGGTAATGGGTGGTGAGGATGATGGTGATGCCTTTCTGGTTCAGTTCGGTGAGGAACGTCCACATCGAGCGGCGCAGCTCGATATCCACCCCGGCGGTCGGTTCGTCGAGGATCAGCAGACGCGGTTCATGCACCAGCGCCCGGGCGATCATCAGACGGCGCTTCATGCCGCCGGACAGCGAACGCGACGGCACATCGCGCTTGTCCCACAGACCGAGCTGAGTCAGATACTGCTCGGCGCGTTCCTTGGCGATCTTCGCCGGAATGCCGTAATAGCCGGCCTGCGTCACGACGATGTCGAAGGTCTTTTCGAACTGGTTGAAGTTGAATTCCTGGGGTACCACGCCGATGGAGCGCTTGAGCGCCGCCGGGTTCTTGTCCAGGTCGTTGCCAAAGATATTCACGGTGCCGCTGGTCTTGTTGACCAGGGTCGAGAGAATGCCGATGGTCGTGGATTTGCCGGCGCCGTTGGGGCCGAGCAAGGCGAAGAAGTCACCTTCAGCGACGTCCAGATCGATACCACTCAAGGCCTGGAACCCGTTGCCGTAGGTTTTGGTTAGCTGCCGGATGGACAGAGCGGAACTCATATCGGATTACGCACCAAGAAGAGAAAAAGGACTGAATGACGGCGGGCGGCGAGGGAGACAACCGCGGCGCACAAGCGCAATGGTGCTTGCCGCCGCCGCACAAGTACAGTCAAGTGTGTCGATAGTAGGTATTAAGTCAACGCGGTCATGACGGCTTTGCGATACGCCGGACGCTGCTTCAGTCGCGCGTACCAGGCCTCCAGATGCGGCATCGGCGCGCGCTCGATCGGCATCTCGAACCAGGCATAAATGAAACTGCCGAGCGGGATATCGCCCATGCCGATTTCGTTGCCGGACAGATACGGCTGATGCTTCAGCGCCTGATCGGCCATCGCCAGCAAGCCGTCGCACTCCTTGATCGCCGCATGGATCGCCGGCCAGTCCTGCTTGTCTGCCGGGGTACGCAGTACGCCCCAGAACACCGTGCGAAACGGCCCTGCAAAACTGGAAGTCGTCCAGTCCATCCACTTGTCAGCGGTGGCACGGGTCTGCGGATCCGCCGGGTACCACGCGGTATCGGCTGCATGTTTTGCCAGCAGGTAACGCACGATGGCATTGGATTCCCACAGCACAAAACCGTCGTCCTGTATCACCGGCACCCGCCCGTTCGGGTTCATTGCCCGGTACTCCGGTGTGTCGACCACACCAAACGCGCCACCGGCATCGATGGCCTCGTAGGCCAGCCCGAGTTCTTCGGCAGCCCACAACGGTTTTCTGACATTCGACGAATTCTTGCGACCCCAGATCTTCAGCATGACCGCCTCTTTTCCAGTGAATGGGCAGGCAGCATACGCCGGATCAGAGGCTGCCGACATCACCGCGCATGTCACTGGACAATGGTTTCTGCTGATCGTTGAACAGGTGGGGATAACATTTCTGCAGATGTTCGAAGAAAAAGGATTCCGGTACATCGGCGAACTGGCCGTGATCGACCAGGTACTCCATCAACAGCGCGCCATCACTGTTGTAAGGGTGAAAAACGCTGTCGTTCATGCCGTCGAATTCCAGCGGGGCCACGTTGAACATTTCGCAGAGCTTCTGGTTGAACGCGGGTGTGGCTTTCACCCAGCGACCATTGAGAAACAGCTCGGTATAACCATGCATGGCGAACACCTCGCTTCTCAGCAGCTCAAGCAGACGCGGCGTCGACAGATGATTTTTCACATCCGCCAGACCAATCCGTGCGGGGATCCCGCAATGGCGCGCGCAACCGGCGAGCAGCGTGGCCTTGGGCACGCAATAGCTCTCACCCGCCGCCAGCGCGTAACTGCCACGCAAGGTTTGCGGGTCGCGGCTGAAGGTGTACATGTTGTAACGCACCGCCTCGCGCACGGCGTAATAAAGACTGATCGCCTGCGCGAGCGGATCGCGGCTGGTACCACGGTGCTGCTCGGCGAACTCCACCACCGAGGGGTGGTCACTATCGATGAAGCGGCCGGGGCTCAGATACTCGTGCATGACGACACTCTCCTGATTGAGCCTCGAGTCTAGCGAGAGGTTCAGCACAGAGATAACGACGTTTCGGCCAAACATGCACGCAAAGACGCGGAAGCTGCGAACGATTTCCCACGCGTGTTGCCCACCGAACCTACAAAAGACATCCGGGGTTTCCCACGATTTCAATCACCTTGCTCTGACCGCCCCGTTTTGCAGATGCCGTCTAAGCTCTGGAGGGTCGGTTCGCCCTGGTTCACGGAGGATTAAATATGCTGTTGTTGTGGATACTGGTTCTGATCGTCGGCGTGGCGTATCTGGCCCACCGGCGCATCGCCCCGCTGCCTGCACTGGGCATCGTTGCCGCTTACCTGTTGGCGATGGGGATTTTCAGCCACGCGCCGGGCTGGCTGTTGCTGATTTTCTGGATCGTGCTGGCCCTGGTTGCTGCCCCGCTGCTGTTACCTGACCTGCGCCGCAAACACTTCACCGCGCCGCTGTTCAGCTGGTTCCAGAAAACCCTGCCCCCGATGTCGCAGACCGAACGCGACGCGATCGATGCCGGCACGGTGTGGTGGGACGGCGAACTGTTCAGCGGGCGCCCGGACTGGGACAAGCTGCTGTCCTATCCAAAAGCGCAACTGAGCGACGAAGAACAAGCGTTCATCGACGGCCCGACCGAAGAGCTTTGCGCCATGGTCACCGACTGGCAGATCGGCCAGTCGATGGACCTGCCGCCAGAAGCCTGGACGCACATCAAGGAACACGGATTCTTCGCCCTGATCATTCCCAAGGAGTTCGGCGGCAAGGGTTTCTCCGCCTACGCTCACTCCCAGGTGGCGATGAAACTGGCGACCCGCAGCGGCGACCTTGCCTCCACCGTGATGGTGCCCAACTCCCTCGGCCCGGCCGAACTGCTGCTGCACTACGGCACCGACGAACAGCGCAATCATTACTTGCCACGACTGGCCCGAGGCGACGACATCCCGTGCTTTGCGCTGACCGGCCCGCTCGCCGGCTCCGACGCCGGCGCCATGCCCGACACCGGGATCGTCTGCAAGGGCGAATGGGAGGGCCAGGAAACCCTCGGCCTGCGCCTGAACTGGGAAAAACGCTACATCACCCTCGGCCCGGTCGCGACCTTGCTCGGCCTGGCCTTCAAGGCCTATGACCCGGATCACCTGCTCGGCGACAAGGAAGACCTGGGCATCAGTCTCGCGCTGATCCCGACCGACACCCCCGGCGTGGAAATCGGCCGTCGCCACCTGCCTCTGGGCGCTGCGTTCATGAACGGACCGAACTCCGGCAAGGACGTGTTCATCCCGCTGGAGTTCCTCATCGGCGGCCAGGAAATGCTCGGCAAAGGCTGGATGATGCTGATGAACTGCCTGTCGGTCGGGCGTTCGATCTCGCTGCCGGCAGTCGGCACCGGCGCGGCCAAGTTCACCAGTCTGGTGACCGGGCAATACGCGCAGATTCGCGAGCAGTTCAACGTGCCGCTGTCAGCGTTCGAAGGCATTCAGGAGGCCATGGCGCGGATCGGCGGCAACGCGTGGATGATGGATGCTGCGCGGATGCTGACTGCCAATGCGGTGGATCTGGGCGAGAAGCCGTCGGTGCTGTCGGCGATTCTCAAGTACCACCTCACCGAACGCGGTCGCGAGTGCATCAGCCACGCCATGGACGTGCACGGCGGTAAAGCGATCATCATGGGCCCGAACAATTATCTGGGCCGCAGCTGGAACGGCGCACCGATCTTCATCACCGTGGAAGGCGCGAACATTCTTTCGCGCAACCTGATGATCTTCGGCCAGGGCGCGATCCGCTGCCATCCGTTCGTGCTCAAGGAAATGGCCCTCGCCGGACGCGAGGACAAGGATCAGGCGCTCAAGGAATTCGATGGCCTGTTGCTCAAGCACATCGGGTTTGCCGTAAGCAACGCCGCCAGCACACTGGTGCTGAACCTTGGTTTCGGCCATTTCGAACATGCGCCGGGAGACAGACTCAGCCAGGGTTACTTCCGCGCCCTCAACCGACAGGCCGCCGCGTTTGCCATGCTTGCCGACCTGAGCATGATGCTGTTGGGTGGCGAGCTGAAACGCCGCGAACGTCTGTCGGCACGACTGGGTGATGTGCTGAGCAACCTCTATCTGGCCTCGGCAGCGCTCAAGCGTTATCACGATCTCGACTCCCCGGCGTACATGGAACCGTTGTTCAGATGGGCCATGGAAGAAAGCCTCGGCCAGTCGGAAAAGGCGCTGGACGAATTGCTGACCAACTTCCCGAACCGGGTCTTCGGCTGCCTGCTGCGGGTGATCGTGTTCCCGTTCGGTCGCCGTCACAAAGGGCCGTCGGACAGACTCGGTGCAGAAGTCGCTGCGGTCATCGGCCGGGCCAAGGGCGATCCGGCGCTGGAAGAACTGCTTGCCGGCTGCTATCGCCCGCAATCGGCAGACGATGCGGTCGGTGCGCTGCAACACGCCTTCGATCAGTTGAACGCTGCGCAACCACTGCACAAAAAATTGCACACTTCACTCAAGAGCGGTCAGGTCAAACCGGTAGCCGGCGAACACGTCATCGATGCAGCACTGGAGGCCGGGGTGTTGCAGGCCGTGGAAGCCCAGTCCCTGCGTGATGCCGAAGCGGCGCGGCGCAAGGTGATCGATGTCGATGATTTCGACAAAGAGGAGCTGAAACCCGCGGAAGGCAAAATCCGCTGATCCCTTCAATCAGTGAAAAACGGGCGCAGGGGCTTTATACTCCCGCGCCCGTTTTGCTCTTGAGGACTTATCTCGTGTCCAACGTCGTTGCCGATCATCTGGTTTTGCTCGACCACCTGCGCAGCATCCTGGTCGCCGTAGGTGAGGCCGATCAGGTTCCCGAAGAAAGCCATGCCCTGTTCCTGGAGCGTTTCGACGAACTGCTGGCTTCACTGCCGATCGAGCCGATCGAAAGCCAATACCTGGGCCAGGACATCCTGACTCAGGTGATTACCCGTTACCCGCAAATTGCCCACCTGATCCCGCGGGATCTGCTGTGGTTCTTCGCCGGCGACTGCCTGCACTACCTGTCCGACGAAGAAATCGACATGTATCAGGCGCTGGAAGAACGCCGCTACGAAGCCGAACAGAACGACGAACCGTTCGACTGGAACCAGGAAAAACAGCTGCTGGCGATGTCCGCCCAGGACAGCAAGCACTGATTTTTGCCTGATAAAAAAAGGCCCGCATGGTGATCCATGCGGGCCTTTTTCATGGGGTCAAAGCAACCCTTCACTCTCGGGCAATTCGTACTCGGCCAAAGGTTTTGTTCCGCCAGACTTTCCCGGTTTGCTCAGGGTCGGCTCTTTCCCCAGGCACTCCACCAGATAGTCGATGAACACCCGCAGCTTCGGCGGCAAATAGCGCGTCGGCGAGTGCAGCAACCACAATCCGCCGTGGTAGGACGCCAGGAATGTCCAATCCGGCAACACCTGTACGATCAGCCCCTGCTCCAGTGCATAACGCGCAGTGAAATACGGCAGGCTGCCAATACCGATGTGCTGCAACACCGCGCCCAGGCGCACGCCAGTGTGATTGGCGGCATACCGGCCGCGCACGCCGACGGTGACGGCTTTCGTGCATTTCTTGAATTTCCAGCGCGCATCGCTCGGAGTTTCGCCCAGATAGATGCAACTGTGGTTGAGCAAGTCGTGGGGATGAGTCGGCGTCCCGCGTTCAGCCAGGTATTGCGGTGTCGCGCAGAGCAAATGATCGATGGTCAGCAGTTGTCGTCCGACCAGTCCGGCCGGTGGACGATCCGTGATGCGAATGGCCAGATCGACATGGTCGTCGATCAGATCCACCTGGCGGTCTTCGAGCAACAACTCCACATCGACTTTCGGATAGCGCCGCAAAAACTCCGGCATGTGCGGATGAATCACGAAACGCCCCACCGCTTTCGGCACGCTGACCCGCACCAGCCCTTCGGCTTCGTGGTTGAACTGGCCGCTGATCTCCATCACCGACTTCGCTGCACTGACCATTTCCTGACAGCGCTTGAACACCTCTTCCCCGCCATCACTCAAGCGCAGTTTGCGCGTGGTGCGTTGGAGCAGCCGCGTGGCCAGTGCCTTCTCCAGCCGGGAAATACTGCGGCTGACCGCCGACGGCGATGAGCCCAATTGGCGAGCGGCTTCGGAGAAGCTGCCGGTCTCGACGACCTTGACGAAAATCGCCATTTCACCGAGCAGCGGCAGGGGAAGATTTATGCTCACAGCGCAACAGTCCTTTGATGTTTGAACGGATTATCACGTTATTGCACGATTCATATAATTAAAAAAGAAACTTTAATAAGGGCATGGAATATGACGCTTCGCCTCTTTTTCCATAGTGATGACCTCAAGGCCAATGTGGAAGTCCTCGACTGCACGCCCCACGAGAACGAATTCGCCGTTGTGTTGCGCGCCACGCTTTTTCATCCTCAGGGTGGTGGCCAACCCTGTGATACCGGCTGGATTGGCGACAGCCAAGTGCTGCGGGTCGTCCAGGAAGCGGACCGAATCATTCATTTCATCAATCAACCGGTGCCGCTGGGCATGACCCAGATTCGTGTCGACGAAGAACGCCGCCGCTTTAATACCCGCATGCACTCTGCCGGGCATCTGATCGGCCACTTTGTCCAGGCCCTGGGCTGGATGCCGGTCAAGGCCCACCACTGGCCGGACGAGGGCCGGGTGCAATTCAAACCTGGAGATTCGGCCCAGGAAGTCGATGCACAAATTGTTCAGTTCGGCATCGGCCAGTGGATCGAACACGATCTGCCACGCCTGACATCCCTGCGCGAAGGCGCGCGGGAAATCGGTTTCGGTGAACTGCCAGCCTATGGCTGCGGCGGCACCCATGTACGCAGCCTGAAGGATCTGGGCACAGTCACGATCGCGTCCCTTTCGCAGAAGAAAGGCACGTTGTCCGTCCACTACAGCGTGGATTGAGGATTTCGGGCGCTGCCAGATGCAGCGTCCGGCGCCGGGGGAACCGCGTTCGCCGGTTCCGTTGACTATTCGATAGATGGACCTGAAACCATGATGCTTGACGTCGAGCGTCTCGATGAGACGTGCATAAAAAAACTGGCCAACGAAGAAGTCCTCGCCATCCGCGTCAAAGGCTTTCTGCCCCACGCGCAGGCGATCCAGATTGGTGACAAGATCCTCGCCCCTGGCTTCGAGGGTTACATCAACGCGCCCAGCATCGGCCGGATCGGCATGGCGTTCTACGAGGCGGAAAACCAGCCGCTGCTGATCGAAGATTATTTCGAGCGCGCCACCAGCAACATCGCCGAACTGCGTAACCGTTGCGCGCCCTACTCGTCGCCGGTCGACACCCTGCGCTGCATGCTCGATGAATCCTGGCCCGCAGGCGCCCATCTGGAGAACCTCTATGGGCGCAAGATGTACGTTGGCCTGTCCCGGGTAGTGAAACCGGGCGTGTGCTTCCTCGCCCACCACGACATATTCGCCAAGGATGCGCCGGAGAGTTTCCAGGCTCGCAGTCTGGAGGCGCAGTTCGCCTGCAACGTCTACCTCAACATGCCGACTGAAGGCGGCGCATTGCAGATGTGGGAAGACGACATCTCGCCAGACCGTTTCGACGAAATGCGCGGCGACAGCTACGGCATCGACCCTGCGCTGCTCGGCCCGCCCGCCCTCGAAGTACGCCCGGAACCGGGGGATTTCATCATGTTCAATTCGCGTCGCATGCACTCGGTGACGCCGGGCGTAGACGATCCGCGCCTGAGCCTATCGTTTTTTGTCGGCTATCGCGGCAATGCATCACCCCTGACTTTCTGGAGCTGAAATGACATCGAATTACCTGGGCGAGTTTCTGGCACTGGCCACCATCCACTTTCTGGCCGTGGTCGCTCCCGGCCCGGACTTCGCCGTGACCATCCGCCAGAGTGTGCGTTTCGGCCGACTGGTCGGCATCTGCACGGCATTGGGCATCGGCGCGGGAATTTCCGTGCACGTTCTGTACACCCTGCTGGGCGTCGGCGCCTTGATGCACACCACGCCCTGGCTGCTGACCGTCGCCAAAGTGGTCGGCGGCGCTTACATTCTTTACTTGGGCATCAGCCTGATCCGCAGCAAACCCAAGACGACAATGGAAGGCGAAAAAGCCAGCGACGAACCGCTGGTCGAGCAATCGCTGTTCAAGGCGTTCTCCACCGGTTTCCTGACCAACGCCACCAACCCCAAGGCCACGCTGTTTTTCCTGGCGATCTTCACCACGATCATCAGCGCCAGCACGCCGCTGCAAATCCAGGCCCTGTACGGGTTGTGGATGTGCGGGGTGAATGCGTTGTGGTTCGTGATCGTCGCGCTGTTCTTTTCCAGCAGCAAAGTGCGCGTGCTGTTCATGCGCATGGGCCACTGGTTCGAGCGCAGCATGGGGGTGATTCTGATCCTGTTTGCCGGGCGTCTGGTGCTGTCGATGTAAGCACATTGATCGGAGAAGCCCGACCCAGACAGATTGGGCGGGCTTTTTCGATTCTGCGCCGCTTTTGCATTTCTGTGCGACGCGTCCCACTTCGGGGGCTCCCCTATCACTCGCGGGTGGTGTTAGTTTGCGAAACCGTCTGACGCATCGATCAGACACTTCCTACTCACCGCCTGCAAAGGAATGCCCTTAGCAATGGACTTTTCACTCAAGCAACTGGCCGCCTCGACGCTGATTCTGGCCAGCCTTTCGTCCGTCACACTGCCAGCCCACGCCAACCTGACCGAGCAGCAGAGCGCGACCATCCTCAAGACATTCAATGAGGCAAAAGTCAGTGATTTCAGAGCGTTTCTCGGCGATCTGGCCAAGAACGACCTGAGCAAGACCGACGATCTGCGTCCCGCCATCAGCGCCTTCCTCGACAACAAGACGCTGACCGCCGAACAACAGAATGAGATCCATCGCCTGCTCGGCCTCTACACCCGCGTAAAGTACGGCAAAGCCGCTCTGGAAACCCTGCGCGAACTGGTGGAAATCCCGACCTTCCGCAAGGACGGTGTCGATCAGCACGACAACCCCGAATTCATCAAGATCGCCGGCAAGATCAAGGATCTGGCGGAGTCTTTCGGCCTGAACTATCGCAACATCGACAACCGCGTTTACGAAATCTCCCTCGACGGCAGCGGCAAGGAAGTCGTGGGCATTCATGCGCACGCCGACGTGGTGCCGGTAACACCGGAGAACTGGGTGCTTAAGGACGGCACCAAACTTGATCCGTTCAAGGTCACGCTGATCGGCGACCGCATGTACGGCCGTGGCACCGAGGACGATAAAAACGGCATCGTCGTGACGCTGTATGCCATGAAGGTGATCAAGGAAGAAAAGCTGCCGCTGGCGCGCAATTTCAAACTGCTGGTGGACACCACCGAAGAAACCACCGGCGACGCGATTCCCTACTACTTCGAACGCAACCCGACGCCGGAGTACAACCTGGCACTGGACGGTGGCTACCCGGTGGTGATTGCCGAGAAAGGTTACGGCACGGTCATGGCCAAGTTCGCCAAGCGCAAAGCCGAGGGCAAAGGCGCGGAGCTGGTCTCGATGACCGGAGGCATGGCAACCAACCAGATTCCGTCTGTTTCCGCCGTCACGCTGGTGACCGACAAACCCGCCGAACTGGCGGCCAGCCTGCAAAAGGCCGGCACTGAATATGCCAAGCAAAATGGCGGCGATTTCGAAGTGAACGCCAAGGTCGATGGCAAAGACGTCAAACTCACCGTCACCGGTGTTTCCGCGCACTCATCCGAACCGGAATCCGGGGTCAACCCGGTTGCCCGTATGCTCGACTTCATTCACAGCGTGGACGGCAAGATTGCGTTCAAGCACAACCACATCACCGACGCTGCGCACTACGCCGCTGACAATTGGGGTCTGGATTACAAGGGTGGCAAGTTGGGCGTCGGTTTCGCCGATGACTTCATGGGCCCGTTGACCACGTCGCTGACCTACGTCGGCATGGACGACAAAACCTTCAAACTCGCGGTCAACCTGCGCGTGCCGAAGGGCAAGTCGCCGGAAGTGCTCAAGACCGAAATCGCCGACAAACTGGCAGCCTGGAGCAAGAAAAACCATGTCGCGGTGAACTTCGACTATTCGATCGCCGAACCGATGTACCGCAACCCTGAAGGCGAGTGGGTCAAGGCACTGTTGGCCGTGGCCACCGAAAACCTGGGCATGAAACACGAGTTCGGCACCTCGGCCGGCGCCACCTCGGTGCATGAACTGCCGAACGGCGTGCAATTCGGCCTGGCACGACCGGAGGTCAAGTACACCGGTCACACCGATGGCGAATTCAAGACCGTTGACCAGTTCTTGCTGGACCTGCAGATCGTCACGGAGATGATGGGGCGTATCGGGCAACTGCCGAAGCTCTGATGGCGTTTCGGGCCTGCCCCGTTGGCAGGCCCACAAAAAGACCTCGCGGTCTTTTTTACTGCGTGACAAAAAACGCACAAACAAAAACGCCGCTCATCACTGAGCGGCGTTTTTGTGAATTTGGAGCGGGAAACGAGACTCGAACTCGCGACCCCGACCTTGGCAAGGTCGTGCTCTACCAACTGAGCTATTCCCGCAATGGCGTCCCCTAGGGGACTCGAACCCCTGTTACCGCCGTGAAAGGGCGGTGTCCTAGGCCACTAGACGAAGGGGACAGGCTACAACTTTCACTAATAAAAACGCCGCTCTTTGCAAAGCGGCGCTTTTTGAATTTGGAGCGGGAAACGAGACTCGAACTCGCGACCCCGACCTTGGCAAGGTCGTGCTCTACCAACTGAGCTATTCCCGCAAATGGCGTCCCCTAGGGGACTCGAACCCCTGTTACCGCCGTGAAAGGGCGGTGTCCTAGGCCACTAGACGAAGGGGACACGCTACCCGGAACACATGGTGTGTGTTTCGGTGTCCAGATCCGCCTCCGAAGATTGGGTTCTGGTTTCACTCAGCACCGCCGTTAAGCGTCGCTGTTTAAAATTGGAGCGGGAAACGAGACTCGAACTCGCGACCCCGACCTTGGCAAGGTCGTGCTCTACCAACTGAGCTATTCCCGCATTGGCGTCCCCTAGGGGACTCGAACCCCTGTTACCGCCGTGAAAGGGCGGTGTCCTAGGCCACTAGACGAAGGGGACACACTACAACATTCACTCCCTGCTGCGTTTCGCTGTGTGCTTTACGCTGCAAGTGGCGCGCATTCTATGGATGGATTGAAAGGTCGTCAACCCCCAGATATAAATTTATTTAAATCAATGACTTCGACCTGCTTTACCGGCCGTTTCCGGCTTTTGCGTCGCCCGACGATTGACGCCTATATTCCGACACTCGCCAAGGCGTTATAGTCCACCGCAAAGGTGATGGCAATCTGCACCCCAAGGGCCAGCATTTATATAAGCGGCTCCCTGGCCGATACAGATAACAGCTTCGCCGATCCAAACCCGTCGAGCGGCGCTAGGCTCCTCCATGCCAAGCCACTACACTCGCACGCGAACCCTATAAAGAGGTCTTACCGGTGACACCACTCATGATCACCCTGCTAGTCATAGCCGGGATCGCAATCTTGATCGCCATTGGCTACATGAACCATGTGGTGGAAAACACCAAACTGGAGAAGGCCCGCACCAAGGTCGAACTCAACGACCGCCTGCGCCGCTGCGGCGAACTGACCGAAACCTTCCCCGGCCAGTTCATGACCCCGGCCCTCAAGCTGCTGCTGACCCGCCTTGAGCTGAATGTCTGCCAGCGCCTGCTGAACCTGGAAAAAACCAGCGCCACCACCAAGGCCCGCATCACCGAACTGAGCGCCCTCGTCGCCCAGGGCGAATCGATCCCGGTCAACAACCCGCCGGCCCCGATCCAGACCGAAGCCAAGGCCAAAGACGTTCGCTTCCTCCTCGAAGCCCTCCACGGTCAGATCACCCGCGCCGCCCAGGACGGCTTCCTGCCACCGAACGAAGCCAAACACTGGATCCGCGAAGTACGCCACATCCTCGTCCTGCTGCACATCGAGTTCTTCAACAACCTCGGCCAGCACGCCCTCCAGCAAAACCAGCCAGGCCAGGCCCGCCTCGCCTTCGAACGCGGCGTGCAATACCTGCGCAAACAGCAGGACCCGCAAATCTACGCCGAACAACTCCAATACCTGGAAAAACTCCTGGCCCGCGCCAACGCCCAGGTCATGGACAAAATCGCCCCGGTCGAAGGCGAAGAAAACCAACTGACCGCCGGCCTCAAAGATGTCGAGGCTGACGCGGACTGGAAGAAGAAAGTGATCTACGACTGAGTCCAGTCAAAGAGAGAAGCCACCGAGAGGTGGCTTTTTTGTTGGCTTAAGTTCAGGAGTAAACCAGAAAGCCCTCAGCCGACTGGCAAACAGCATTCGCGAGCAAGCTCATTCCCACAGAAAGCAAAAGCAGCCGCACCCACTCCTCACCACGATGAGCGTTAGCTCGAGTAAGGCTTTTGACGTACCGGCCCCATCGGCCGGCTGAGTGGAGGGATTTATCCGGGGGTGGGAGCGCAGCGACCGTGCGGCGAAGCCGCATGCATCGAGAGGAGGTGCAGCGAAGCAAACCGTAGGCGATGCCCCCGGATGAATCCCGTAACGAAGGAACACCGAGCCAAAGCGAGGTGCCGAACGCCGGGGCCCAGCGTTTTTGGTTACTTTTTTGGCGTTTGAAAAAAGTGACTCGCCGTAAGGGCGAAACCGCCAGCAGCAGCACCCGCAGAAACGGATATAAACGCAATAAAACGGGAACCTGGTCGGCCCGAAGGCCGCCAAGGTCAAAGCCGAAAATGCCCCACCATCCCCTTGAGCTCACTCCCCAACTGCGCCAGCTCAACACTCGAAGCCGCATTCCCCCGCATGGCAATCGAAGACTGATCCGCACTCGCCCGAATACTCGTCACACTGCGATTGATCTCCTCCGCCACCGAACTCTGCTCCTCGGCCGCCGCCGCAATCTGCTGGTTCATCTGCTGAATCAACGAAACCGCCGCCGCAATACTCCCCAACGCACTCTCGGTCTGCAACGCATCACTCACCGCCAGCTTCACCAGCTCGCCGCTGCTCTGAATCTGCTGCACCGATGAATGCGCCGCCGAACGCAAGGCACTGACCAGCCGCTCGATCTCCTCGGTCGACTGCTGAGTGCGCCGAGCCAGCGCCCGCACTTCATCGGCGACCACCGCAAAGCCCCTGCCCTGCTCACCCGCCCGCGCTGCCTCGATCGCCGCGTTGAGCGCCAGCAGGTTAGTCTGCTCGGCAACACTCTTGATCACCTCAAGCACCGTGCCGATATTCTGGATTTCCGCACTGAGGCTTTCGATGCTCGAACTGGCCGACGTCGCCGAATCCGCCAACTGCTCAATCCGCGCCATGCTCTGGCGCACCACCTGCTGGCCACTTTCGACCTTGCCGTCAGCAGTCTGCGCCGCAAGCGCCGCCTCTTCTGCATTGCGCGCCACATCGTGTACGGTGGCGGTCATCTGATTCATCGCCGTGGCGACCTGTTCGGTTTCCTCTTTCTGGCTGCTGACCTCAAGGTTGGTCTGTTCGGTCACCGCAGACAGCGATTGTGCCGAACTGGCCAGTTGCTCGATCCCCGCCTGCAATCCGCTGACAATCGTGCTCAAACCCGCGCCCATCTGCTGCATGGCCAGCATCAACTGGCCGATTTCGTCGCGGCGGGAGACCTCGATCGTTGCACTCAGATCACCGGCAGCAATCTGTTGCGCCACGTGAATCACGCTGCGCAACGGCGCCACGATCAGGCGGGTGATCACCCACGCCGCGATCAGCCCGACCAGCAACGCCAGCGCCGATGAGCCAATGATCAGCACCGAATTCTTTTTCAGTTCGCCCTGCATCGCGCTGTCTTGCGCGACATACGCCTGATCGACCCGCGCCACGACTTCGTCGGCCCGCTGATGCAACTGCTGATAGACGGTCTTTTCCTGGGCCAGCAACCCGGTGTACTCGGCAAGCTTTTCACTGAAACCGGCAATGTGTCCGGAGACCTCATTGAGCACCGTCAGATAGCCTTCGTCCTTGACCGTGGTTTTGAGCTGTTCAGCCTGGGCCTGAGCCTGCGCGGCCTGTTCGATATTGCCCTGGCCGGCACTGTCATCACCCTTGCGGCTTTGATCCAGGCGTACCCGCGCTTCGTTCATCGCCTGCAACATCAAGCGTGAGACCTGGCTGACCTGCCCAGCCTGCTCGATGAACTGCGCCCCGTCCTTGCCCTCGCTGTCTTTCAGCGTGTACGCACCGTCGTCGGCCAGACCGGCCTGCAACACATCAAGATTGTTGGCGACGCTGGACACCGACCAACTGGCCATTTCCAGCGCCAGGTCCTTGGCCTGGGACAACGAGACGAATTCATCGAACGCCTTGCGGTATGCGCCCAATGACTGTTGAACGTCGCTCATGACCGACTCGTTGCCCGGCGACAAAATCTTGAGTTGGTCGGCCATGGCGATCAGGCCATCGACACCCTCGTGCAAGGCATCGACGGTTTTCGGATTGCCGTGCAAGGCGTAATCCTGCTCCAGCAGCCGCACCTTGAGCAGGCCACTGTTGAGCGATGACATCTGCTTGAGCCCGTCGAAGCGATGACTGATGGTTTGCAGTGACCAGACGCCAATGGCCGCCACCAGAGCAGTCAGCAACAACACCAGCACAAACCCGATACCCAGTTTTTTCGCCATACCGAGGTTGGCAAAACGTCCTTGCACGGCCGAAATCATTGCGCGTAGTCCCCTGCCATAGTCTGTTACCGAAGATTCGCAACGGCCTTGAAGCAGCACAAGTCTCTGGCGTCGGAATAATGGCAAAAAGCTACGCACGCGTCGTTTTCAGAACGCTTGAGGTCGATCCACGGTCGTGCTTCGAAAAAACTGTCGCGCCCGTGGATCACAGGCGTAAGCCACATTGATGCGCTGCCAGTCGCAGGCTTCGCCACTGGGGCTGAACGAGGTTGCACAAGACAACTGCACCCCGCAGCGCGACGCTTGCCTGCGCAAATGCTGCTCACCAGCCCGTGGCGCGCGCGCCCAGATGAACAGCCCGCCCGAGGGTTTGCCGAACACTTCCCAGTCAGCATCTTCCAGGGCCTGCAAGGCCGCCACACGATCGGTATTGAGGCGCTGACGCTGGCGCTGCACCAGTTTGCGATAGGCGCCGCTGGCCAGCATCCCGGCCAGCACCGCCTCAGAGAACCTCGAGGTGCCCATGCAACTGATCATCTTGACCCGCGCCATCCGCTCGATCAGCTCACCATCGGCCAGCACGAAACCCACTCGCAGCGAGCTGCTCAGGGTCTTGGAAAAGCTGCCGAGGTAAATCACTCGCCCCTCGTCATCCAGCGCAGCCAGGCGAGTGCCACTGCCATTGTGCAGGTCGGCGTAGACATCATCTTCTATCAGCCGCAGGTCATGGATTCTGCTCAATTCGAGGATGCGTCGAGCGACCGCCGGCAACAGGCAACTGCCCGTAGGATTGTGGTGATGACTGTTGATGAACATCGCGGTGGGCCGAAACTGCCGCAGCAACGCCTCGAGCGCCTCGACATCCGGACCGACCGGCGTGCGGCGAACCTCCAGCATGCGCACGCCATGCAAGCGCAGGAGATCGAACAGTGGCGCATAACCGGGAGTTTCGACCACGACACAATCGCCGGCCTTGAACAACGTGCGCACGATCAGATCCAGCCCGTGGCTGGCGCCAGCGGTGGTCATCACCTGCCCCTCGACAGCCTCGATACTCAGCAATCCCAGGCGCTTGACGATCTGCTCGCGCAACGCCGGCAGGCCCAGTGGCGTGCTGTAGTTGAACAGGCTGGCCATGTCGGCCCGTGTTACCTCGCGGATCGCATAACCGAGATCGTCGGGCTCGCGCCAACTCTCCGGCAGCACGCCACTTCCCAGCGTCAAACCGCTGCGCCAGCCGGAGGCCGGATCGCCCCCGTTGCGCTCCCTCTCGCACCCTGAGCCATCGATTGCCTTGCAGCAACCGGGCAACGAAGCCGCCACCATGAAACCCGAGCCCTGACGCGAGGCCAGAACCCCTTGCGCCACCAGCCGCTCGCAAGCCTCCATGACACAGGACTGGCTGAGCAGATTGCACCGCGCGATCTCTCGCACGGAGGGCAGACGCGTCATCGGCGGCAGCTGCCCCTGCATGATCCACTCGATCAATCCGTCAACAATCTGCTGTACGACCGGCACCATTGCCAGTCGGTCAATTCTCAATTCCATGAGCACGCAAACTCCTGTCCATTTTGCTGGCGGCAGTTAATCACAGCCGCGCCCTTCAGGCTGTGCGACAAAACCGCCAAAAGCCTCCGTTCTCACCATTTGATACACATTGTTTAGCGGATTCACGGAACCGCTCCCCAAGTAAAAAAAATCCGCCGAAGGGCGGATTCTTTCAAGCATCAGTCAATGTCGCCTTAGAAGGCGGTCACGCCGCCATCCACGGCCAGCGAATGGCCGGTGGTAAAGGCCGCACCATCGCTGCACAGGTACAGCACGGCGCTGGCAATTTCCTCGACCTTGCCGATGCGCCCGACCGGGTGCATCGCGTTGGCGAATTCGCCTTTCTTCGGATCTGCCTCATAGGCGCGGCGGAACATGTCGGTATCGATCACCGCCGGGCAAACGGCGTTGACGCGGATTTTCTTCTTGGCGTACTCGATGGCGGCGGACTTGGTCAGGCCGATCACCGCATGCTTGGAAGCCGCGTAGATGCTCATCTTCGGCGCAGCGCCCAGCCCAGCCACCGACGCAGTGTTAACGATCGCCCCGCCGCCCTGGGCCAGCAGCAACGGCAGCTGATACTTCATGCACAGCCAGACGCCCTTGACGTTGACGCCCATGATCGCATCGAACTCATCCATCGAGCCTTCGGCCAGTTTGCCCTTCTCGATCTCGATCCCGGCGTTGTTGAAGGCATAGTCGAGACGGCCGTAGGTATTGATCACCTCGTCCATCAGATTTTTCACTTCGCTTTCGACGGTCACGTTGCAGCGCACGAAAGTCGCTTCGCCGCCGGCTGTACGAATCAGCGCCACGGTGCCCTCGCCCCCGGCCGCATCCAGATCGGCCACCACCACTTTCAGACCTTCGGCGGCGAATGCCTGGGCCGTCGCGCGGCCGATGCCGTTGGCCGCGCCGGTGACCACGGCTACCTGACCGGAAAACGTCATGCTCATTGTTATGTCCTCGAATGCGGGGGATTGATGAAGGCAGCATAGCCACAGGGGCCTGAGTGACGTCAGCACTATCAAAAGGCCGGTTAGGCTTGCATGAATCGCAGTGATGAAACCCCGCCGGGGACTATCACCGTACTGGATCGGCCTGCATTCGCCCCGTGAGCCAACCTTGCGACATCGCGCATGAAGGTCTATCAACAAGGCTTCATTCATTTCGAGTGCCTGTCATGACCAACCAGACCAATCGCCAGTTCCTGCTCGCCAAACGCCCGGTGGGCGCCGCCACCCGCGAGACCTTCACCTATCAGGAAGTACCGGTCGGCGAACCGGCGGCGGGGCAGATTCTGGTCAAGAACGAATACCTGTCCCTCGACCCGGCCATGCGCGGCTGGATGAATGAAGGCAAGTCCTACATTCCGCCGGTGGGTCTGGGCGAAGTCATGCGCGCCTTGGGCGTAGGCAAAGTCATCGCGTCAAACAATCCGGGGTTTGCCGTTGGCGACTACGTCAACGGTGCCATTGGCGTGCAGGATTATTTCCTCGGCGAGCCAAGAGGTTTCTACAAGGTCGATCCGAAACTGGCACCGCTGCCGGTTTACCTGTCCGCATTGGGCATGACCGGCATGACCGCCTACTTCGCCCTGCTCGATGTCGGCGCACCGAAGGCCGGCGACACCGTGGTGTTGTCCGGCGCAGCGGGCGCGGTCGGCAGCATTGCCGGGCAGATTGCCAAGATCAAGGGTTGCCGGGTGGTCGGGATTGCCGGCGGCGCCGACAAGTGCAAGTTTCTGGTCGATGAACTGGGCTTCGACGGCGCCATCGACTACAAGAGCGAAGACGTGTTGGCCGGCCTTAAACGCGAATGCCCGAAAGGCGTGGACGTGTATTTCGACAATGTCGGCGGCGACATCCTCGACGCCGTGCTCAGCCGTATCAACCTGAAAGCACGCGTGGTGATCTGCGGCGCCATCAGCCAGTACAACAACAAGGAAGCGGTCAAAGGCCCGGCCAACTACCTGTCGCTGCTGGTCAATCGCGCGCGGATGGAAGGCTTCGTGGTGATGGACTACGCCGCACAATACGCCAGCGCCGCCCAGGAGATGGCCGGCTGGATGGCCAAGGGTCAGCTCAAGAGCAAGGAAGACATTGTCGAAGGCCTGGAAACCTTCCCGGAAACCCTGGGCAAACTGTTCAGCGGTGAGAACTTCGGCAAGCTGGTGTTGAAGGTCTGAAAACAAGGAAGGGAGCCATTGGGCTCCCTTCTTGATGCTTCAGCTGTTCGCTCAGGCCAGTTGCGCAACCACCGAGGCCAGTGCCTTGGCCGGATCTGCCGCCTGGCTGATCGGACGGCCGATAACCAGATAGTCGGAACCCGCATCCAGGGCCTGACGTGGAGTCAGGATGCGACGCTGATCGTCCTGGGCGCTGCCCGCCGGGCGAATCCCCGGGGTCACCAGTTGCAGCGACGGGTGCGCGGTTTTCAGCGCAGTGGCTTCCAGCGCCGAGCACACCAGACCGTCCATCCCGGCCTTCTCGGCCAGTGCCGCCAGACGCAGCACCTGCTCCTGCGGCTCGATGTCCAGACCGATACCGGCCAGATCCTCACGTTCCATGCTGGTCAGCACGGTCACGCCGATCAGCAATGGCTGCGGGCCGCTGCGCTTGTCCAGCTCTTCACGGCAGGCCGCCATCATGCGCAGGCCACCGGAGCAGTGAACGTTGACCATCCACACGCCCATCTCGGCAGCGGCCTTGACCGCCATCGCCGTGGTGTTGGGAATGTCGTGGAATTTCAGGTCCAGGAATACTTCAAAACCCTTGTCACGCAGGGTGCCGACGATTTCCGCCGCGCAACTGGTGAACAATTCCTTGCCCACTTTGACCCGGCACAGCTTCGGGTCCAACTGGTCGGCCAGCTTCAGTGCGGCGTCACGGGTGGGGAAATCCAGGGCGACGATGATAGGAGTCTGGCAGGCGGACATGGGTGGGCTCTCAGGCAAGTCGAAATCGGCGCGCATTGTAGCGGAACCGGCGACGGCGCGGCACCCGATGATCGGTAAATCGTCGCGCCAACCGTGATCAGCATAGCCCTGCAGGATATTGTGTCGAAGCCGATACACAACCGACACGCCGGCAACATGCGCCCGCGCTAGCCTCGCCAGCCGCAACAAGTCCTTACAGCAGCCCTTCCCGCCTCACGGCCGGACGCCTATGCTGAAACCACAACCTCGCAGCCTATCTTTGTGGTTGGCGGCCTACTGGCAGATGAACAGCCTCATGCACAACTCCCAAGTCTCCGTTAACGACGAGCAGAAAGACGACAAGCGCTGGAACATTCGTGCCCTGATCGTCGACGATGACGTGCCGATCCGCGAACTGATGATCGACTACCTGGCCCGCTTCAACATTCACGCCAGCGGCGTCACCGACGGAGCGGCGATGCGCCAGGCGATGCAGGCCGAACACTTCGACGTGGTGGTGCTCGACCTGATGCTGCCCGGCGAAGACGGTTTGTCGCTGTGCCGCTGGCTGCGCGCGGAGTCGGACATCCCGATCCTGATGCTCACCGCCCGCTGCGAACCCACCGACCGGATCATCGGCCTGGAACTGGGTGCCGATGACTACATGGCCAAGCCGTTCGAACCTCGGGAACTGGTGGCGCGGATCCAGACGATTCTGCGTCGGGTACGCGACGACCGCACCGAACAGCGTGCGAACATCCGCTTCGACAACTGGCGCCTGAACAGCGTCCTGCGCCAGCTCATCGCTGACGATGGTCTGGTGGTGCCGCTGTCCAACGCCGAATTCCGCCTGCTCTGGGTGTTCATCGAACGTCCGCGCCGGGTCCTCAGCCGCGAACAGTTGCTGGACGCTGCCCGAGGTCGCTCGATCGAAGCCTTCGACCGCAGTATCGACCTGCTGGTCTCGCGTCTGCGGCAAAAACTCGGCGATGACCCCAAAGCCCCGCAACTGATCAAGACCGTACGCGGTGAAGGCTACCTGTTCGACGCACGAGACATCGGCTGATGCGGGCGCGCTTCGACACGCTGTTCGGCCGCCTGTTCGGCGTGCTGTTGGTGGCGATCGTCCTGGCGCATTTGCTGGCCTTCGCCTGGTTCCGCCTCTACGGCCCGCCACCACCGCCACCGCCGCCGGAGTTCTCGGAAAGCCTCGACAGCAAACAGCCGCCACAGGATCCGCGCTACCCGCCCCGCCCGCCGCGCCCCTGGTTCGGCGGGCCGATCGTGCCGCTGACTTTTCAGTTCATCTCGCTGATCATCGCCGCCTGGTACGGCGCCAAACTGCTGACCCGGCCTATCCAGCGCCTGAGCGATGCAGCCGAACGCCTGAGTGAAGACCTCGACAGCCCGCCGCTGGACGAAACCGGCCCCCGGGAAGCACGGCAGGCTGCGCACACGTTCAACTTGATGCAGCAGCGCATCCGCGAACAGGTGCAGCAGCGGGCGCGGATGCTCGGCGCCGTCTCTCACGACCTGCGCACCCCGCTGTCGCGGCTGAAACTGCGCCTGGAAAACATCAACGACGACAAACTGCAAGGCCAGATGCGCCAGGACCTGGACGACATGATCGGCATGCTCGACGCCACCCTCACCTACCTGCACGAACAGCGCACCAGCGAAGCCTTGCAACTGATGGACGTGCAGGCGCTGGTCGAATCCCTCTGCGAAAACGCCCAGGATCAAGGCGCGGACGTGCAGGTCAGCGGCCATTGCGCACCCTTGCAGGTGCAGCCGATGGCACTGCGCTCATGCATCAACAACCTGATGGACAACGCCCTGCGCTATGCCGGCCACGCGCTCATCGAACTGCAAGACCAGCGCGAACAATTGCTGATCCACGTCATCGACCATGGCCCGGGCATCGCGGCGGACAAGCGTGAAGCCGTATTCGAACCGTTCTTCCGCCTCGAAGGCTCACGCAACCGCAACTCCGGCGGCGTCGGCCTGGGCATGACCATCGCCCGGGAAGCGGCGCAGCGCCAGGGCGGACAACTGACCCTGGCAGAAACACCCGGCGGCGGCCTGACCGCCGTGATCCAACTGCCTCGCCACTGCGCCTGACTGTGTACCGACCGGTACAAACCTCACATACCCACGACACGTTGCGACTGGAGGCTGCATAAGCCGGTACACCCACCGGTTTTCCAGTCCAAGGAGTGAGCCCGATGATCGGTAGCGTCAGCAACTACACGAGCTATACCAGCACCAGCAGCACCTCCACGCAAAACGCCCGCAGCCAGCAACTGCAAAAGGAACTGTTCGCCAAACTCGACAGCAACGGCGACGGCGCGGTGGATCAGGACGAACTGGGCAGCGCCCTGTCGCAACAGTCCAACGACGGCCTGCTGGTCAGCCTGAACCAACAATTCGGCGATCTGGACAGCGACGCCAGCGGCAGCCTCAGCGCCGAAGAAATGACCGCCATGGCCCCACCGCCACCACCGCCCCCTCAAGCCTCCAGCGACGAACTGTTCAGCCAACTCGATGCTGACGGCGACGGCACGGTGACCGCCACCGAACTGAACAGCGCGTTGCAGGTCAGCGACAGCACCGCCTCGAACAACACCGACACCGCTGCCGCCCTGCTCAAGGTGCTGGACAGCGACAGCAGCGGTGGCGTCAGCAGCGACGAACTGAAAGCTGCACTGCATGCAGCTCGCGAACACCCAAGCGACGAAGAAACCGCCAGCAGTAACCAAACCACTACCGAAGCGCTGAACCGCATGATCGCCAACCTGAGCAAGCAGTACTCGCTCGAAAACACCGCATCGGTGGGCAAGTATTTGAATGTGGCGACGTGAGGTAATCCAAAAAACAGGATGAGCGTCAGCTCGACAGCGCTCTTGATCTTGATCCGCCCGCCCCTTCGGAAGGCTGAGTGGAGGTGTTCATCCGGGGATTGGCACGCAGTGCCGTTTGGCGAAGCCGGACTCATCGACAACGTCGATGCCCCCCGGAGGGACGTCGGAGCGAAGGAACCCGAGCCAGCGAGGGCCGAACGCCGGGGCGAGTGAACGGCCGCCAAGGCTCACCATCAACGCCGATCGTCGACCCGAGCCTGACTCTTGCTCCAATCCGTCAACAAACTATAAGCGACCGCCAAAAGCGTAGGCCCGATAAACAAGCCGATAAAGCCAAATGCAATCAACCCGCCAAACACCCCAAGCAACACAATCACCAACGGCAGATTCCCGCCACGGCTGATCAGATACGGTTTGAGCACGTTATCCACGCCACTGATGACGAACGTCCCCCAGATCCCGAGAAACACCGCCATTCCGTACTCACCCTTCCAGGCCAGCCACGCCGTGGCCGGAATCCATACCAGCGGCGGCCCCATCGGAATCAGACTGAGCAGGAACGTCACGATCCCCAGCACCAGCGCCCCCGGCACCCCGGCAATCAGGAACCCGATCAGCGCCAGTATCGCTTGTGCCGCCGCCGTACCGATCACCCCGTTGACCACCCGCTGCACCGTACCGGCCACCAGATCGATGTAGTAACCGGCCCGATCACCGATAAGGCGCTGCAGCAGACTGTGCACGAACGCCGCCAATCGCGGTCCGTCACGGTAGAAAAAGAACACGAAAACAATGCTCAGGGTCAGCTCGAGAATTCCGCTGCCGATCTGCGCACTGCGCGCCAGCAACCAGTTGCCGACCTGCCCCAGATAAGGTTTGACCGTCACCATCAGGGCCGCGCCCTGCTGATCGATGCTGTTCCAGATTCCCACCAGCCGTTCACCCACCAGCGGCACGCCGCCCAGCCAGCTCGGTGCCTCGGGCAATCCATCGACCTGCACATCCTTGATGAACGCCGTGGCATCACGCACGTGATCGGCCAGGTTAAAGCCGAGCCACACCAGCGGCCCCGCCACCAGCAACATCCAGCCCATGGTCAGCAACAGGGCCGCGAGGGATTCCCGGCCACTGAGCCAGCGGGTCAGCAGACGCATCAGCGGCCAACTGGCAAACGCCAGCACCGCGCCCCAGAACAGCGCCGACCAGAACGGCGCCATCACCCACAGGCTGGCGCCGAACAGCACCAGCAACAGGATCTGCACCAACAGGCGATCGTTATTGAGCATGCGAGGTCTCGAAAAAAACATTCATCCAAAGAGTAGGCGAACACGCGGCGCGTGCCCGCCCGATACACCTACCGCAACAGATCGATGCGCAGACCTTCGCCATCGACACTGCCGGTTTCCATTCGCGCGGCACGCACGCCCTGCCCGATCAACGCCTGCCGCCAGGCCTCGGCTTTCGGCCCGGACACCGTGACCCGCAAGGTGGTGTCGAGGTTCAGACCACGGGACAGCAAACGCAGCCAGGTATCATCCGGATCGCCAACCAGCTTCGGAAAATCCAGTTCGCCAGTGCTTTTCAACTCCCGCAGCAGCGTGGCCGAGGTCGGCAGCAGGTCACCGAGCGGTGCCAGCGCCTGGAACTGTTCAACGTGCAGATAGGCTTTGCGATTGCCGCGAGTGATGCTGTAAAGCGCCACCAGCGTGTTGTCGCGCGGCGCCGCGAGCCTCAGCAGCAGATAGGCCTGCTGCTCGTCGGCACCGTACAGTTTGGCGTTGCCGAACACCTCGTTGGCCCACAGGCTGCTCTCGCCGCAATCCCGGGCCTGGCACCAGAACAACAGTTGGGCATCCTGCTTTTGCAGGGCTTCGCGAGCGAGAGTGAAAGCTTCGGTGGCGGAATGTTCCGGCGGCAACTCGTAGGTCACCGAGGTGGTTTGCCCCCGGGCGCTGACCTGACCGTCGAAACGCAACTGGCCGCTGATCTTGCGGATCGAGCCGAGCGGGTAGATCCGCTCCAGCTCTGCGGCAGGGCGATAGTCGACGATCTGCGCATCGGCCACACGCGGCACGATCGGCAGATCCTGACTGCCCGGCAGGTCGGCAGCGAATGGAAAGGGACTGAAACAGCACAGCGCCAGCAGACTGATAGATCGCATGGACAGGCTCATCGCAGGGACATGGCCTGGGTGCCTTGAGGGCAGTTCGAAGTCGCAGCGGTGTAGAAATCCATCTTGGTTGTCTCCCATTTCAACCCGCCCAGCCTCGACAGTTGCCGGGAGCAAGTCAAGGAATGGCGAAGAACCGATTGAAACAGTCTGCGACAAGCTCGGCCCCGGCCTCATCGTTCAGGTGCAGGTGATGCCCGCCCGGCAGCTGCTCCCGGTCAAAGGGTAGACGCTCCAGCAGCTCCGGATGTCGGGCCAGCATGCCGTCGGCGGCGACCACCAATTGCGCGGGACAGGCAATGCGCTGCACGAACGCCATCGCCTGTTCCTGGGTCAGACGCAACGGCGACGGCAAGGTCAGGCGGTTGTCGGTGCGCCAGGTGTAACCGCCGGGCACCGGCATCAGGCCGCGTTGCGCCAGCAGTTCGGCGGCTTCGCGACTGACCGCCACCAGCCCTTTCATCCGTGCTTCGATGGCCCGGTCGAGGGTGTTGTAGACCGGTTTGCGCTTTTCCCGAAGATCGAGCTGTGCCTGTAAGGCCATGCCCATGCGCTCGGCGGCATTTTCGCCTTTGTCGGTAGGAGGAATCACCCCGTCGATCAGCGCCAGATGGGTGATGCGTTCGGGCAACGAGCCGGCCAGCACCAGCGAAACGATCGCGCCCATGGAATGCCCGAGCAGGCCGAAACGTTTCCAGCCCAGTTGCTCGGCCACCTGCAGCACGTCATGGGCGTAATCCCAAAGTGCGTAACCGGCACCAATCGGGCGATGCCCGGAGTGCCCGTGACCGGCCATGTCCAGTGCCACGATGCGCAGGCCTTTAAGCTTGGGCGCCAGGCGCGCGAAGCTGTTGGCGTTGTCCAGCCAGCCGTGCAGGGCGATCACCGGCAACCCGTCTTCCGGGCCGAACAGGTGCGCCGCCAGTTCGATATGCGGCAGGCTCAGGCGCACTTCTTCGACGGCGGGGTTCATGCGCAATCCTTTTGCTGGCGACCTTCCCATCGGGTGAACAGGCTTTTCAGCAGCAACGCCGTATCCTGCGGGCGTTCAAGGGGAAACATGTGCCCACCGGGCACGGTCAGCGCCTCGCCCTGAGGCAGACGCCCGACAAACCGGGTGTGATGGTTCATCACCACCCGGCTCTTGTGTCCACGCACCACTGCCAGCGGCACCTTCAATTGCCGGGTATGAGCAGGACTGGTGTGCGGCACGCCGCGATAAATGCTGATCTCGGTCGCAGGATCGAAGCGCAGGCGCAGCTTGTCGCCGACCTTGTGCAGACCGTGCTGCAGATAAGCATCGAAGCATTCCGGATCAAAGCTGCGGAACAAGGTCTTGCCGGCGAAATAACCACGGGCGCTGTCCAGATCGGCAAACTCTTCGCGGCGCCCCAACGTGCGGCCGGCCGGGGTCAGTTTGTCGATGAAACCAAAGCGTTTGGCGGCGCGGATCACCCATTGATCGGTGCGGGTCAGCACCGGCGAGTCGAGCATCACCACACCCCGATACAGTTCCGGGCAACGCAGTGCGGCGTGCAAATGCAGCATGCCGCCGAAGGAATGGCCCACGCCCCACACCGGTTCATCTTGCTGTTGAAGATGATGGATGAGTTCGTCGACCAGGTGGTACCAGTTGTCACCCGCCGGGAAACGCGGGTCATGGGCGTGTTGTTCCAGATGCGCGACCCGGTACTCGGGCGCCAGCGCCGCGAACAGTTTGCCGTAGGTACCCGAAGGGAAACCGTTGGCGTGGGCGAAGAAGATCGGTTGCGACATACCGGCAAATCCATGAGCGGAAAACAGGCGTTGATTGTCCGTAAGACCACGTCCTACAGCAATGACCGTAACTGCCAGGAATGATGACAGTCCGGTCAGGGCTATGACGCTTGAGCCATCAACGCGCCGGCGGTTGTTCTCCCAGCGGCACCACCGCCATGGTCAGACGCGACACACAACTGGCCTTGCCTTCATCGCTGGTCAGGCGGATGTCCCAGACATGGGTGGTGCGGCCAATGTGAATCGGTCTGGCCACCGCCGTCACCCGACCGCTGCGCAGGCCACGCAAGTGGTTGGCGTTGATTTCCAGCCCCACGCAATAGAACTTGCTGGCATCGATGCACAGGTAGCTGGCCATCGAGCCGACGGTCTCGGCCAGCACCACCGAGGCGCCACCGTGCAGCAGGCCGTAAGGCTGATGGGTGCGATGGTCGATGACCATGCTGGCCGTCAGCGACTCCTCGTCGAAGGACTCGAAGCGAATGTCCAGCACTTCGCCGATGGTGTTTTTCTGGATTGCGTTCAACTGCTCGATGTTCGGAGTGGTGCGCCACAAGGTCATCGCAGGCTTCCTTTGTTGTTTTGATCGACGCTCAATCCTGCCACAGCACCGTCTCACTGCGCTCGCTCCATTCTTCGAAACGTGCTCCGTAGGTGTCTTCGATGATGTTGCGTTTGATTTTCAGGGTCGGCGTGAGAAAGCCGTTCTCCACCGCCCAACTGTCCTTGACCACCACCAGCCGGCGCAGGCGCTCGTGCTTGTCGAGTACGGCGTTGACTTCCTCCAGCAGTTTTTCCAGGCTCGAATGCAGCGGTGCGCGGGGCTCTTGCCGGCCCACGGCCGAGAGTACGCACAACCCCAGCGGCGCACTCAGGCCATCGCCGACCACGCAGACCTGTTCGATCCGCGAATGCACCGCCAGCCGATTTTCGATCGGCGCCGGAGCGACGTATTTGCCCTTGCTGGTCTTGAAGATTTCCTTGAGCCGCCCGGTCAGGCGCAAACGCCCTTCGGCGTCCTGTTCGCCTTTGTCGCCGGTGCGCAGGAAACCGCCTTCGGTGAGGGTTTCGGCGGTTTTCTGCGGCTCCCTGAAATAGCCGAGCATGTTCGCCTGGCTGCGCACCTGCACTTCGCCGGACTCATCGATACGCACTTCCACGTCAGGACACGGCCGACCGATCCAGCCTTCCTTGTATTGCCCCGGCAGGCAGATGTGCGAATAACCGCAGCTTTCGGTCATACCGTAGACCTCCAGCACGTCGAGCCCGAGTTTCTGATACCAGCGCAACAAGGTCAGCGGCACCGGCGCCGCACCGGACAACGCCACGCGCAACGCATCCAGCCCCAACCCCGCCAACACCTTGTGGCCGACCCGCTTGCCGATCAAGGGCAGGTCGAGCAGGAAGTCCAGGCGTTTCGCCGGGATCTTGCTGTAGACGCCCATCTGGAATTTGGTCCAGATCCGCGGCACACCGAACATCGCCGTCGGCCGCGCCCGCTTGAGATCGGCGAGGAAGGTATCGAGGCTCTCGGCGAAAAACACCGTCTGCCCGGTATAGATCGACGCCAGTTCGACGAACATCCGCTCGGCAACATGACACAGCGGCAGATACGACAGCAGCCGGTCGTTCTCATTGAGACCGAACAGCTGCGTGCCGCGCGTCGTCGCGAACCCGAGGTTGGCAAAGCTGTGCATCACACCCTTGGGCAGGCCGGTGGTGCCGGAGGTGTAAATGATCGTCGCCAATTGCTCGGCGGCGGGACGCGGATCGTCTTGGATCGGCGAGCTGCGCTGCACATCGTCCCAGTTGAAATCGAACGTGCCCGGCGGATGCAGCGGCAGGCTGACTGTTGTCAGACCGGCCGGTACACCCGCTGACATGCCCGGCCAGTCATCAAGCTTGCCGATGAACGCAAGCACGCTTTCCGAGTGGGTGAGCACCTGATTCACGGATTCGGCGGTGAGGTTCGGATAGAGCGGTACCGAGACATGCCCGGCCATCCAGATCGCCAGGTCGGCGATGATCCAGTGCGCGCAGTTTTTCGAGATCAGGGCGATATGGCTGCCTGGCGGCAACTCCCGGGATCGCAACCAGTGCGCGGCGCAGCGGGCCTGATGGCCAACGTCGGCCCAGGTCAGGGTTTCGACCTGCCCGCCGCCGATCGGCTGCACCAGAAAACGCTGACGCGGGTGCCGGGCCTCGCGTTCATAAAACACGTCCAGCGGCAAACGGAAGGCAGAAGACATTCGACTCGCTCCTGTTTTTTGGTCTGGAGCAAGCGTAGTCAACCAAGCAAGTGCTTGGTTGACTATTTCGTACAAAAAATTTCAGGGATGTTTAAGACTGTTCAGCTTCATCGAACCGATCAGCAACTCGCTGTGTTCGAGCTCGGCCAGCCCGGCGGTGCTGACTTTTTCCGGCGGATAGCCGGCACCGTGTTGCAGGTAGCTGAGCAGATTTCCCACCAGCGGATTGTGGCTGACCAACAAAACGTTGCTCACCGAAACCAGTTGCTCGGCCACGCGGTCCGGGTCAACTTCCGGGGTCAACCACTCGACGGTGCGGATCTCCGGCTCAAAGCCCAGGGCTTCGCGCACCAGTTGCGCCGTCTGCTGTGCCCGCAGGTACGGGCTGGCATAGATGGCGGTCAGCGGCTGGCCCATCAAGCGGGCTGCGCTGCTCAACACTTCCTTGCGACCGTGGGCGGTCAGTTCCCGCTCGGAGTCGGGGCGTGAGCCGTAGGGCTCGGCCTCACCGTGACGCAATACCCAGAGTTTCATAGCTTGGGTTCCTCATCCCGGGCCGGATGCGGTGCCGGCGCGACAACGTGTGGCGCCTCACCTTCCGGAGTACGCGGCGCCGGCCAGTCGGCGAACGGCCAGGGTTTCTGGTCGCTGTGGAAGCTGCCGAAACGACCGATCTGCGCCAGAAACTGGCTCAGGCTGTCGCCGAAATTCATCAGGCTGGCGCTCGGGGCGCCATAGATCAAACGATAGATCAACTGCACCAGCACCACCGCGCCGAGGATGAACTGCGCTACCTGCCAGACCAGCACGTAGATGATCATCCACAACGCCCGCAGGAGGATGGATTCATATTTGGCTTCGGTTTTCGGATCGTTCATGCCCTGCTCCCTGCTGAATCAGTTGAAACCACTGGTGGAAATAAAGTCGACGTCGGTTTTCGGCTCGCCTCGCATCAGAAGACCGATCACCTGCTCAAGCGTGCGCCCTTCGAACAGGATTGCATGCAGTCCGGCGACCAGCGGCATGTACACGCCAACCTCCTGGGCCTTGGCCTTGAGCACTTTCAGGGTGTTGACCCCTTCGGCCACTTCACCGAGACGCGACACCGCTTCGTCGAGGCTCAAGCCCTGACCGAGAGCGAAACCGACCTGATAGTTGCGGCTTTTCGGCGACGAGCAAGTGACGATCAGATCGCCGACCCCGGCCAGACCGAGGAAGGTCATCGGGTTGGCGCCTTGATTCACTGCAAACCGGGTCATCTCGGCCAGGGCGCGGGTGATCAGCATGCTCTTGGTGTTCTCGCCCATCTGCAGCGCCACCGCCATGCCGGCGATGATCGCGTAGACGTTTTTCAGTGCCCCGCCCAGTTCCACGCCGAATCGGTCGGCGCTGGCGTAGACGCGGAAAGTACGGCCATGCAACGCGGCCTGCACGGCTTTGCACAGTTCTTCGTCTTCACTGGCGACCACAGTGGCGGTCAGCGCGTGCTCGGCGATTTCCCGTGCCAGGTTCGGCCCGGACAGCACGCCGATGCGCGCCTTCGGGGCGATCTCTTCGAGAATCTGGCTCATCAGTTTGAAGGTGTGGGCTTCAATGCCTTTGGTCAGGCTGACCAGCATCTTGCCGCTCAGGCGTTCGGCATGCGGCGCCAACACTGTGCGCAGCGCGCTGGACGGCAATGCCACGAAACACAAATCGCAGGCGTCGAGGGTTTCCTGCAGGTCGGTGACCGGGGTCACGCCGGGCAGAATCTTGATGCCTTTGAGGTAACGCGGGTTCTCGCGATTGACCCGGATGGCCTCGGCCTGCTCGGGGTCACGCATCCACTGCCGGACTTGATGGCCGTTCTCGGCCAACAGATTGGCCACGGCGGTACCGAAACTTCCGCCTCCCAGGACCGCAATCGGGCGCTGTTCAGTCATATGTAATCCGTTAATCCATACCAGTGGCGATGCCGGCATTATACGGAGCGTCCCCCTCTCGGACAGCCCCGGCGTCAATTACCCGCACTTATAGGAAGAAGACCAATAAAACCGAGGAAAATGCCTGCAACGTGACTGGAAAAGTCGTCGCCCTCGGTTAACATGCGCGCCAATTCTCTGCTATCAAGGCTGCGTCGTGTTTTCTGGCCCCCCTTCACCGCGTTCGTCCCTGCTGCTGGCGCTGCTGTTCAGCCCGGTGCTGTTGGCGGATGACCTGTTTGTCGACAGTGAGGCCTTGCCACAGATCCTGACCGCCACCCGCCTGAAGCAGTCGCCGGCGGAAGTCCCGGGCAGCATGACGGTGCTCGACAGCGAACTGATCAGCGCCAGCGGCGCCCGGGACATCAGCGAACTGCTGCGCCTGGTGCCGGGGATGATGGTCGGCAGCATCAGCGGCAATCAGGCCGTGGTGAATTATCACGGAACCAACGCCACTGAAGCCCGCCGCATGCAGGTGCTGATCGACGGCCGCTCGGTGTACCGCGCCGGACTCGCGACCGTGGACTGGAGCGACATTCCGGTGGCCATGGAAGACATCGAGCGGATCGAAGTCTTTCGCGGCCCGAACACCGTCAGCTACGGCGCCAATGCGCTGATGGCGGTGGTCAACATCATCACCCGCAACCCGGCGGACAGCCACGGCACGCGGCTGAAGCTGACACGCGGCCAGCGCGGCATCAACGACTTCTATGCCAGCCAGAGCACCGGCTGGAATGGCGGCGATCTGCGTCTGTCGCTGTCCGGTCTGGAAGACGACGGTTTTGACAGCGATCGCACCGGCGCCGATTACCGCGACAACCGCCGCTTGAACCGCTTAAGCCTCGCGGTCAGCCAGACCCTCAGCGACAACCAGAGCCTGGACTGGCAGGTCAATGCCAAGGACGGGACCAATCAGCGGCCTTATACCTACCGACCGGTGTTCTCCGGGATTACCGCTGCCGGGAACAATTCCGACGTGGTTGCCAAGGACTACGCTGGCTCGGTGCGCTGGAATCTCGACCTCAATCCCGATCACAGCCTTTACGTGCAAGGTTCTGCGCAACACTGGGACCGTCAGCAGACCTGGCGTGCCTGTGACGCCGAAGTGTCGTTCAGCCCGCAATTGACGGAGCTGTGGCAACTCAACCCCAACTACACCGAACGCCTGGCGCGCAACATGACGCTGTTCACCGGCCCCGGCGCACCCGCCGGCACACCGCAGGAAATGGCCCTGGCCAGTCAGGTGCTGGACCAGTGGCGCAACGGCGCGCGCCAGACCCTGTGCGGCGACATCGACCAGAGTGCCCGGGAATCGCGTTACGACCTGGAATTGCAGGACACCCTCAGCCTGTCCGACAGCCTGCGTCTGGTCAGCGGCCTGAACTATCGTTACGACCGGGCCGATTCCGAGACCTATTTCAACGGCACGCTCGACGACACCACTTGGCGCGCCTTCGGCCAACTGGAATGGCGCGCCAGCGAACACTGGCTGTTGCAGGGCGGCGCCATGTTCGAAGACACGCAATTGATCGGCAGCTCGCTGACGCCCCGGTTTGCGGTCAACTACCTGTTCAACCCGCGCCACAGCCTGCGCGCGGTGTATTCGGAAGCCATCCGCTCGCCGGACATGTTCGAGAACAACGTCAACTGGAGTTATCAGGTGACCAACCTGCGGCCCGCCGCCTATGGCCAGTCTTCGGCCCGCTACTTCGTCAAGACCCGGGGCCCCGGTGATCTGGACCAGGAACACATGCGCTCGCGGGAACTGGGCTACAACGGCTATTTCCCGGAGTGGGGGCTGGCGCTGGACGTGAAGCTGTTCTACGACGAAATCACCGGGATGATCAGCGAGCCGCTGCGCAACAATCAGTACATCGCCAGCAACGCCAACGATTCGCGCTTTCGCGGCACCGAAACGCAAATGGACTGGCGCCTGAGTGCGGCCGACCGCTTGCGCCTGACGTATGCCTTCGTCGACGCCGAGGCGAGCAATCCACTGGATCAGCAATTCACCGCGCGCAACAGCGGCTCGGCGGGCTGGCTGCGCGATTGGGGCCAGGGCTGGAACAGCGCCTTCTTCTACTATGCTGACAACGCGCTCAACGGTTACCGTTTCGAGCGGGTCGACACGCGCATCGCCAAACGCATCGCCTTGGGCAAGGCCCAACTGCAACTGGCCGGTGTGCTGCAACAACGCCTGGACCATGAGCCGACCACCTTCGTCGATAACAATTACGACGAACGCCGGGTGGTGTATTTCAGCGCCGAGCTGGAGTTCTAGATGCGTTACGCCATGTCACGGAAGATGCCAACGCTCGGCCAATGGCTGGCCGGGCTTTGTCTGTTCCTGACAGCGTGGCTGCATGGCGTGGCGGTGCAGGCGGCCGATATTCTGCTGACCGGCGCCGAGGAAAGCCCCGGCGTGCAATCGTTCGTCCAGGCCCTGAGCGAACTGCGCCCCACCGACCGCGTGCATTTCCAGCCACTGGCGAGCCTGCCGGCGCCGGGCAAGTTGCCGTCGAGCCTGCGCCTGATTCTGCTCGATTTGCCGAGCCTCGATTGGCGCATGCAGGAAAGCCAGGGCCCGGCGACTCTGGTTTTGCGCATCAGCCGCTTGCAGGCCCGGCAACGCTTCGGCGACATGCAGCCACCCCACTTGAGCCTGCTGTGGGCCGATCCGCCGCTGAGTCGTCAGTTGCAACTGATCCGCCGGATTCTGCCCCAGGCCGGGCGCGTCGGCGTGCTGTTCGATCAGCACAGCGAGTTCCTGCTCAAGGAGCTGCAATCGGCGGCCCAGCCGCTGAATCTGCAAATCGTCCCGCAGCGCTGGGACAACACCCACGACAGCCGCCCCTTGCAGACTGTGCTGAAAAACAGCGACGTGTTGCTGGGCCTTGACGACCCTGACCTGTACAACCCGAAAACCGCGAAGAACCTGTTGCTCAGCAGTTACTCTCGGCAACTGGCGCTGGTCGGGCCGAATGTTGCTTTCGTCCGTGCCGGCAGCCTGGCCAGTACCTACAGCGATCAGAACGACTGGCTGGCAGTCCTCGACGAGTTGCTGGACCGGCCACCGGCCACCTGGCCGCGCACGCTCTACCCCGAGCGTTTTAAAGTCTCAAGTAATGCGCAGGTGGCTCGTTCCCTAGGGATAGAACCGATCAATGAAACGTCTGTCGCCGCAGAGCTGGCCGAAGGAGAGCGCCGCCCATGATTTTCCGCCGTTGGGACATCAACACCCGCACCCAGTTGATCAGCCTGGGCCCTGCGCTGTTGCTGACCTTGCTGCTGATCAGCTTTTTCACCTTCGTGCGCATTCAGGATTTGCGTCAGGAGCTGAACCACACCGGCCAACTGATCGCCAACCAACTCGCACCCGCCACCGAATACGGGGTGATTTCCGGCAACAACGAGGTGCTGGAAAGCCTGCTCAAGGCCACGCTGGCCACGCCGAATGTGCGATTTCTGGAAGTGCAGGACAGCGCCAACCGGATTCTGGCCTACGTCGAACAGCCGGCGGATGCGCACAACCGCCCGCATCAGGTCGAAGTGTTCCAGGCGCCGGTGCGGCTGCAACGCATCGCCCTGCACAACGATTTCTTTCAGGACGGCAAAAGCAGCCCCGGCGTGGCCAGCGAGGATTATCTGGGCCGGGTGATCGTCGGTCTGTCCAACGACGCCTTCAGTCAGCGCCAACAGGAAATTTTGCTCAAGGCCGCAATTCTGGCGTTGTTCGCCCTGCTGTTCACGTTTGTTCTGGCGCGGCGACTGGCCGGAAGCCTGTCGCAGCCGATCCGTGATATCGGCAATGCGGTCAAGGCAATTCAGGACGGCGACTACAAGACCCCGCTGCCGATTGTCGATGACACCGAGCTGGGCGCCCTTTCGCAACACATCAACAATCTGGCCCAGGCGCTGGAACAGGCCAGCCGCGAGCAGCATCAGGCGATGGCGCAACTGATCCAGACCCGCGAGGAGGCGGAAAAGGCCAACAACGCCAAATCGGATTTCCTGGCGATGATGAGCCATGAACTGCGCACCCCGATGAACGGCGTGCTGGGCATGCTGCAATTGCTCGAAACCACCGAAATGACCGAGGAACAGGTCGAGTACGCGGCGCTGGCTTCCGAGTCCACCGAGCATTTGCTCAAGGTGATCAACGACATTCTGGATTTCTCGCGCATCGAGCGTTCGGAACTGGAACTGGAGCACATTCCGTTCAACCTCGCCGACCTGATCGGCGCCTGCGCCCAGTCGTTCCAGCACAGCGCCGCACAACGCGGGCTGGCCCTGGAACTGCGAATCCCCGAAGACATGCGCGACTTGCAGGTACAAGGCGATCCGACACGAATCCGGCAGATTCTGGTCAACCTGGTCGGCAATGCCTTGAAGTTCACCGAACAGGGGCGCGTCAGCATCGAGGCGCAGTGGCAGTCGCTGGATCACGAATTGCTGTGGTTCACCTGCGCGGTGCGTGACAGCGGCATCGGCATTTCGCCGCAGAGCCTGGAACTGATGTTCAACGCGTTCCAGCAGGCCGACAGTTCGATTTCCCGTCGTTATGGCGGCACCGGCCTGGGCCTGCCGATTGCCCGCACTCTCGCCGAGCGGATGGGCGGCACCTTGCGCGCCCAGAGTGAAGAAGGTCGCGGATCGGTATTCACCCTGGAAATTCCTCTGGCTTTATATAAGCAGGCACTCCCTGCGCTGGCGGCACCGCGCACGCTGAACGGCGACGGTCACGGCGAAGGGCGCAATGTGCTGCTGGTCGAGGACAACCCGGTCAACCAGACGGTGATCGAAGCGATGTTGCGCAGCCTGGGCTTTACCGTCAGCGTCGCCACCGACGGCGTGCAGGCGGTGCGCAGTGCCGGCGACAGCCGTTTCGAGGCGATCCTGATGGATTGCCGCTTGCCGCTCATCGACGGTTACGAGGCAACCCGACAGATCCGCCGCCTGCCCGGCTGCGGCCATGTGCCCATCATCGCCCTCACCGCCAATGCGTTGCAGGGCGATCGGGAAAACTGCCTGTCGGCGGGCATGAACGATTACCTGGCCAAGCCATTCAAACGCAATGATCTGCAGCAGATTCTGCAGCGCTGGGTGCAGTGACTGGGCCCTTTCGAGCATCTGCGACTGGCGTGAAAAGCGAAAGTGCGGCAGTCTTAGGCACCCTGACGAGCCTCAAAAGGGGCTTGAATAAAAATTTCAGTGCACAAGTGTACATTCATGTCCTTGGTGCTGTGACTTTCACTACAACGCAATAGTCTATGAGTAGGCTGCCGGTACGAGGCATGAACGCATCGATCGGCCGGGAAGATTTGCCCCACCTGCCGCATGGGATTATTGAGGAGCTCGCATGACCAAACAAAACGCCTTTACTCGGGAAGACCTGCTGCGCTGCAGTCGCGGTGAGCTGTTCGGCCCAGGTAACGCGCAACTGCCCGCCCCGAACATGCTGATGGTGGATCGCATCACCCTGATCAGCGAAGAAGGCGGCAAGTACGGCAAAGGTGAATTGGTCGCCGAGCTGGATATCCACCCTGACCTGTGGTTCTTCGCGTGCCACTTCGAAGGCGATCCGGTGATGCCGGGCTGCCTGGGTCTGGACGCCATGTGGCAACTGGTCGGTTTCTTCCTGGGCTGGCAAGGCCTGCCGGGCCGTGGCCGTGCGCTGGGTTCGGGCGAAGTGAAATTCTTCGGCCAGGTCCTGCCGACCGCCAAGAAAGTTACTTACAACATTCATATCAAGCGCGTCCTCAAGGGCAAGCTGAACCTGGCCATTGCCGACGGTTCGGTGACTGTCGACGGTCGCGAAATCTACACCGCCGAAGGCCTTCGCGTCGGCGTATTCACCTCCACTGACAACTTCTAAGGGTTATTCGCATGCGCCGCGTCGTTATCACTGGTCTGGGCATCGTTTCTTGCCTGGGCAATGACAAAGAGACCGTCTCCGCTAACCTGCGTGCAAGCCGCCCTGGCATCCGGTTCAACCCGGAATACGCCGAAATGGGTCTGCGTAGCCAGGTTTCCGGCTCCATCGACCTCAACCTTGAAGAGCTGATCGATCGCAAGATCTATCGCTTCGTCGGCCACGCAGCGGCTTACGCCTATCTGGCCATGAAAGACGCCATCGCTGACTCCGGTCTGACCGAAGAGCAGGTGTCCAACCCGCGTACCGGCCTGATCGCAGGTTCCGGCGGCGCGTCGACCCTGAACCAGATGGAAGCGCTGGACATCCTGCGCGAGAAAGGCGTCAAGCGCGTCGGCCCATACCGTGTAACGCGGACCATGAGCAGCACCGTTTCGGCTTGCCTGGCCACGCCATTCAAGATCAAGGGCCTGAACTACTCCATCGCCTCTGCCTGCGCCACCAGTGCTCACTGCATCGGTACCGCCATGGAACAGATCCAGATGGGCAAGCAGGACATCGTGTTCGCCGGTGGCGGTGAAGAAGAGCACTGGAGCCAGTCGTTCCTGTTCGACGCAATGGGCGCCCTGTCCAGCAAGCGTAACGACACTCCGGAAAAAGCCTCCCGCGCCTACGACGCCGACCGTGACGGTTTCGTCATCGCCGGCGGTGGCGGCATGGTCGTGGTTGAAGAGCTGGAACACGCTCTGGCCCGTGGCGCGAAGATCTACGCGGAAATCGTTGGCTACGGCGCGACGTCCGACGGCTACGACATGGTGGCTCCGAGCGGCGAAGGCGCCATCCGCTGCATGCAGCAGGCGTTGTCCACCGTCGACACCCCGATCGACTACCTGAACACCCACGGTACTTCGACTCCGGTCGGCGACATCGCGGAAATGAAAGGTGTGCGTGAAGTGTTCGGCGACAAGGCCCCGGCCATCAGCTCCACCAAGAGCCTGTCGGGTCACTCCCTGGGCGCCGCCGGCGTTCACGAAGCGATCTACTGCATGCTGATGATGGAAGGCAACTTCATCGCCGGTTCCGCCAACATCGACGAACTGGACCCTGAAGTGGCCGATCTGCCGGTGCTGACCAAGACCCGCGAGAACGCCACCATCAACACCGTGATGAGCAACAGCTTCGGCTTCGGTGGCACCAATGCCACCCTCGTGCTGAAGCGCTGGGAAGGCAAGTAATTCCCTCTCGCTGAGCCGCACACGAAAACGCCCCGACTGGTTCGGGGCGTTTTTTTTCGCCTGGAGAAAGGCATTTTCAGCGGCGCCAAGATGAAACGTTTGTCATGCAGCTTACCGCCCTGCGACTGAATGTCGCGGTTTATGCGGGCTCCAGCGCTGTTGCAGATTTCGCAAAAATAGATTGCACAAATCAGGCGTTTACTTAGCAGGCTAACAAATTTTATAAAAGAGCCCTGCACACGCCTTGTTGCAGATAACAGAGATTGGAGCTAGCAGATGACTGTAAAAGTAACTGAACGCGACGATTCACACATGTCCCATGAAGGCGTAGCTGCCGGCGTACGGATCTGGGATGTGCACCAACAAGACTTGCTGGTCGGCATGTTCCACAACGAGATCGACGCCCACAACTACAAGGCCGAACTGGAACTGCAAGAACGCCAGCGGGATCTGAAATCCGCCTGAATCAAAACCACAGCATTGAAAACGACAAACCCCGCGATGAGCGGGGTTTGTCGTTGCTGGGTGCTTCAAGGGCGCTTCGCAGCCCGGTGAAACCCGCTTACCACATCAGATCATCCGGGATCACATAGGCCGCGTACGGATCGTCCTCGGCATTGACCTCTTCGACCTTCTCGTTGAGCTGCACGATGCGCTGTGGATCGCGCTCCTGAATCTTCAGGGCCGCCTCACGAGGAATCACTTCGTAGCCGCCGGCATGGTGCACGATCGCCAGCGAACCGCTGCTGAGCTTGTTGCGCATCAGCGTGTTGACGGAGATGCGCTTGACCTTCTTGTCGTCGACGAAGTTGTAGTAGTCCTCGGTGGTCAGCTTCGGCAGACGTGAGACTTCGATCAACTGCTTGACCTGCGCCGCACGGGCCTTGGCTTCAGCCTTCTCCTGCTGCTGACGGTTCAGCTCTTGGTCGCGCTTGACCTTCTCGGCCATGGCTTCCTGGGCTGCGCGCTGCTGGGAATCGTCCAGCTCGATCTGACCTTTGTGGGCCAGGCGCTGTTGCTTCTGTTTTTCCTTGCTGACCTGCTTGGCCTGCTTTTGGTTGACCAGACCTGCCTTGAGCAACTGGTCGCGAAGGGAAAGGCTCATTGATGCTTACTCACTTGGGCAACGGCTCAGCCGCAGCTGGGCAAATTCTTTTCCTGACGTTTGGCTTCGCCCCACAGGGCGTCCAACTCTTCGAGGGTGCAATCTTCCATGGGTCGGTGGGTGTCGCGCAATGCCTGTTCGATAAAACGGAAACGTCGCTCGAACTTGGCGTTGGCGCCACGCAATGCGGTTTCCGGATCGACCTTCAGATGCCGGGCCAGATTGACCACGGAAAACAGCAGGTCGCCGATCTCGTCGGCCACCGCTTGCGGGTCATTCTCGGACATGGCTTCGAGCACTTCATCAAGCTCTTCACGGACCTTGTCCAGCACCGGCAACGCATCCGGCCAGTCGAAACCGACCTGCCCTGCGCGCTTCTGCAACTTGGCCGAGCGGGACAACGCCGGCAACGCGGCCGGCACATCGTCGAGCAGTGACAGTTGCTGCGGCTCGGCGGATTTCTCGGCGCGCTCTTCGGCCTTGATCTCCTCCCAGCGCTGCTTGACCTGCTCTTCGCTCAGACGTGGCACATCCAGCGGCGCATACAGGTCACCGGTGGGGAATACGTGCGGGTGACGACGAATCAACTTGCGGGTGATGCTGTCAACCACGCCGGCGAATTCGAACCGCCCCTCTTCCCGCGCCAGCTGGCTGTAATACACCACCTGAAACAGCAGATCGCCCAACTCGCCCTGCAAGTGGTCGAAGTCGCCGCGCTCGATGGCGTCAGCGACTTCGTAGGCCTCTTCAAGGGTATGCGGGACGATGGTCGCGTAAGTCTGCTTGATGTCCCACGGGCAACCGTACTGCGGATCCCGCAGCCGGTTCATCAGGTGCAACAGGTCTTCAAGGCTGTAGATCGGTTTCATGGAGTCCGGTTACGCCGCGTTTCGATGATGTTCGGCAACTGGGAAATCCGCCCCAGCAGCCGTCCCAGCGCGTCCAGCCCCGGAATCTCGATGGTCAGGGACATCAGCGCGGTGTTGTCCTCCTTGTTCGAGCGGGTGTTGACCGCCAGCACGTTGATCCGCTCGTTGAGCAGCACCTGCGAAACGTCACGCAGCAGACCGGAACGGTCGTAGGCGCGGATGACGATGTCCACCGGATAGGTGAGCACCGGCACCGGCCCCCAGCTGACCTGGATGATCCGCTCCGGCTCGCGCCCGGCCAGTTGCAGCACCGAGGCGCAGTCCTGACGGTGAATGCTCACGCCACGGCCCTGGGTGATGTAGCCGACGATCGCATCGCCCGGCAACGGCTGGCAGCAGCCGGCCATCTGGGTCATCAGGTTGCCGACACCCTGGATCTGAATGTCGCCGCGCTTGCCCGGTTTGTAGCCGGTGGCCTTGCGTGGAATCAGTTCCAGCTGTTCGTTGCCGCGTTCCGGCTCGACCAGTTGCTGTGCCAGATTGACCAGTTGCGCCAGACGCAGGTCGCCGGCCCCGAGGGCGGCGAACATGTCTTCGGCGGTTTTCATGTTGGCCTTGTCGGCCAGCTTGTCGAAATCCACCGCCGGCAGGCCAAGACGATTGAGCTCGCGCTCGAGCAGGGTCTTGCCCGCCGCGACGTTCTGATCGCGTGCCTGCAACTTGAACCAGTGCACGATCTTCGCCCGCGCCCGCGACGTGGTGACGTAACCGAGGTTCGGGTTCAGCCAGTCGCGGCTCGGCGTACCGTGCTTGCTGGTGATGATCTCGACCTGCTCGCCGGTCTGCAGGCTGTAGTTGAGCGGCACGATGCGCCCGTTGATCTTCGCGCCACGGCAGTTGTGACCGATTTCGGTGTGCACGCGGTAGGCGAAGTCCAGCGGCGTCGCGCCTTTCGGCAGGTCGATGGCGTGACCGTCGGGGGTGAAGATGTAGACCCGATCCGGCTCGATATCGACCCGCAACTGTTCGGCCAGACCACCGATGTCGCCCAGCTCTTCGTGCCACTCGAGGACCTGACGCAGCCAGGAGATTTTCTCTTCGTAATGGTTCGAGCCGGACTTGACGTCGGTGCCCTTGTAGCGCCAGTGCGCGCAGACGCCGAGTTCGGCCTCTTCGTGCATCGAATGGGTCCGGATCTGGACTTCCAGCACCTTGCCTTCCGGGCCGATCACCGCCGTGTGCAGCGAGCGGTAGCCGTTTTCTTTCGGGTTGGCGATGTAGTCGTCGAACTCTTTCGGGATGTGCCGCCACAGGGTGTGGACGATGCCGAGCGCGGTGTAGCAGTCGCGCATTTCCGGCACCAGCACGCGGACCGCACGCACGTCGTAGATCTGGCTGAATTCCAGACCCTTGCGCTGCATTTTGCGCCAGATCGAATAGATGTGTTTCGCCCGGCCGCTGATGTCGGCTTCGACGCCGGTGGCCTGCAATTCGTCCTTGAGCTGGGTCATCACGTCAGAGATGAAACGCTCACGATCCAGCCGCCGTTCGTGCAGCAGCTTGGCGATCTGTTTGTATTGATCGGGTTCCAGGTAACGGAAGGACAAGTCCTCCAGTTCCCATTTGATATGACCGATGCCGAGTCGATGCGCGAGCGGCGCATAGATGTCGAACACTTCCCGGGCGACCCGGTTACGTTTTTCGTCGTCGGCGGTTTTCACCGCGCGGATCGCGCAGGTACGTTCGGCGAGCTTGATCAGCGCGACGCGCACGTCGTCGACCATCGCCACCAGCATCTTGCGCAGGTTTTCCACCTGACCCTGGGTGCCCATCACCATCGACTGGCGCGGGCTGAGACTGGCGCTGATTGCGGCCATCCGCTGCACGCCGTCGATCAGCTTGGCGACCACCGGGCCGAAGCGCTGGCTGACCGCCGACAGCTCGATCTGGCCTTCGCGCACGCCACGGTAAAGCACCGCCGCGACCAGCGAATCCTGATCAAGCTTGAGGTCGGCGAGAATTTCCGCGATCTCAAGGCCCGTGCTGAAACTGCCGCTGCCTTCGGCCCAGAGATTCTTCGCCGCATTGGACTGTTGCTCGGCCTGGCGAGCGTACTCGCAGGCCTCTTTCAAGGCTTCGCGATCCAGTGCCAGATCGACACTGACCGCATGATCGAGCCAAGCCTCGAGATTGATACTGCCGTCAGTGTTGATCGGCTGGTGTGCTCTCACCTGTACCATCTTGCTTTACCTTCCCTACGACGCAGATTCAATGCGTCAAATCACTGACCTTCAATGCCCGTTCGCGCTCGCGGGGCCAATACGAGCGCTACGGACGACCAGTCGGATCAGACGAGCCATCCTGGCTCGCTTCAAATAACGCCATGGCCTCGACATGCGCCGTCTGAGGAAACATATCGAGAATCCCGGCACGTTTTAACCGGTAGCCCTGCTTGATCAATTCGATCGTATCGCGCGCCAGAGTTGCAGGGTTGCACGACACGTACACCAGCCGTTTGGCGCCCAGGGTCGCCAGCTTGCGCACCACCTCGAAAGCACCGTCGCGCGGTGGGTCCAAGAGTACCGCAGAAAAGCCGTTTCCGATCCACTGAGCATCGGTCAAAGGCTGGGATAAATCGGCCTGAAAAAACTTTGTGTTATGCAAATTGTTGCTAGCGGCATTTGCCGCCGCGCGATCGACCATCGTCTGCACGCCTTCGACCGCCACCACTTCACACGCGGCTTTCGCCAGCGGCAAAGCGAAATTGCCCAAACCGCAAAACAGATCGAGCACGCGTTCATCGCCTGTCGGTTTCAACCAGTCCAGCGCCTGGGCGACCATGCTCTCGTTGACACCGGCATTGACCTGAATGAAATCCCCCGGCCGGTAGGTCAGTTGCAGGTCCCATTGCTCCAGGCGATAGCCGAGCGACTGTGCCTCATCCACCGGCTGCGGTTCGCCTTCGCCATGCAGCCAGAGTTGCGCTTCGTGGAATGCGCAGAAATCCTTGAGGATCGTCAGGTCGGCGTCGGACAGCGGCGCCATGTGACGCAGCAGAACGGCCAGTGACGAGCCACTGAACAATTCGACATGCCCCAGCGCCTGAGGTTTGCTCAGGCGACGAAGCATCTCCGGCAAGCGGGTCATGATCGGCTGCAAGGGCTGTACCAGCACCGGGCATTCGCTGATCGCGACGATGTCCTGGCTGCCGGCGGCACGGAAACCGACTTCAAGCTTTTTGGCCTTGCTGTCCCAGCGCACGGCGATCCGGGCACGGCGACGGTAGCCGAATTCGGGACCGGTCAACGGCGCCGCCCACTCCTCCGGTTCGGCACCGGCGACTCGCGACAACTGCTCGGCGAGCATGCGCTGTTTGAGGGCAAGCTGTTCGTTATGGGGCAGATGCTGGACGCTGCAACCGCCGCAGCGTCCGGCGTGCTGGCAAGGTGCAGGACGACGCAATTCACTGGCACTGAACACGCGTTCGGTGCGCGCCTCGACCACTTTGCCGTGGGCGCCGAGCACCCGCGCTTCGACCTCTTCACCGGCGAGGGCGCCGAGGACGAACCAGGTTTTGCCTTCGAAAAACGCGATGCCGCGACCGTCATTGGCCAGGCGCTCGATGCTCAGGCGCTGCTTTTTGCCGGTCGGGATTTGCGGGGCCTTGCTGCCGCCGGTGGGCTGAAAGCGCAGGCCTCTCTCATGCCTGGCCATCAGTTGGGTGCGTCGAAAATGCCGGTCGACAGGTAACGGTCGCCACGGTCGCAGATGATCGCGACGATCACCGCGTTTTCAACTTCCCTGGACAGGCGCAACATCGCTGCTACCGCACCGCCCGAGGACACGCCACAGAAAATGCCTTCTTCACGGGCCAGACGACGGGTGACGTCCTCGGCTTCGCTTTGCGCCATGTCGACGATACGGTCGACGCGCTCGGCCTGATAGATCTTCGGCAGGTATTCCTGCGGCCAGCGGCGGATGCCGGGAATGGCCGAGCCTTCCATTGGTTGCAGGCCGACGATCTGTACGTTGTCGTTCTGCTCCTTGAGGTAGCGCGACACGCCCATGATGGTGCCGGTGGTGCCCATGGAGCTGACGAAATGGGTGATGGAGCCCTGGGTCTGACGCCAGATTTCCGGGCCGGTGGTGGTGTAGTGCGCTTCAGGATTGTCGCCGTTGGCGAACTGATCCAGCACCTTGCCACGGCCTTCGGCTTCCATCCGCTGGGCGAGATCGCGAGCGCCTTCCATGCCCTCTTCCTGACTGACCAGAATCAGCTCTGCGCCGTAAGCGGTCATCGCCGCTTTACGCTCGGCGCTGGAGTTGTCCGGCATGATCAGGATCATCTTGTAACCCTTGATCGCAGCGGCCATCGCCAGGGCAATCCCGGTGTTGCCCGAGGTCGCTTCGATCAGCGTATCGCCTTCATGGATCTGCCCGCGCAACTCGGCACGGGTGATCATCGACAATGCCGGACGATCCTTTACCGAACCCGCCGGGTTGTTCCCTTCGAGCTTGAGCAAAAGGGTGTTGCTGGTGACACCGGGCAGGCGCTGTAAACGCACCAGCGGCGTGTTGCCGACGCAATCGGCGATGGTTGGGTACTGCAAGGTCATGGCGTTTTTCGCAATCCGGACAGCGGGGGCGCCTATCATACCGGCAAACCTGCGCGTGCCATATCACGCAAAGTGTGGTGCTTATGGTTTCTTGGAATAAGCATTAAAAGTCTCGCCAGTGGTGAGACTTTCCTGTGCCGCTCACACAATCGGCGGGCGGGCCATGTCCATGGTGGGAGCTGGCTTGCCAGCAACGATGTCGGGACTGACAGCACTGTCATCCGCCATCAGCCGCAGATTCAAGCGTAATCCCGATGGGCCGTTCTCGGCCCACAGGGTTCCGCCCTGGCGTTGCACCGCGTTCCTCGCGATGCTCAGTCCCAGACCAAACCCGTCGTCCCCCGGCCGCGAGCCGTCGAGTCGGATGAACGGCGAGAAGATTCGCTCAAGATCAGCTTCGGCCACGCCGCCGCCCTCGTCCTCCAGCCACAGGTGCCAGTAATCGCCATCCCGCCGGCCGTCGAGCCGCACGATGCCGCCGGGTGGCGAATGGCGAATCGCATTGCGCAGAATGTTTTCAAGAGCCTGGGCCAGGCTGTTGAGATTGCCGCGCACCCAGCAGCAAGCGTCAACGCCGCACTGCAACTGCCCCACTGGCCAGCAGCTTTCGTAGCAGGCATTTTCCGTGAGCATTTCCCACAGCGCCTGAATCTGGATCGCTTCGTCCGGCAGCGGCGCGCGCTCGGTGTCGAGCCAGGCCAATTGCAGGGTGTCCTCGACCAGACGCTGCATCACGTCGACTTCGCGACCGATGCGCTCGCGCAACGGTTGCAGCTGCTGCTCGCTTTCGCTGGCGACGCGCAGCCGGCTCAGGGGGGTACGCAGTTCGTGGGACAGGTCGCGCAGCAGTTGCTGTTGCAGGGCCACGGTGGATTGCAGGCGTTCGGACATCGAGTCGAAGGCGCGGGCCAGTTCACCGAGTTCATCGGGGCGCTGGGTGATACCGCTCGACAGCCGCACATTCAGTTGATCGGCGCGCCACGCCTTGGCCTGCTCGCGCAGATTGTTCAGCGGCACCACCAGCAGACGATACAGACCGACGCACAGCAGCAGCGTAAACAGGCCGGGAATCACACCGTTGGTCATGACCCGCCAGAACACCCGGTATTTCCCCGGCAGGAATCGCTCGGGCAACTCGATCACCAGGCTGCCGGCAGTCGGATCCATGGGGAACGGAACCCGCAGCCACGGTCGGCCCTTTTTATGAATCGGCCAGTCAAGGCCTCGCAGGAAGGTCAGGCGCTGAAGTTCTTGAGCGCTCAACGGCTGGCTGCCCAGCGACTGCAGATTGCTGCCGATCACGCCGACCCAACCGGCTTCGCGCAGCTGCATGCCTTGCAGCCAGCTATCGATGCCATCGCGCTCGCCCTGCTGCCACGCGCGCTCGGCCTCGGCGGCATAACCGCTCAGGGTGCGACGGGCGTCGTCGGAGAGGAACTGATTGCGCTGCTCCATGTACCAGCCCCAGGACCAGCTCAGCCAGATCATCAGCAGACAGAACGCCACCAGCAGGCAGGCGAGTTTCCAGAACAGCGAGTGCCGGCCCGGCAGGTCAGACACTTTCATCGACGGCACTCAGGACGTAACCCTTGCCCCACACCGTGCGCACTTCCCGCTCGGTGTAACCGACCGATTTGAGTTTGCGGCGGATCTGGCTGATGTGCATGTCGAGGCTGCGGTCGTGGGCTGCGTAACCGCGCTGAAGAACGTGCTGGTAAAGGAAGGCCTTGCTCAGCACTTCCTCGTCGTTGCGGTCGAGGGTTTCCAGCAGGCGGTATTCGCTGCGGGTCAGTCCGGCGGGCTGATCGAGATAGAACACCTCGCACTGTTCATCGTCGAAACGCAGCCCGCCGACCGGCACCACCGGAGCCATGGCCGCCGGGCGACGGTCGAGGGCGACCCGGCGCAGAATCGCTTCGATCCGCACATGCAGCTCGGCCATGCTGAAGGGTTTGGGCAGATAGTCGTCGGCACCGAGGCGGAATCCGCTGATGCGGTCGGCTTCGGCACCGAGGGCTGACATCAGCAGCACCGGGGTGGAATGGCTCTGGCGCAGCTGGGTCAGGACATTCAATCCGTCGAGCCCCGGCAACAGAATATCCATCAACACCACATCGAACGGCTGACGCCGGGCGATGCTCAGGCCTTCGCTGCCGTTCTGGCACCAGGTGACCTGAAAGCCGCTGCGGCCCAGATGCTCATGGACATAGGCACCGAGAACGGGATCGTCTTCGATGGAAAGAATGCGGGGCTGGCCAATAGAGACAGGAGTCATGACTATCTGCAAATAATTCTCAGTTGGGCGATTATTCAAGATTGCCCGGCGCCCGGCAACCCAAGCTTGACCTGTCGGACAGATGACCACTGCTTGAGCGAAGGACGGCGACATCATTTTTCCCAAGATTGCCCGCAAGCAAATCGCTACACTGCGCCGATACCGCGTGCCGGACGCACGTGTGAGTCAACGATCAGCGGGATGCAGGAGAAAGGCGTGCTCAAGAAACTGGGAATCAAAGGTCGCGTATTGTTGCTGACCCTGTTGCCGACCAGCCTGATGGCACTGGTGCTGGGCGGGTATTTCACCTGGACGCAGCAGTCCGACCTGCAGACCCAACTGATGCAGCGCGGCGAAATGATCGCCGAGCAACTGGCGCCGCTGGTCGCACCGGCCATGGGCCACGGCGATGCCGAACTGCTCGAGCGCATCGCCACCCAGTCCCTCGAACAACCGGACGTGCGCGCCGTGACCTTCCTCGCGCCCGACCGCTCTCCCCTCGCCCACGCCGGCCCGACCATGCTCAACCAGGCGCCGAGCGGCGACAGCGCGCACTTGCTGCGACGCAGCGGCAACGACGCCACCCGCTATCTGCTGCCGGTCTTCGGCAAACACCGCAACCTCGCCGGCGAGCTGATCCCGGAAGAGTCCGACCGACTGCTCGGCTGGGTCGAACTGGAGCTGTCGCACAACGGCATGTTACTGCGCGGCTATCGAAGCCTGTTCGCCAGCCTGCTGCTGATCGGCGCGGGTCTGGCCGGCACCGCGTTACTGGCTTTGCGCATGGGCCGCACGATCAACCGCCCGCTGAGCCAGATCAAACAGGCCGTCGCGCAGCTCAAGGACGGTCACCTGGAAACCCGCCTGCCGCCGCTGGGCAGTCAGGAACTGGATGAACTGGCGTCCGGCATCAACCGCATGGCCGGCACCTTGCAAAACGCTCGCGAAGAATTGCAGCACAGCGTCGATCAGGCCACCGAAGACGTACGCCAGAACCTGGAAACCATCGAGATCCAGAACATCGAGCTGGACCTGGCCCGCAAGGAAGCACTGGAAGCGAGCCGGATCAAATCCGAATTCCTCGCCAACATGAGCCACGAGATCCGCACGCCGCTCAACGGCATTCTCGGTTTCACCCACCTGTTGCAGAAAAGCGAGCTGACCCCGCGCCAGCTCGACTATCTGGGCACCATCGAAAAGTCCGCCGACAGCCTGCTGGGGATCATCAACGAGATCCTCGATTTCTCGAAGATCGAGGCCGGCAAACTGGTGCTCGACCATATCCCGTTCAACCTGCGCGACCTGTTGCAGGACACCCTGACCATCCTCGCCCCTGCGGCCCACGCCAAGCAGCTGGAACTGGTGAGTCTGGTGTACCGCGACACGCCGTTGTCGCTGGTCGGCGATCCGCTGCGCCTCAAGCAGATCCTGACCAACCTTGTGAGCAACGCGATCAAGTTCACCCGCGAAGGCACCATCGTCGCCCGTGCCATGCTCGAAGAAGAAAACGACGACAGCGTGCAACTGCGCATCAGTATTCAGGACACCGGCATCGGTCTGTCGAGCCAGGACGTACGCGCACTGTTTCAGGCCTTCAGCCAGGCCGACAACTCCCTGTCGCGCCAACCTGGCGGCACCGGTCTGGGGCTGGTGATTTCCAAACGCCTGATCGAGCAAATGGGCGGCGAAATCGGCGTCGACAGCACGCCGGGCGAAGGCTCGGAGTTCTGGATCAGCCTGAACCTGCCCAAGACCCGCGACGACGCCGAAGACCTGCCCGTCGCGCCATTGCTCGGGCGTCGGGTGGCGGTACTGGAAAACCATGAACTGGCGCGTCAGGCCTTGCAGCATCAATTGGAGGATTGCGGCCTCGACGTCACGCCATTCAATACGCTGGAAAGCCTGACCAATGGCGTCACCGGTGCCCATCAGACCGATCAGTCCATCGATCTGGCAGTGCTCGGCATCACCAGCAACGACATGCCGCCGGAACGCCTCAACCAGCACATCTGGGACCTTGAACACCTCGGTTGTCGAGTGCTGGTGTTGTGCCCGACCACCGAACTGACGCTGTATCACCTTTCGGTGCCCAACCCTCACAGCCAGCTGCAGTCGAAACCGGCCTGCACCCGCAAACTGCGCCGGGCGTTGTCGGACATGGTCAACCCGCGCCAGCCGCGCAGCGAACCGGGCGAACCGTTGTCGAGCCGTGCGCCGAAAGTGCTGTGCGTCGACGACAACCCGGCCAACCTGTTGCTGGTGCAAACACTGCTCGAAGACATGGGTGCCAAGGTGCTGGCCGTGGAAAGCGGTTACGCCGCAGTCAAGGCGGTGCAGAACGAAACCTTCGATCTGGTGCTGATGGACGTGCAGATGCCCGGCATGGACGGACGCCAGAGCACCGAGACGATTCGCCAGTGGGAAAGCGAGCGGCACTGCACGCCGCTGCCGATCGTTGCCCTCACCGCCCACGCCATGGCCAATGAAAAACGTGCGCTGCTGCAAAGCGGCATGGACGACTACCTGACCAAGCCGATCAGCGAGCGGCAACTGGCGCAGGTCGTGCTGAAGTGGACCGGCCTGGCATTGCGTAATCAGGCGCCGGACCGTGGTGGCGAAAGTCTGCTGGGTAATCAGGAACTGCCGATTCTCGATCACGAAGAAGGCCTGCGTCTGGCTGCCGGCAAGGCCGATCTGGCAGCGGACATGCTGGCAATGCTGCTGGCCTCACTCGAGGCCGACCGCGAAGCCATCCGCACCGCCCGCGACAATCAGGACCAGAACGGCCTGCTTGAACGGGTACACCGCCTGCATGGCGCCACCCGTTACTGCGGCGTGCCGCAATTGCGCGCCGCCTGCCAACGCAGCGAAACCCTGCTCAAGCAGCAGGATCCCAAGGCCTCGACCGCGCTGGACGAGCTGGAACGGGCGATCAATCGTCTGGCGGCCCAGGCGAAGATCAGCGCCTGATCCACGGCAATGCCGGTCAACGCCGACGCGGCTAAAGTTGTCGCGGGTGATTTGCGCCCGCGTCGATGCTCCAGGAGGATTTCATGCGCACGATCGTTTTCAGCAGCCAGACCTATGACCGCGACAGCTTCCTCGCCGCCGACTGTCCGGCCGGTATCGAACTGCACTTTCAGCCGGCGCGGCTCAGTGTCGACACGGCGGCGCTGGCCGAACATCACGAGGTGGTCTGCGCGTTCATCAACGATGACCTGAGTGCGCCGGTGCTGGAACGCCTGGCTGCCGGCGGCACACGCCTGATCGCCTTGCGCTCGGCCGGCTACAACCATGTGGACCTGGCCGTCGCCAAACGCCTCGGGCTGGCCGTCGTGCGCGTGCCGGCCTACTCGCCCCACGCGGTGGCAGAGCATGCGGTGGCATTGATCCTCGCCCTCAACCGGCGCCTGCATCGCGCCTACAACCGCACCCGTGAAGGTGACTTCAGCCTGCACGGGCTCACCGGTTTCGATCTGGTGGGCAAAACGGTCGGCATCGTCGGCACCGGACAGATCGGCGCGACCTTCGCGAAGATCATGCACGGCTTCGGCTGCGAATTGCTGGCCTACGATCCTTATCCGAACCCTGACGTCGAAGCGTTGGGCGCCCGTTACCTGAGCCTGCCGGACCTGCTGGCGCAGTCGCGGATCATCAGCCTGCACTGCCCGCTCAACGAACAGAGCAAACACCTGATCAACCGCGATTCGCTGGCGCACATGCAACCGGGGGCGATGTTGATCAACACCGGGCGCGGCGGTCTGGTGGACACGCCGGCGCTGATCGACGCCTTGAAGGACGGCCAGCTCGGTTATCTGGGACTGGATGTGTACGAAGAGGAAGCGCAGCTGTTTTTCGAGGACCGTTCCGACCTGCCGCTACAGGACGACGTGTTGGCGCGGCTACTGACGTTCCCCAATGTGATCGTCACCGCACATCAGGCGTTTTTGACCCATGAGGCGCTGGGCGCGATTGCCGCGACCACTCTGCACAACATCGCGACCTGGGCGGCGGGTACGCCGCTGAACCAGGTCGAAGGCTGAGCGATCGGACTCAGACCGGAGGCGGCGTCGGGGTAATCGCCACGCACAGGATCAACAGCGCCAGCCAGCCGAACCCCAGTAAACGTTGTTTGAGGGAGTGCCCGCTGCGCAGCAGGAACCAGACAAACACCAGCGGCATCAGGAACGCCATGATCTTCAACCAGCCTTCCACCGGGCGCGAACCGTCCGGGTTCAGCCCCGCCTCGACCGGCTGCGAACGACGGCGGCGGCCTGCAGCAGCCGGCATTATCTTCGGCCGCTCGGGGGCCGGTGGCGGAACGTAGGCCTCGGGCACCGCCTTGTTGCGCGGCAGGCTGCCAAAGGAAATCGTCGACTTGCCCTTTTCGGCGTGAGGAGCCTGCGCCTCTGCCTGCGGAGCCCCGCAATGAATGCACGCCGTGGCTTCGGAGCTGATGCTCCGCTTGCATTCATAACATTCGATCAGCGCCATGTTCCGTTCCTTGAAAATGAAGGCGGCAGTTTGCCACGACTGCGGTGTCGATTTGAACCGGATCGAAGGTCGCACGCGCGCATCATTCTGCAATCAAGCCCGTGCTAGCATGTCGCGCATATTTGGAGGACCCATGGTCGAACACGATTTTCGCTACACCCTGATGAACCCGCAACACACCCTCACCGAATGCCGCGCCCTGGTTCCGGGCCGTTATCAGGTCACCGGCAACGGTGGCTCGATTCGCATCGGCGACGTGCTGGTCGTGACCCTCAAAGGCAGCAAGGACTTGTCCATGCGCCTGACCGTCGACACCGTCCGCCACCTGATCAATCCGCCAGGCCAATGGACTGCCATGACCACCGGCCCGGTGTTCGGTGAACTGGCGATCCACACCTGGCAGGTCAACTGCGACAGCTGCGCCAAGGAATTGAGCTTCGAATTCGCCGTGGACGCCAAGTTGGGCAAGCCTGCGGAAAAACCGGCCGCCACCGCACGCATCGCGGAACTGGGCTGGAAAGCCGTCGGCGACAAGCACCTGTGCCCGAACTGCCAGGAGCCGGCGTGATGAAACACCTGGCCCTGACCGCCGTTGTCGGCGCCGGCCTGATGGGTTGCGCCGCGGAGCCTGTGCAACTGCAACAGAACCGCAGCTACATTCTTGAATGGATCGGCGAGCGTCCGCTGATGGACTACAGCCACCTGACCGTGACCCTCGGCGATGATGGTCGGGCGTATGGCAATGGCGGCTGCAACCATTGGTTCGCGCCGTACACCCTGGAAGGCGACAAGCTGAGCTTCGGCAAGATCGGCAAGACCCGCAAACTCTGCGCACCGGCGCTGATGGAGCAGGAGCAGCGCTTCCTCCAGGCGCTGGAGCACGTGGAGCGCTGGGACATTTCGCCGATCGAGCAGATGCGCTTCTGGCCGGCTGAAGGCAAGCCGTTGCGCTGGTGGCTGGAAGAAGGCTGATCCTTCGACCATTCCCACGCGCAGCATTTGATCGTTCCCACGCTCTGCGTGGGTAACGCCGCCCAGGACGCTCCGCGTCCGCTGTGACGCAGAGCGTCACGGGATGCATTCCCCCGCGGAGCGCGGGAACGATCAGCGACGATCAGCCAAGGCGAATCAGTTGGTCGCCTGCAACGCCTCAAGCTTCGCCATCACTCCCGCCGCCGTCTGCTCGCCCATCAACTGCTCCCGCACCTTGCCCTTGTTGTCGATGATGTAAGTCACCGGCAAGGCTTCACTGCGCGGCAGTTCGAACAGTTCCGATGGATCCTGCGCCAGTACGGTGAACTTGATGCCCAGTTTTTCGCTGGCACTCTTCAGCTCTTCACCCTGCACGTTGTCGAAATTGACCCCGAACACGCCGATCTTCTTGCCCTTGAGTTCGTCGGCCAGGTGATTGAGTTCCGGGATTTCCGTGCGGCACGGGCCGCACCATTCGGCCCAGTAGTTGAGCACGATCCATTGTTTGTCGAGGCGCTCGGACGCCACTTTCTGCCCGTTCTGGTCGATGCCGTAGTCGTTACCGCAGCCCCCGAGCATCAACGCCCCGATGATCGTCAATGCCGCTGCCAGTGCCCGTGTCATGTCGTGTTCCTTGTGCAAAATTGAATGCGCCTGCGACCCATCGCCTCTCAAGGTTCTGGATTGCGCGCTGCACAGTTAGAATAGCCGCCACTCTACGCAAGAAGCGACCCGCCCATGACCGATCTGACGCTTTATCACAACCCGCGCTGCTCGAAATCCCGTGGTGCGCTCGAACTGCTCGAAGCCCGTGGCCTGACGCCGAACGTGGTGCGCTACCTCGAAACGCCGCTCGACGCCGCGCAGATCAAGACCTTGCTCGGCAAGCTGGGAATCAGCGCACGGCAACTGCTGCGCACCGGCGAAGACGAATACAAGACCCTGAACCTGGCCGATGCCAGTCTCACCGAGAAACAATTGATCGACGCGATCGCCGCACATCCGAAGCTGATGGAGCGACCGATTCTTGAAGCCGGCGACAAAGCCGTCATCGGCCGTCCACCGGAGCAGATCCTGGAGCTGCTGCCGTGAGTGCGCCGTACATTCTGGTTCTCTATTACAGCCGCAGCGGCTCGACCAACGAGATGGCCCGGCAAATCGCCCGTGGCGTCGAACAGGCCGGCCTCGAAGCGCGCCTGCGCACCGTGCCGGCGATCTCCACCGAGTGCGAAGCGGTGTCGCCGGACATTCCGGATGAAGGCGCGCTGTACGCCACGCTGGATGACCTGAAAAACTGTGCCGGCCTGGCCCTCGGCAGCCCGACCCGTTTCGGCAACATGGCCGCGCCGCTCAAGTATTTCCTCGATGGCACCAGCAACCTGTGGCTGACCGGCGCGCTGGTCGGCAAACCGGCCGGGGTGTTCACGTCCACAGCCAGCCTGCACGGCGGGCAGGAAACCACTCTGCTGTCGATGATGCTGCCGCTGCTGCACCACGGCATGCTGATCACCGGCCTGCCCTACAGCGAATCGGCGCTGCTGGAAACCCAGGGCGGCGGCACGCCTTACGGCGCCAGCCATCACGCCGGGGCCGATGGCAAAAGTGGTCTCGATCAACACGAAGTGGCGCTGTGCCGCGCCCTCGGTGCACGTCTGGCCAAAACGGCCCAGAAACTGGGGAACTGAGATGGCCAGAAAGCCGAAAGTCCTGCCGGCCGTCGAGTGGCTGGAGCCACGGGTGCGAGCAATGCGGGTGATCAGTCTGCTGTGCTTTTTCGCCCTGGCCGGACTGCTCGCCGCGTATTACCTGGTGTTCGCCGACCTGCACGGCGCGCGGCCGTGGGTGATTCTGCTGATCGAGCTGATCCCGTGGATCGTGCTTGCACCGGGCATGATCATGGGCAGCGCACGCGGGCACTCGTGGATGTGCTTTGTGGTGAATCTGTATTTCATCAAGGGCGCATTGGCGGCGTATGACCCGAGCCGGCAGTTGTTCGGCGTGCTGGAGATGATCGCCAGTCTGGCGGTGTTCTGCTCGGCGTTGCTGTTTGTGCGGTGGCGGTATCAGTTGAATCGCAAACTGGCGGGCGAAGGCGAAGTTTCCGTCGCCTGACAGACCGCTATCTCCGAGATCGTTCCCACGCTCTGCGTGGGAATGCCGCCCGGGACGCTCTGCGTCCCTGAGACGCGGAGCGTCTCTTTATGCATTCCCACGCGGAGCGTGGGAACGATCGCTTTGAACTCAATGATTGACGGTGTACGCCAGCATCATCGAAATCTGGCTCATCGGCCGTCCACCGCTCTCTTCATGCCACTGGTTGAATGCGTTCTGCACCGTCGCCAGATCCCGCAGACTGCTCGGCACCTTGTCGACGATCTTCTGTGCGTTCAACGCCGCCACAACGTCGTAGCTCGGCACGAAGGTATCCTTGCCGACCATCCGCAAGAAGCGTGGCGCCGACAGGCCGCCCAATTGACTGCCATGCTTTTTCAGGTACGTCCACAAACCGACGATGTCGGTCACCGGCCAGTCGGCGAGCAACGCACCGAAACTGCCCTTCTCTTTCTCGACGTCCAGAATGAACTGCGCATTGCGCGGCACGCTTTTGAGTTTGCCCAGGTGGCGGATGATCCGCGCGTCCTGCATCAAGCGCTCAAGGTGTTCGGCGCTCATCAGCACGACTTTTTCAGGGTCGAACTTGAAGAACACTTCTTCGAAGGCCGGCCATTTGGCGTCCACCAGGCTGTGCTTGAGCCCGGCGCGGAACACCCGCAGGGCCATGGTCGAGAGATAGCGGTCGTCGCTGATCTTGCGCAGTTGCGCCGGGGTCTTGGGAACAGGCAGATGGGCTTCCAGTTCAGCCGCCGAACCGAAGCGGTTCAGACAGTATTCGTGCAGCCACTTGTAGTCGCGCATGCCCTCTCCTTTTGATGAAACGAAAAACCAATGTGGGAGCGAGCTTGTTCCGGGTGGCGATCCGACGATTGCGGTGTGTCATCCAGTGTTGATGCCGGCTGACACGACGCTTTCGCGAGCAAGCTCGCTTGTATGCTGGTACTTGAAGGGAGGAGGAGGGACAAGGCTCGATTCTGACTGTTGGCGCAGTACAGATCCGTGGGAGATTTC
>NZ_NEJZ01000022.1:0-94946 GCF_002113215.1 Pseudomonas sp. B15(2017)
TGACGCCAAGGATGCCCTGACCGCCATTGTGGATTACGCCGGCATGCAGCTCGGTGACAAAATCATTGCCACCTGGACCGGTGCGGCGGGCACACCAGCGGGAGGCTCACACACGGCGCCGGAAGAAACCGTCACCGTGCTCGGGCCGCAGGAGATACCGCTGGCCAACAGCGTGGTGGCTTTCAACCTGAACAAACCGGTGACGGTCAGCTACACGGTGAAACGCGGGAATGCGACACCACTGCCTTCGACTACCCGTACTTTGGCGGTACAGTCGCTGGTGCTGGATTTTTCCAACGTGCCGAAGATCGTTCAGGCGGCCAACCACGGTGACGGGCCGGAGCTGGACGTCGCGGCCCTGACCGGCAATGCAATCTTGCGCGCCATGGTCTGGCCGTTCATTGCGTTGGGGCAGAGAGTGTGGATGCGCCTGTCCGGTACGAACAATGACAACACGCCTTATGCGAAAACCATCTGGAATGGTGGAAACGCTGGGACAAACCAGGGCTGGATCGACCGTGGCTACTACGACTCAACGGTGTTGAAGACCGAGATACAGGCGCTCAAGGATGGCTCGTCATTCACGATCGAATTCAAGGCCGGGTTGAGTGGCAGTCTGCAGGAAAGCGATGCGGTGACCTTTCCGGTGCGGACTTACACCATCAAGGCCGTGGAGGATGTGAAACCGGTCATCACCCGAGCGGAGGATTCCGAAGGCTTCGAAATCCCCGACGGCGGCACCATTGTAGAAACCAGCGTGACGCTCATCGGCACGGCCGCCGAGAACCAGAAGGTCGAGGTATTCGATGGCACGACATCTAAAGGGCAGCCTCCCGCCGATCCGACGACCGGGATCTGGACGCTGACAGTGACCGACCTGACCGTAGCGCCCCACAGCTTCACCGCCAAGGCTTTGTATGGTTCCGGCCAGACGTCGGCAGCGTGGACGTTGACCGTAACCCCCGCCACGGCGCCGACCATCACCTCGGTCAAGGGCTTGCCAAGCAATAAAGAAATTTCCAACGGAGATACTACTGTCGAAACCAGCGTGATCCTGTCCGGCATCGCCGCCAAGGGTCAGAAAGTCGAGGTATTCGATGGCACGACATCCAAAGGGCAGCCTCCCGCCGATCCGGGGACCGGGATCTGGACGCTGACAGTGACCGACCTGACCGTAGCGCCTCACAGCTTCACCGCCAAGGCGTTGTATGGTTCCGGCCAGACGTCGGCAGCGTGGACGTTGACCGTAACCCCCGCCACGGCGCCGACCATCACCTCGGTCAAGGGCTTGCCAAGCAATCAGGACATCTCCAACGGCGGCACCACCGTCGAAACCAGCGTGATCCTGACCGGCGCCGCCGCCAAAAATCATAAGGTCGAGGTATTCGATGGCACGACATCCAAAGGGCAGCCTCCCGCCGATCCGGGGACCGGGATCTGGACGCTGACAGTGACCGACCTGACCGTCGCGCCTCACAGCTTCACCGCCAGGGCGTTGTATGGTTCCGGCCAGACGTCGGCAGCGCGGAGCTTCACCGTATTAAGTCCTCTATGGATTGATCCATCTCAGATGAATTTGAATGGAGCCAATGTCTCAATCGCGGGTACTTCGCTCAAGTGGGAGAAAGTCGGCAATCCTCCCGGAACTAGTGCGACGCGCCAAGCAACAGGCGGAATCGGTCCATACATATATAAAACCTCTAACAGCTTGATTGCCTCGGTTGATGATGATGGAGTTGTGTGCAGTGAGGGGAACGGAACGGCCGACATCACAGTGGAGGATAAAACAGGCCAAGTAAAAAGTTATAAGGTTACTTGCAGCAATGTAAAAAGATACGTACACATTCAAAGTAGCTCAACTATTTCTCACTCTCAATACCTGCAATGGGCAAGAGAAAAAAACGCAACCCCGTATGCATCATACGCACAAATGCTCGGTGACTCGATAATACTTGAAATCAAATTTATTGTTCTCAACTCGTTTTCAGACCTTCTGAATGCATCAACTGAATTACAAAGCAGCAGCCGCTATTACGTCATGCATCAATCTAAGGGACGGAGTCCGGGACCTGGATCTCCAGGGAATGACAATATATTTGAGAGCATTGCTATATTGAATCAATAGAACTAAAAGTGGAGAAATCAAAACTAAGAATAAAAGAGAATAAAAGGGGGCGCATTTATTTATCAGTCCCCACTATGAAAACCCGCACTTCCTTTCAACGGGGAGCGCGGGTTTTGTCGTTTCCGAGCCTTCGGAAACCCTCGTTGAAGAGTGTTGAAACTTATGTCCGCAAAGCTACATAACCTTGCGCCTTTGCCTACGCATCCGCCAGAATCCGCCGGCTTGTGCGCCTAGGGGGCGGGTTCTATTGTTTGGCGGTCGCTGAAAAGCAGCGATCGGGTTTAGCGATCCGGCTCCCTACAGACGCAACAACGCCCAATACCAATTGCAGTCTTTTCTCTGCGCTTGGCGTAATGGTGGCTGTGCGTGGGAGACCTTCGGGTCTACCCGGGGTTTCTGTGACCCGGATCGCTAACCTGCGTACAGCCGCCACCTTTACTTGTTTAGCGATGAGTCGTGGCGGCTCAGTCCAATCACGGAGATTCGCCATGATCAAACCCACGCCAAACCCACCGAAAGCCGATTCGACTTCCCCCTACGAAACCCTCGATTCCAAGAAACTCCACGAAGCCGCCGAACGCGCCCTCGATCACTATCTCAATCCGCTGCTCCCCCGCAAACCGCTGCTCAAACCCAACACTCGCTACCTCATCGCCCCCGGCATCGACAGCGAAGAACTGCTGGCCGACGCCTGCGAAACCCTGACCTCGGCCAAGGTCATGGCCAATGACTTCGCCGGACTGGTGGACGGCCCGCAGCGGCATGTGCTGTTGGGGATTGCGCAACTGATCATGCTGGGGGAACTGGCGGTGAATCGGGTGCTGGATAATATGGAGGTGAAGGCTGAGGCGCCCGCTATAGCCTGATCGTTTCCACTGATCGTTTCCACTGATCGTTTCCACTGATCGTTCCCACGTCGAGGCGTCGAACCGTCCGCGTGGGAATACCTCATTGGACGCTCTGCGTCCGCTCTTTGGGACGCGGAGCGTCCCGGGCTGCATTCCCACGCAGAGCGTGGGAACGATCACGGTTCCGGCCCTGAACACGCCAAAGAGAGCACACCCATCCAATTTCCCCCCGATCAATCGTTGCACCATGCCTGCAATGATTGATCAAGGATGGGCCCATGAACGCTGTACAACGCAATGACCAGGCGCAAAACCTCGGCCTGCTGTTCCTGCGGGTCACTGGCGGGTTGTTTCTGCTGTTCGTCCACGGCTTGCCCAAGCTGCTGGACTTCACTGCGCAGCTGCAACTGATCGAAGATCCGTTCCACCTCGGTGCCCACCTCACTTTGATTCTGGCGATCTTCGCCGAAGTCCTCTGTCCGCTACTGATCGTCGCCGGGGTGCTGGCGCGTCTGGCGTGCTTGCCTATTCTGTTTGTGTTGCTGGTGGCGCTGCTGCTTGTACATCCGCAATGGAGTGTGGCCGAAGGGCAGTTTGGCTGGTTGCTGTTGATCCTGTTCACCACTGTTCTGATCGCCGGGCCCGGACGGCTGGCGCTCAATGTTCGTTTGCCCGGAGTACTCCGTTATGCCTGATGCCCAGACCCCGAAAAAACCGGGGCCCGAAGAAACCGTGACGCTGATCGTCAAGCACCGGGTCAAGGCCGGTTTTGAGCAGCCGTACGAAGCCTGGCTGCGCAATATCGTCAGTGTGGCGGGGCGCGAAGAAGGGCATCTGGGCGTGGATGTGATGCGCAGCCAGCAGGGCGGGCTCGCGCTGTTCACCTGCGTGCTGCGTTATTGCTCGACCGACGCGATGCAGCGCTGGCTCGATTCTCCGCAGCGTCAGAAGCTGATCGACGAAGCGGCACCGATGCTCGCCGACGGCGACCAGACCGAAGTCAATACCGCCAGCGAATTCTGGTTCACGCCGACCGACGAGGCCGGTTCGCCGCCACCGCGCTGGAAGCAGGCCGTGGTCACGCTGCTGGTCATCCTGCCGCACACCTTGCTGGTGCCGCTGATCTGGGGGCCGCTGCTGCAGCTCAATGCCTTCCTCTCCAACTACGTGGTCGCCACATTCCTGATCACCCTGACCATCGTGTTGTCGGTGGTCTACGTGTTCATGCCGCCGGTGACCCGTCTGTTCGCGCCGTGGCTGGAAGCCGGTCAGTCACACAAACACCTCGAATCCAATGCCAATCCGCCGCGCTGAAGTGGTGGGTCCGGGCTCCGTTTCACTTATCTCGAAGGAACTGCGATGAACGCCGATCTGATTCTGTTCAATGGCCAATTTCATACGGTAGACCGCGAAAAACCCCTCGCCAGCGCCGTGGCGATCAAGGACGGGCGCTTCGTCGCCGTCGGTAACGATGCCGAGGCGATGGCGCTCAAAGGTGCTGGCACTCAAGTGGTCGACCTCAAGGGCCGCTGCGTGATCCCCGGCCTCAACGACTCGCACTTGCACCTGATCCGTGGTGGCTTGAACTACAACCTCGAACTGCGCTGGGAAGGCGTGCCGTCGCTGGCCGATGCGCTGCGCATGCTCAAGGATCAGGCCGACCGTACGCCGACTCCGCAATGGGTACGCGTGGTCGGTGGCTGGAACGAATTCCAGTTCGCTGAAAAACGCATGCCGACCCTTGAAGAGATCAACCAGGCGGCCCCGGACACCCCGGTTTTCATCTTGCACCTGTATGACCGCGCGCTGCTCAACCGCGCCGCGTTGCGCGTCGCCGGCTACACCCGCGACACGCCGAACCCGCCGGGCGGCGAGATCGTGCGCGATGCCAATGGCAACCCGACCGGCATGCTGGTGGCGCGGCCGAACGCGATGATTCTGTACTCGACGCTGGCCAAGGGGCCGAAGCTGCCGCTGGAATATCAGGTCAACTCGACCCGTCAGTTCATGCGCGAACTCAATCGCCTCGGCCTGACCAGCGCCATCGATGCCGGCGGCGGTTTCCAGAACTACCCGGACGATTATCAGGTGATCGAGCAACTGGCCAAAGACGACCAGTTGACCGTGCGCATCGCCTACAACCTGTTCACCCAGAAGCCCAAGGAAGAACTGACCGATTTCCAGAACTGGACCGGCAGCGTCAAGTTGCATCAGGGCGACGACTTCCTGCGTCACAACGGCGCCGGCGAAATGCTGGTGTTCTCGGCGGCGGACTTCGAAGACTTCCTCGAACCGCGCCCGGACCTGCCGCAGACCATGGAACAGGAGCTGGAGCCGGTGGTGCGCCACCTGGTCGAACAACGCTGGCCGTTCCGTCTGCACGCGACCTACAACGAATCGATCAGCCGCATGCTGGATGTGTTCGAGAAGGTCAACCGCGACATTCCGTTCAACGGCTTGCCATGGTTCTTCGACCACGCCGAAACCATCACCCCGCAGAACATCGAGCGGGTGAAAGCGTTGGGCGGCGGCATCGCGATTCAGGATCGCATGGCGTTCCAGGGCGAATATTTCGTTGACCGTTATGGCAAGCAAGCCGCCGAAGCCACGCCGCCGATCAAGCGCATGCTTGCCGAAGGCGTGCCGGTCGGCGCGGGCACCGATGCCACGCGGGTGTCGAGCTACAACCCGTGGACTTCGCTGTACTGGATGGTCAGCGGTCGCACCGTCGGCGGTCTGGCGCTGTACGAAGAAGGTCTGCCACGCAGCACCGCGCTGGAACTGTTCACCCATGGCAGCGCCTGGTTCTCGTCCGAGCAGGGCAAGAAGGGCCAGATCAAGGTCGGGCAACTGGCGGATCTGGCAGCGTTGAGCGCGGACTTCTTCAGTGTCGAGGAAGAAGCGATCAAGTGGATCGAGTCGGTGCTGACCGTGGTCGGCGGCAAGATCGTTTATTCCGCCGGCGACTTCGAAGACCTCGGCCCGCGTGCCTTGCCGGTGCTGCCGGACTGGTCGCCAGTGGTGAAAGTCCCGGGCCACTGGCGCCCGAATTCGCCATTGCAGGCCCAGGTCCACCAATGCAGCGGCCCGTGCGCGGTGCATACCCACAGCCATGAAAAAGCGCGGATGTCGAATGCACCGGTCAGCGATTTTGCCGGTTTCTGGGGCGCGTTCGGTTGCTCCTGCTTCGCTTTCTGATTCCGTAAACGGCGCCGGTCTTCGTGGCCGGCGCTTGCCGCATCACCCATCCCCGAGGAGTTTCACATGAGCAACGTTCCTTACAAACGCCTGAACAAAGACGACGCCGTGGTCCTGCTGGTCGACCACCAGACCGGTCTGATCTCGCTGGTGCAGGATTTTTCGCCGAACGAGTTCAAGAACAACGTGCTGGCGCTGGGTGACATCGCCAAGTTCTTCAACCTGCCGACCATCCTCACCACCAGTTTCGACAGCGGCCCGAACGGCCCGATCGTGCCTGAACTGAAAGAGCAATTCCCGGATGCGCCGTTCATCGCCCGCCCTGGCCAGATCAACGCCTGGGACAACGAAGACTTCGTCAAGGCCATCAAGGCCACCGGCCGCAAGCAACTGATCATCGCCGGTGTGGTGACTGACGTGTGCGTGGCGTTCCCGACTCTGTCGGCCATCGCTGAAGGTTTTGAAGTGTTTGTGGTGACTGACGCTTCCGGCACTTTCAACACCACTGTGCAGCAAGCGGCCTGGGCGCGCATGTCGGCGGCGGGTGCACACCTGCTGAACTGGTTTGCTGTGGCGTGTGAGCTGCAGGGTGACTGGCGCAACGACATGGAAGGTCTGGCGAATCTGCTGTCCCAGCGCCTGCCTAACTATCGCAACCTGATCAACAGCTATACCAAGTTCACTGCCAAGTAAGCTTGTAACGAAGAGGCCCGCCAAAGTGGCGGGCCTCTTTTTGTCTTCTGAAAAGGGCTCAGCGTTTTTGCAACCAGCCCAGGAATCCACCTTTCCTCACTGGCGCAGGCTTGGCCATCAACGCCAACCGGCTATTCTGTTGCCGTACCGCCTGCAGTTTATTCAATGCCCGACCCACTTCACTGCGCTGCTCCATGCACTGGCGAGTCAGGTTTTTGTCGAGGCGATAAATGATCGAAGACGTCAGCGCCGTAAACGTCGCCTGCGAGGGCGTATCCGCGAGGATGCTCTGTTCACCCATGACCTCACTTGGCCCCATACGCCCGGCCTCGGTGAATCCGTTGCCGTCGGGCACGCTGGCGCTGACCACGCCGGTAGCGATCACGAACAGACTGTCCGGGACTTCCTCCAGATTGAGCACCACCTGCCCGGCGCTGTACTGCTGCGCGACCATCGATTCGGCAAGACGATCGCGTTCCTCATGGCTCAGCGAGCGGAAGATTTTCACTTCATCGAGCAAGGCACGGGCGCGGGTCGAAGGTTCGATCACGCCGTCGGGGTGGCGCGAAATACCGGCCGCTTCGAGGTGGCGGTGGGCGAGGTCGAACAGTTGATTGCGCACGTCGCTTTTCTTGCCCAGTTCGGCGATGAATCCGCTGGCCACGTACTCGGACATTTCTTCGCCGGCCTCTTTCAGCACCGCTTTCGGTGCAGGCGACAGCAACAGACTGCTGCTGCCCTGCAGCGTGCGGTCGAGGGCGTCGAGTACCCGGCGCGGGCGTATGTGGTTCGGCACCTTGATGCTGATCGACACGCCGTGCAGGTTGTTCGGGCGGCTGAGGTTGACGATCTTGGCCTTGGCCGCCACCGAGTTCGGCACCACGGCCAGGGTGCCGGTGCTGGTCAGCAGGTGCGTGGCGCGCCAGTTGATGTCGAGCACTTTGCCTTCGACGCCGTCGATGACCACCAGATCATCCACCTGATACGGCTTGGTGGTGTTGAGCACGATGCCGGAAAACACGTCGGCCAAGGTGCTTTGCAGCGCCAGACCGATGACGATCGCCACCACGCCGGAGGTCGCGAGCAGACCTTTGACCGGCAGATCCAGCACATAACCGGCTGCCGCGACGATGGCCGCCAGAAACACCAGCGCACCGATCACGTCCTGCAACAGACGGCCGCTGTGGCCGATGCGGCGCATCAGGATCAGGCCGATGACTTCGGTGAGCACCCGCGCGGCGTAAAGCCACCAGAGAATCCCCAGGGCCGTCGCCCCGAGTTGCGCCACCGGGTCATCGGCGAACATGGGCACCTGCAACGGGCTGACGCCGGCGTTGATGACCAGTGCGTTGAAGGCCAGAAACAGCACCAGTCGCACAGCGACCCGTTGCGCGCGATGCTTGAACGGCGCGAGGTGCCAGATCAGCGCGTCGAGCACCAGCAGCAGGGCACTCCAGGACAGCAGATGGGCAGAAAAAAGGCTCATGAGGTGAACTCCGGCGGGCACAAAAGAAAACGCCACACCCGAAGGTGTGGCGAGGGGTTGCACTCAGTTCAGGTGGGTCTTGAGTTCTGCCGCTGCCTGGCGCACGGCGGCTTTCACCTCGGGGATGCCGTTCAGCGGGTTGAGCAGACCGAAGTCGTGAATCATCCCGTTGTAGCGTACCGAGGTCACCGGCACACCCGCCGCGTCGAGGTGGCGGGCGTAGCCTTCGCCTTCGTCACGCAACACGTCGAACTCGGCGGTCTGCACCAGCGCGGCGGGCAGGCCCTTGAGCTGTTCGGCGCTGGCGTTGAGTGGCGAGGCATGGATCTGCGCGCGCTCGGCCGGGTTGGTGGTGTAGTTGTCCCAGAACCACTGCATCATGCCTTTGGTCAGGAAGTGGCCCTCGGCGAATTGCTGGTACGAGCCGTTATCGAACCCGGCGTTGGTCACCGGCCACATCAGCAGCTGGAAGCGCAGGGCCGGGGTTTTCTGCTCCTTGGCCATCAACGCCACGACCGCCGCCATGTTGCCGCCGACGCTGTTACCGGCCACCGCCAGACGCTTGCCGTCGACCCCGATGTCCTTGCCGTGCTCGGCCACCCATTTGGTTGCCGCGTAAGCCTGATTGATCGCAGTCGGGTACTGCGCTTCCGGCGACGGCGTGTAATCGACATACACCGCAACCGCGCCAGAGCCCACCACCAGATCACGGATCAAGCGTTGGTGCGTCGGGAAGTCACCCAGCACCCAGCCGCCACCGTGGAAGAACATGAACACCGGCAGCTCGCCCTTGACCTTGGCCGGACGCACCACTTTCAGGTTGATCGTCTGGCCATCGACCTTGATCGCCTTGTCGCTGACTTCAACGCCGGACAGGTCAACCTTCACCGAAGCCTGGGCACCGGTCAGCACCGCACGGGCGTCTTTCGGGCTCAGTTGCTCAAGCGGTTTGCCACCACCGGCGGCGAGGGCATCGAGGAACGCCTGGGTGTTTTGTTCGACGCCAGTGTTCTGGGCGGCGAATGCGTTGCCGATGGACAGGGCGAGGAGGGAAGCGGCGAGGGTTTTCTTGATGTTCATGTGTAATTCCTTTTTAAGTCGTTTGAGTTTTTGTATGCCTTGGGATCGGGCTGCTGTGGCGCTGGGCTTCAGGCCTCAGCAACACCGTGAGCACAGATTAATGAGGTGCCGGAAAGTGAAAAAGCGGCTATAAAGCGTTTAACTGTCAACCAGAGAGTGACAATGAACCCGTTCGAAGACATGCGTATTTTTTGCCAGGTGATGGACTCCGGCAGCTTCACGGCGGCGGCCGATCAATTGGGCCTGTCCAAGCAGTTCGTCAGCCGTCGGTTGATGCAGCTGGAAGAACGCCTCGGCGTGCGATTGCTCAACCGCTCGACCCGGCGCCTGGACGTGACGCCGCTGGGCCAGAGTTATTACGAGTCGGCGCTGCGTTTGCTCGGCGAAGTGGAATCGGTGGAGCAGAGCATCGCCGGGCAGACCGCCGAGCCGCGCGGGGCGATTCGCGTGAGCGCACCGCTGTCGTTTGCACTGGCGCATTTGGGCTGCCTGCTGCCGCCGTTTCTGCAGCGTTATCGCGAGGTCACGGTGGAAGTGGACCTGAGTGATCGGCCGGTGGATCTGCTGGGCGAGGGTTACGATCTGGCGCTGCGTATCGGTGTGCTGGAAGACTCGACCCTGATCGCCCGCCGCATCGCATCAATCGAGCGGGTTTACTGCGCCAGTCCGGAGTATTTGGCCGAGCGCGGTACACCGGTCAAACCGGAAGATCTGCTCGGCCACGACTGCCTGCCTTACGGCCACGGGCGTTCGGTGCAGTGGCGGTTCAACGCGGGGCAGGGCAAGCCGCTGCTGGTGAATGTCACCGGGCGGATGCGCGTCAACAACGGTGAATTGCTGCGGGATGCGGCGGTGGCGGGGATGGGGATTACCTATCTGCCGACGTTCATTGTCGGCGCGGCGCTGAAGGATGGGCGGCTGGTGCCGGTGCTGGACGAGTTTCGGCCCGAACCGCTGACGTTGTCGGCGGTGTATCCGCAACATCGTCAGGCGTCACGGCCGGTGCAGGCGTTGATCGAGTTTTTGCGTGAGCGGCTGGATAAGGCACAAGCGATTTTGTAGCCGCTCAAAGATTCAGTAGCCGATAACTGTGGGAGCGAGCTTGCTCCGGGCGGCGTTCCGACGAAAGCTCTCTGTCTGCCTGCGAAGAGGTTGTGTGTGCCGACGCCTTCGCGAGCAAGCTCGCTCCCACAGGTGGTGTGTTTCAACGTGAGTCAGTTGGCCCGCTTGTCATCGCCAGGTTCACCGCCGACATGTACGCCGCGATCATCACCGGGTTCGCCCGCCGCATGCTGGCCCCGGTCATCGCCGATTTCACCGGCACGGTGTACGCCATGGTCATCGCCGACTTCGCCGGCGCGGTGTACGCCATGGTCGTCGCCGACTTCGCCCGCGCGATGCACACCGTGGTCATCGCCGGGTTCCGAATGCGTTCCGCTGCGACCCGATGACGCCGTGCTGCCGGAATGGCCCGAACCGTGGTCACTGCCGCTGTGGCCACTGTTGCCTCCGCCGCCACTGCCACTGTTGCCACCACTGCCGCTGCCGCCGTGACCACCACCATTGCCACTGCCGCTGCCGCCGTGACCACCACCATTGCCACCGCCGCCACCTCCATTACCGCCACCACCGCCTCCGCTGCCACCACCGCCGTTACCGCCTCCACCACCGCCTCCACCACCGCCGTGTCCACCGCCGCCGCCACCGCCACTACCTCCACCGCCGCCGCCACCGCTACCCCCTTCCTTGGCCTGAACACTCGACATCCCGGACAGGTTGTCCGGAATCAGTACGGTAGACGCCGACAGGACTGCGCCGATGGCCATTGCGAGCACTAGCTTTTTAATGTGCATATCGTTCTCCGTCTTTGTTGTCTTGATTGGGAACGTGGATGTGCCTTGTTTTTGCGTGTGATCCGACCCGTTCCCGAGGTCAGTGGATACTCGAAGCCAGTTCGAAGATCGGGATGTACATCAGGATCACGATCACCCCGATCAACAGGCCGATGAAGGTCATGAGCAGCGGTTCGAACAGACGCACGAACCACTCGATCCAGCGGCTGATTTCCTCATCGTAGAAATCGGCGCTGCGTTCCATCATTTGCCCGAGGTTGCCGGACTGTTCGCCGGCGCGCAGCAGGCGCAGGGACACGGGTGTCACCAGTCGGTTGAGCTCAAGCGCGGTGGACAGCGATTGTCCCTCGCGCACCCGCTCGCAGGCCTGATCCAGCCGCGCCCGCGAAGCTACGGTGAGCAGGCCGCGCACCATGCCCATGGCCGTCACCAGCGGAATCCCGCCTTGCAGCAGAATCCCCAGCGACCGGTAAAACCGCGCCAGCTCATACATGAAAATCCGCTGGTGCACGGCGGGCAGTTTCTCCACCAGCCGATCCAGCCCACGGCGAAACGCCGGTTGTTTCTGCAGCACGGCGAGGGCGATGACGATTGTCGCCAACAGGCCGAAAAACTCACCCTGATGGGCGTGCAGAAACATGCCGCTGCTCATCAGGATCTGCGACAGCCACGGCAGGTTCGAGCCCAGCCCTTCGAACACCAGGCTGAAGCGCGGCACCACGTAGCCCATCAAAAACAGCACCACGCCACCGCCGACCACCAGCAACAACAGCGGGTAGATCGAGGCGCTGACGATCTTCTGCCGCACCTCGTCCATGCGCTGGCGATAGCTCACGTAGCGGCCCAGCGCATCGCCGACCGCACCGGTCTTCTCGCTGGACTGTACCAACGCCACGTACAACGGCGGGAAAACCGCCGACAACTGGCCCAGTGCCTGGGAGAAGGATTTGCCTTCGTACAGCAGCCGCACCAGCTCGCTCAAGGTTTTTCGGGCGGCGGGGGCGGTTTCTTTTTCGGCCAGGCTTTCCAGTGCATCAATCAGCGGCAGACCGGCGTTGAGCAGGGTGGTCAGTTCCTGGCTGAACAGCACCAGGTTGAAGGTCTCGCGCTTGCTCAGGCGCAACGAACACCAGTGGCGCTCGGCGTGCAGGCTGACCACGCGCAAGCCTTGATCCTCGGCGATGCGCCGCGCTTCGCTCTGGCCGGGCGCCTCGACGCTCAGCGACACCACCCCGGCCTTGCCCACTGCCTTCAAATGAAAACGCATGCGCTGTGCTCCGCTCATTGCCAGTTGGTGACTTCGGCGTTTTCGCCTTCGCCGCCGGGCTGGCCGTCCTTGCCCATCGAGAGCAGGTCGTACTCGGCGTTTTCGCCGGGATAGCGGTAGGTGTAGTTACGCCCCCACGGATCCTGCGGCAGTTTTTTCTGCAAGTACGGGCCGGTCCATTTGGCTTCGTCGCTCGGTGCGGTCACCAGCGCCTGCAAGCCTTGTTCGGTGGAGGGGTAGTGGCCGACTTCCAGCCGATACAGATCCAGCGCCTTGCTCAGGCCTTCGATCTGCGCCTTGGCGACCTTCACTTCGGAACGCCCCAGCTGGGCGAAATATTTGGGCGCGACGATCCCGGCCAGCAGGCCAAGCACCACCAGCACCACGAGCAATTCGAGCAGGGTGAAACCGCGTTGGGCATGCGGACGAAAATGCAGCTTCATGATGACCTCCCGTGAGTGGCAGCCGTGTCGCCACTAGGGCTTATGCAATTGCCATGCTCAGCCCCCGATAAATTCGGCTGTCGGGCTGTAGCCCTTGTATTACGGGCTTTTCAAGATTCGGCACAGTGCTTGCGTAGGGCTGGATGACGACGGGTCAGTGGGGCATTTCCCCCAATTTTTCGGGGCCTGTCAGGGGAGGCCCAATGATCCGTTCATTCACTGCAGGACTGCTCGGCTGCGTGCTGTCAGTCGGTGTCGCGCAAGCCGATGTCTTCGTATCCGTGGACGCCAAGGGCAGCTACGTGCTGTCCAACGTCCACCGTCCCGGACGCACTTACGAGCGGGTGATCCGCGAAGCCGATGCGCCGCTGATCAGCCTTGACCGGCAACCACAATTGATCGCCAACCAGCCCTATGCCGAGCTGGTGTCAGCGGCGGCCAGCGCCAATCAGCTGCCTGAAGCCTTGCTGCACGCGGTGATCAAGTCCGAATCCAATTACAACCCCGGCGCCACCTCGCCCAAGGGGGCCGGCGGACTGATGCAATTGATGCCCGACACCGCCCGCGAGCTGGGGGTGAAAGACGTCTACGACCCCAAGGCCAACATCCAGGGCGGGGCCAAATACCTCAAGCGCCTGATGACCCTGTTCGACAACGACATCGCCCTGGCCGTGGCGGCTTACAACGCCGGACCTGACGCGGTGCTCAGCCGCGGCCGGGTGATCCCGCCGTTCGCCGAAACCCAACGTTATGTACCCAGCGTCTTGCGCCAGTACCGGCGTCTGCAAGGGCTGGCAGTGGACGCGCCGTTGTAGGTCCGGACACGGATTTCCCCCACTTTCGGGGCAAATCCGAGGGGCCGGAAAAGTGGGGAAACGGGTGGGGAATATCCCCCGGATTCTCAAATGGCTTATGTAACTGATTGAGATGGAAAGCAATTTTTTGTGGCATGCGGATTGCTCCAAGGGGTTTATCGAGAATCGTTCCCTGTGAGCACCCACTACGAGGTTTCCGATCATGGTTGGCATTCACCACGCACCGTCCCTGTTGAACTGGCTGCTGTTGCTGGTCTCGATGCTCAGTGTCGAACTGGCCAGCGCCACCGTGCGCTGTGAGCGCAATCTGGTGGCCAACGTCGTCGCCTTCGATCAACCGCTGATGTTCAACCGCCTCGGTGCGCAGAATGCCAACGGGATGATGTACGCGCTGCGCCGCGATGTGGTTGATGACCATGATGTCTCGCTGGCCTATGGTGGCAGCGCGGTGCCGGGCAAAGTGTCGCTGCGTGCGGACAAACGTCCGCGGCCGCTGGTGCTGCGGGTGGCCGCCGGTGATTGCCTGACGATCAACCTGCAGAACCTGCTCGATTATCAGGCCAACCCGAACAAGCATTTCGAAGGCCCTGAAGGCGAAGAAGGCGAGGAGGGCACCGAGAACGCCAACGGCGCCGATGCTTTCAAAGTCGACGAGCAGGTCGCCGACCGCCATGTCGGTTTCCAGGTCAACGGCCTGCAAGCGGTGAACAGCATCGACGACATTTCCTCCTATACCGGGCGTAACGCCAATACCCTGGTGCCGCCGGGCGCGAGCCGTTCGTATGTGCTGTACGCCGAGCGCGAAGGAGCGTTTGCCGTCAGCAGTCGCGGCGCGACATTCGGTGGCGAGGGCGCGGCCGGGAATACCGCCAATGGTCTGTTCGGCCAGGTCGTGGTGGTGCCGAAGTCGGGCCGCACCTATCGCAACACTCTCACTGAAGAAGAAATGCGTCTGGCCACCACCGGTCGCACACCGGCCGGTCAACCCATCGTCGATTACCAGGCTCGCTACCCGCAGCGCGAACCATGGCTGCGCGAAGGCAAGGCTGGTACGCCGATCATCAGCATGGTCGACGGCAACGAAATCATCTCCAGCGAAAGCGATGCGATTGTCATGGGCAGCAATGCCGATGGCAGTTTTGCGCCCAGCACCTATCCGTTGGAATCGATGGGCAAACGCAACCCGGCGATCCCCAACCGCCTCGAACCATTTCGCGATTTCGCCTCGCAGTTCCAGGATGAAACTGCCGCCACCCAGGCATTCCCCGCCTACTGGGCCGACCCGGTCATGGCCCATGTGCTGGAGCCGACCCGCGACTCGTTCATGATCAACTACGGTTCCGGCGGCATGGGCGCTGAAGTGGTCGCCAACCGTCTCGGCGTGGGGCCGATGCACGATTGCCTGTCCTGCGCCTACGAAGAATTCTTCCTCAGCTCGCACACCGTCGGTGATGTGGCGATGCTGGTGGATGTGCCGGCCAACACCGGGCTCGAGAACATCGCCCCCGGCCAGACACCCAGCGCCGACCAGGTCGGCGTCAAGGCCACCATGGCCCTTTATCCGTCGGAGCCGTCGAACGTCAACCACAGCTACATCGGTGATTTTGTCAAATTCCGCAACACCCACAACGGCCACGAGCAGCACATCTTTCACCTGCACGGTCACCAGTGGCTGTTCAACCCCAATGATGACAACTCCGATTATGTCGATGCCCAAGGCATTGGTCCGGGCGCCGGCTATACCTACGAAATCGCCAACGGCGGCTCCGGCAACCGCAACCGGGTGGCCGGCGATGCGATCTATCACTGTCACTTCTATCCGCATTTCGCTCAGGGCATGTGGTCGATGTGGCGGGTGCACGATGTGTTCGAAGAAGGCACCCGGCTGGAAGTGTCGCAACAGGGCGCCGATGGTTATCACAGCGAACCTTACGCACTGCGCAGCGGTAAACCGGCTGCCGGTGCCCGCGCCTTGCCGGATGGCGAGATCATTGCCGGCACGCCGATTCCGGCCGTCGTGCCGCTGCCCGGCAAAGCCATGGCCCCGATGCCGGGCAAAGTGGTGGTCGTGCCGAAAATCGGTGAAACCCTGGTCGCCGGCCACGATGACGACGATGAGGAAGAAGAGGGCGATGACGATGGCGAACACCATGGCGGCAACGGCGGATCGCAAGCCATCGGTTCCCTGGCATTGGTCGATCGCAGCGAAGCCAACCGCAACGCCGACGGCAGCCTGAAAAACCCCGGCTATCCATTCTGGATCGGCGGCATGGAAAGTTCGGTGGGTCAGCGTCCGCCAACCCCACCGCTGGACATGCTCGACGCCGCCACCGCGCAATCGTTGAAAGCCAGCGGCAAGGCGCTGTGGGCCAACCTCGACCCGAACCAGTCCGGCGGCTGGGATGGCGGCTTGCAGCGGCACGCGCTCGACGGAGTGGCGGCCGGAGGCGAGGCGCACACCGTGACCACTTCGCTGGACTTCTCCAAGGAAGTCACCCGCGCCAAACCGATTTACCTGCCCGAAGAGGGCACGGAAGTGGAACAGGCCGCGATGGCGTTCCACGCGAAAAAAGACCACCCAAGCTTTGCCTTGCTGCCTGGCAATCAAATCGTGGCCAAGGCCTTCCGCACCAACGGCGCCTTGCCGATGGCCGGCGCGCCGTACTACGAACCGTGCATGGACGACCGGCAAAAACGCCTGACCAGCAGCGCCGGCAGCGGTGAATTCGCCAGCGGCGACCGGCTGGACGGCATGTCCTTCGTCGGCGCCTCGACCTTCACCGCCGACCGGCCACGGATCTACAAGGCCGCCAACATCCAGTTCGATGCGGTCTACAACAAGGTCGGTTATCACTTCCCGCAAGCCCGGATTCTGGCGCTGTGGGAAGACGCCTGGCCGGTGATCACCAAACAGCGTCCGCCAGAGCCGCTGGTGATGCGCATGAACACCTTCGACTGTGTGCAATACCAGCAAACCAACCTGGTGCCCGCCACCTACGAGATGGACGACTATCAGGTGCGCACCCCGACCGACGTGATCGGCCAGCACATCCACCTGCCGAAGTGGGACCTGACGTCCGCCGACGGTTCCTCCAACGGCTGGAACTACGAGGACGGCGTGCTCTCCCCAGGCGCTGTTCAGGAACGCATTCACGCGATCCGCGAGTTCAACCGGTGCGAGGGCGGCGACCCGCGCGACGGCACCCAGGCGTGCCCGAAAGCCAAGGCGCATCCATTCTTCGGCCAGTTCGGGCGCAGCGACTGGATGGGCGCACGCACGGCCATGCAACGCTGGTTCGTTGATCCGGTGGTCAACGCCAAGGGCGTGGACCGGGGGCTGGGCACGATTTTCACCCACGACCACCTCGGCCCATCGACTCACCAGCAGATCGGGCTGTATGCCACGGTGCTGGCGGAGCCGGCCGGTTCCACCTGGTTCCACGCCGAAACCGGCGAGCCTCTGTACAGCGGCGCGCGCCAGGACGGCGGGCCGACCTCGTGGCAGGCGGTGATCAACACCGGCGACCTCGACGGCGACGGCAAGAACGACAGCTTCCGTGAGTTCTTCCTCGAATACAGCGACTTCCAGCACGCCTATGAAGCCGGTGTGTACGTGGGTGCCGGCCCCAACGGCGTGCCGAATCCGCAAGCGTTCCCGGCCACCGCCGACAGCTTCCGCTACGCGATCAACCCGCCGGTGCGCAGCAACGCCAGCTCCTTGCTCGAGGGCGTGCTGGAAATGCAGGGCGGTCAGGTGCCGGGCTGCCCGAGCCGGCCTTGCCCGCAAGCGATCTCCGTGGATGATCCGGGCATGTTCGTCGTCAACTATCGCAACGAGCCGCTGGCCCTGCGGGTCTACGACCCGAACAAGGTCGGCCCGGACGGCAAGCGCGGCATGCAGGCCGACGGCCTCGGCGGCGATCTGGCGTACGCCATGCAAAGCCGAACCGACCGGGCGATCCCGGCGATGAACCTGGCGCCGAATCTGGTGACGGCTGCCACCGGCCCGACCGGCGGCACCACGCTGTTCCCGCCGCACATCAACAAGGGCGGCAGCGAGCCGGGCGATCCGTTCACCCCGATGCTGCGTACCTACACCGGCGACAACGTGCGTCTGCGGGTCCATGCCGGCGGCCACGAGGAAGAGCACAACGTCACCCTGCACGGCGTGAAATGGCTGCAGAGCGGTTCCGGTTTCGGCAACAGCTCCAACTCTGGCTGGCGCGCCTCGCAGATGATCGGCATCTCTGAACAGATGGGCTTCATCGCACCCGTGTCGATGCTGTCCAGTTCCGCCGCGACCACCGGTGACTATCTGTACTCGATGGACGCTTCGATCGAAGGCTACTGGAGCGGGATCTGGGGCGTGATGCGCAACTACACGGCCAAACGCAATGACCTGTTCGCCATCCCCAACAACCCGAACCCGGCCGGCATGCGCAACACCGTGGCGTTTGAAGGCAGCTGCCCACGGATCAGCGCCAACCCCAACGGCATCGGCACCCGGCCGACGGTGCAGCGCAACTATGAAGTGGTGGCGGCGCTGGCCAACGACATCCTCGGCAATTCGCTGGGCCTGAGCATCGGCGATTCTGCCGGGCTCGGTCAGCATGTCGGCGGGCCACTGAATCCGGCGGGCGGTACCCTGGTGCTGAACTCGCGCACGGTGAGCATCCCGCAAGTGACCGTGACTGATCCGGAGGACGGCGAGACCATCACCATCGGTGGCCAGAGCGGGCCGCTGCATGATCCGACGGCGATCCTGTACGTGCGCAAATCCGACCTCGATCCGGTCAGCGGCAAGCTCAAACCCGGCATTCCGGTCGAACCGCTGGTACTGCGCGCAGCGGCGGGGGACTGCATCAACATCACCCTGGAAAACCGTCTGCCGAGCGTGATGCCGGACCTGACCCAGACCGCGGTGATGCAAGGCATCGTCAAGCGCGACCGCAACAGCGGCCTGGGCTCGACCACTTTCAGCAACAACCTGATGCGGCCGTCCAGCCACGTGGGGCTGCACGCCCAACTGCTGGCCTACGACATCACCAAATCCGACGGTGCCAATGTCGGCGCCAACCCGATCCAGACCGTGCCGCCACGGGTTGGCAGCAGCGGCGCCTACCCGACCCGTACCTATCAGTACTACGCCGGGCACCTGGAGCGTGAAGGCAAACCGGTGACTCAACTGGGGCGCAGTGTCGACAACATCAACGCCACGGCCGTGGAATTCGGTGGCTTGAACATCACCCCGGCGGATGTGATCAAGCAACCGCAAAAAGGTCTGGGGGGTGCGATGAGCATCCTGCCGATCGGCGCGACCTGGGTCGACGATGCGCGCAAGGTCAACGCCACGGTCACCGCACCGGGGCAGACGACTTACCGCGACTTCGCGATGGTCTGGCACAAGGCGCTGAACACCCGCTGGGCCAATGGCCGGCCGGTCGAAGGCATCGCTGCCGAGGGCTTCGGTGTGCCGACCGATCCGCAGGACAACTCGAGCATGGCCATCAACTACAAGACCGAGCCGCTGTGGTATCGCTTCGGCCTCGCTCCGGATGCGCCGTTCGGCCATGCCGATGGCGCCGGTTACGGCGACATGACCAACGCGCACATGGCCTACAGCAATGCGCTGGTGGGGGGCGATCCGCAGACGCCGGTGCTGTATGCCAAACCGGGGCAGCCGTTGCGTACGCACATCCTGATGCCGAGCGGCGGCAGTCGCGGCACGACGTTCCAGCTCGACGGACATGTCTGGTCGCTCAACCCGTTCCAGGCTGAGAAGAGCGACACCGGTGGCTACCCGATGGGCACGCCGGGTGTGGGCTCGGTGCGCTTCGGCTACAACCCGATGTCGATGTACATCGGCGCTCACGAGAGCGTTCTGCCGGCGGCGCACTTCAGCTTCATGATCCCGAGCGCCGGGGGCAGCAACGCGATACCGGGGGACTACCTGTTCCGCGATTACGCCGCCTACGGCAATACCTCGGGGCTGTGGGGATTGCTGCGGGTGACCAATGAGCCGGAGCCGGCGCCGCCTGCTCAGTAGCTGGAATGCGATGGATCGGTGGATGCAAAAACTGTGGGAGCGAGCTTGCTCGCGAATGAAAGCAACTCGGTTTCGAGGGGTGAGGCGTCTGACGCCTTCGTCGGAACGCCGCCCGGACCAAGCTCGCTCCCACAGGGCGGTGGTGTTTCGGACAATGTGTCAGGGGAGAGCGACATGAACAGGATCATCAACATTATCGGCATCTGCCTGCTGGCGATGGCCGGCGCGCTGCTGACGCTGAGCGAGATAGCCCTGGCGCAAACCGGCGCCGGGCAGGTGCTGACCCGCGACGGCGTGTCGATCGCCTTCGATCTGAAGCCGCTGGCCAGCGACGGCCAGTTGCGTGAGGGCGAGTTCGCCGACGTGCAGTTTCGCGTCACCGACGGCGTGTCCGGCCAGCCGTTGTCCGGTGTGGCGCCGGGGGCGTGGATCGATCCGCAAACCGTTGCCGCCGATCAGGCCCAGGGCCGCGATCAGAGCTGCAAGTCGCGGGTCGGCACGTTCCTCAAATCCAACATCGGCGCGCGGCCATTGCTCGATCTCAACAGCTATTTCCTGTTGGTGATGAACCGCGATGCCAGCGTTTCGGTGGTCGATCCCTCTGTCTCGGTCGGCGGCATCACCAGCACGCTGGCGCGGATCGAACTCAAGCAATCGCCGATGGATTGGGTCACGCCCAAGGACAACAAAAAGGTCTTCGTGTCGATGCCGGCGGCGGGAGAAGTGGCGGTGATCGACAGCGAGCAGTTCAAGGTCATCGACTCGGTGGCCGCCGGCAGCCAGCCAGTGCGAGTCGCGCTGCAACCGGACGAGCGCCTGCTGTGGGTCGGCAACAACGCAAGCAAGGCTGAAGCGTCAGGCGTCACGGTGATCGACACCCAGAGCCTCAAACCGCTGAAACACCTGATGACCGGTCGCGGCCACCACGAAATCACCTTCAGCAAGGACAGCCGTTTCGCCTTCGTCAGCAACCGCGACGACGGCACCCTCAGCGTCATCGACGTCGCCAGCCTGAGCCTGGTGCAACAGGTCAAGACCGGTTCCAGCCCGCTGTCGGTGGCGTACTCGCCGCTGTCCGGCGCGGTGTACGTGGCCGATGGCAAGGACGGCACCGTCACCGTGATCGACAGCAACAGCCGCGCAGTAAGGCGGGTAATCAAGCTGCAACAGGGCCTCGGCCCGATGGGTTTCAGCGCCGACGGCCGTTTTGGCGTGGTGCTGAACACGGTGGAGAACCGCGCCACGGTGATCGACGCGGCCAACGATTCGGCGATCCATGACCTGGAGGTTTCAGCCGAACCCTATCAAGTGGTGTTCACCCAGGCCTATGCCTACGTGCGCGGACTGGCCTCGCCGAAAGTCACCATGATCAACCTGTCTTCGCTGGGCGACGGGCGTCAGCCGATTACTCAAGGTTTTGAAGCCGGGCCGCAGCCGCCACGGCTGGCCGGGGATCTGCCGCTGGCGTCGAGCCTCGCGGTATCGCGCGATGACAACGCGGTGTTCGTGGTCAACCCGGTGGACAACACCACCTATTTCTACGCCGAAGGCATGAACGCGCCGATGTCCGGTTACCCCAACCGGGGTCAGATCGCCCGTGCCGCGCTGGTGATCGACCGCAGCCTGCGCGAGGTGTCGCCGGGGCTCTACAGCGCACGGGTCAAGCTGCCGGCGGCGGGGCGCTTCGACGTGGCGTTCCTGCTCAACCAGCCAAACATCATTCATTGCTTCACCGCGCAGATAGCGTCCGACGGCGCGCCTGAAAAACATCTGGGCCTGCCCAAAGTCGAGTTCCTGCTGGACAAGACCGCCGTGGCCCTCAACGACCCGTATGTGGTGCGTTTTCGCATCGTCCAGGGCAAACAGAAGATCCAGCGCAGCGGCGTGACCGACGTGCAGTTGCGCTACTTCCTCGCGCCGACCTCGCGCCCTCGCGAAGTGGCGGCACAGGAAGTCGCCGACGGCGTGTACGAAGCGCCGGTGACCCTCGACCGCAGCGGCGCCTGGTACCTGCATGTGCGCGCGGCCTCGCTGGGCGCCGGTTTCGACGACAAGACATTTGCCAGTGTCCGGGTGCTGCCCGGCCAGACCCAGTGACGAGGAAACGACCATGAACCGATTTGCATCCCGTGGCCTGCTGACCCTGTGCCTGTTGACCGTCGGTATCCAGCAGGCCAGCGCCCACTCGGCGGACGAGCACGCCGGGCACACGGCCCCAGCCGCCAACAGCCAGGAGCATGCCCAGGTCAAATTCGCCGACGTGCCGCTGCTCGACCAGAACGGCAAGACCGTGCACCTGGAGCAGGATCTGGTACACAACAAAATCGTGGTCATGAGTTTCATCTACACCAGCTGCACGACGGTGTGCCCGGTGGTCTCGTCGATCATGGGCAAGGTGCAGAAACAGCTCGGTGCCCGGGTCGGCACCGAAGTGCAACTGGTGTCGATCAGCATCGACCCGCAGCGCGATGACCCGAAACGTTTGCAGGATTACGCCCGCACCTTCCAGAAAGGCCCGGGCTGGAGCTGGCTCACCGGTTCGCCGCAATCGATCACCGCCACCCTCAAGGGCCTCGGCAGTTTCAGCGGCGACTTCAAGAATCACCAGCCGCTGATCCTCGTCGGTGACGGCAACAGCCGCCACTGGACGCGCTATTACGGCTTCACCGACCCGGCATTGCTGGCCAGGGAAGTCGAGAAACTCAGCGGCCTGCGCACCCACGCCAAACACACCGCGATTGCCATGGAGCAACAACCATGAGAACCCTGGACTGGATCACCCTGACGCTGTGTTTCTGGATTTTCAGCGCCATGGCCCTGGCCCACGAAGGCCACGAACAACCTGCACCGACAACGGCCAGCGCTGCGCCGGCACCGGCCAAAGGCACCCACGACGCGAAAACCTGGTTCACCGACACGCCGCTGCTGGATCAGAACGGTGACGTCCAGCGTTTCTACAGCGACGCGCTGCACAACCGCGTGGTGCTGCTCAACGTGATCTTCACCCGTTGCAATGACGCCTGCCCGCTGATCACCCGCAAGCTCAAGGAAGTCCGCGAGCTGCTGGGCGACAAGGCCGACGGCATCACCTTCATTTCCCTTACCAGTGATCCGCTGCGCGACACGCCGGTGGTGCTCAAGGCTTACACCTTGAAGCAGGGTGCCGATGACCCTCACTGGCTTTTCCTCACCGGCGACAAGGCGCAGATGGACCTGGTGCTGGGCCGCATCGGGCAGATCGTGCCGACGCCCGAGCAGCACTCGACCCAGTTAATCGTCGGCGATGTCGCCAACAAACGCTGGAGCAAAATCCGTCCCGACGCCCCGGCCGCCGCCATTGCCCAGCGCTTGCAGCTGCTGACAATGCCCGTGGCCGGCCGCTGAGTCCGCGCCATGAACCTCGGCCGCGTCCTCGCCCTGATCCTGCTCGCTGGCGTCAGCTTCGGCGCGGCCGCGTTGCCGCTGACCGATGAAGAAAGCGCCGGCAAGCGCCTGTACCGCGAAGGTTTGTCCGCCAGCGGCGAACCGATCATGGCGCGGGTCGGCGCGGCGGATGTGTTGCTGCCGGCCACCAGCCTGCCGTGCGCCAACTGCCACGGCGCCGACGGTCTCGGTCGGCCCGAAGGCGGGGTGCGTCCGCCGGAACTCAACTGGTCGCGGCTGACCAGCGTCCACGGTCAGCAACAAATCAATGGCCGCCATTACCCGGCTTACACCGAGAGCAGTCTGGCGCAGGTGATCCAGCAGGGCCGCGACCCCGGCAACAATCGCCTCGACCCGAGCATGCCGCGCTTTCTGCTGTCGATGAAGGATCAGCGCAACCTCACCGCCTACCTCAAACGCCTGGCCGATGACCGCGATCCGGGGCTTGATGACCAGACCTTGCACCTGGGCACCTTGCTGCCCAGCCAGGGGCCGCTGGCCGAGGAGGGCGCAACCATCGCGGCGGTGCTCAACGGCAGCGTGGCGCGGATCAATCAGGCCGGCGGCATTCACGGCCGGCAGTTGCGCCTGACCGTGGCCGATCCCGGCCCGGATCGCGCGAGTGCTGAACGGGCCCTGCAACGGCTGATCGAGGAGGAGAAAGTTTTCGCCCTGATCGCACCGCTGGCCCCGGCACTGGACAGCGAACTGGCGCCGCGCCTGGAACAGTCCGGCGTGCCGTTGATCGGGGCCATGTCGCTGCTCGGTCCGGTGCAGGCCAGCCCGCAGATTTTCGAACCGCTGCCGGGATTGCGCGAGCAGCTGATCGCGCTGGCCGACTACGCCACCGCCAGCCTGCGAGTGCTGCAAGGGCCGACGCTGATTGCCTATCCCGATGATCCGGCGCAAGTGCTGGCGGCACAGACCCTCGGTCGCTATCTGCAGGAACACGGCTGGCAAAAAGTCCATCTGCAGGCTTACGACCCGGCGGCGGACAGCTTGCCGCTGGGCTCACGCTCGGTGTTTTACCTGGGCAGCGGTGGTGGTTTCAGTCGGCTGGCGACCGGATTGCAGAATGCCGGGCAGGTGCCTTATCTGTTTGCCGCATCGAGCCAGGTGGCGGAGGATCTGCTGCAAGTGCCGGAGGGATTTTCCCGGCGAGTGTTTCTGGCGTATCCGTTCGTGCCCAGCGACTGGACCCAGGCCGGGCGCATGGCGCTGACGCTGTTGCGCGAACATCAGGGCCTCGGCGCCCAGCACGCGGTGCTGCAAGTCGGCGCTTACGCCTCGATGCTGTTGTTCAGCGAAGGCATGAAGCAAGCCGGCCGCGACGCCAGCCGCGAAAAACTGGTGGCGGCGCTCGAAGGCCTGCACGACTTCGACACCGGCCTGACCCCGCGCCTGAGCTTCGGCCCCGGCCGACGATCGGGCCTGAGCGGGGCGCACGTGGTCACCGTTGACTTGCCCGACCAGCGTTTTTACCTGGTCGCTCCCTACAAACCGATTATTGCCACGCCCTGACCGGAGGCCCTGATCATGAAGCTCAAAACCCTGTGTTTGCTGCTGACAGGCTGGTTGTCGGTGGCGCTGGCGAACGATGAACCGGTGGCCGCCCGGGTCAACGGCGAGGCGATTTCCGGGTTTCGCCTGGAACGCTATTTCGCCGAGTACCTGGAAGATCAAGGCCGCGCGGTGGCGAGCATCCGCAACCCGAAGGCCTATAAACAACTGCGGCAGGCCGCGCTGGATGCGTTGATCGACAAGGAACTGCTCTGGCAGGAATCGCGCAAGCGCGGGGTCAGGATCGATGAGCAAACGGTGCGCGATCAGGTCGAGCAGACCCGTACCGCGATCGGTGGCACCGATAAATTCCTCCAGCGTTTGCAAGACGCCGGTTTCGACGAGACCTCGTTCACCGAGTACACCCACCGCGAACTGGCGGCGCAGCGGATGTTCGCCGAGCTGACCCGGGTCCAGGCCCCGGACGAGCAAACGGTGCGGGCTTTCTTTGAAGAACACCGCGCTGAAATGGGCGCGCCGGAGCAGGTGCAGGCCCGGCACATTCTGATCAAGGTTGCCGGCGATGCCGACGCCGCCACGGTTGAAGCGGCGCGGCTACGCTTGATGCAAATGCGGGCGGCTATCGCTGAGGGGCAAACCTTTGCTAGCGTCGCCCAATCGGGATCGGAAGATGTCACCGCCCGCCAGGGCGGGGACCTGGGGTATTTCGCCCGTGGGCAAATGGTGCCGGCCTTCGAAACGGCGGCGTTTGCCCTCAAGCCTGGCGAAGTCAGCGAGGCGGTGCGTACACCGTTCGGCTGGCATTTGATCTTTGTCGAGAACCACAAGGAGGCGGCCGATGTCCCAGAGGAGCAAGGGCTGGAAACAGTCAGGGCGTACCTCGCCCGACAGCAACAGACCCAGGCTCGTCGTCAGGTGCTCGCGCAGTTGCGGGCAGAGAACAGGATCGAACGAATTGACGACGACTGAAGGTTCCCCCCCAAAAGTGGGGAATGGCTTCGATGCCCATTCAGGTGCTTCCCCGTTTCTGGGGAACGGGGTACCGGGACGAGCGGGCATTTCCATTCAATTCAAGGACATGAAGACAAAAAATTACCGGCACTCAGCCTGGCATGAAGTGTGCGTTACCTCTTGTGAGGCGCACTCCAGCAGGTTCGGGTCATTGAATTTCAATTGCCGGCACTTGAGGTTTCAGGGAGTCCACCTTGGTTAACAAAGTACTGGTTGTCGAAGACGAACAGCTGCTTGCACAGAACCTTCAGGATTATCTGTCGGCGCAAGGGCTGGAAGTCCGGATTGCACATGACGGCGCAGAGGGAATCGGCCTGGCCGAGACTTTCGCCCCCGACGTGCTGGTGTTCGATTACCGCTTGCCCGATATGGAAGGGTTCGAGGTGCTCGACGCGGTCCGCCAGAACAGGACGTGTCATTTCGTGCTGATAACGGGTCACCCGACCGCTGAAGTCTGTGAGCGGGCGCGGCAACTGGGGGTCAGTCACATCCTGTTCAAACCGTTTCCACTGGCGGAACTGGCCCGAGCTGTCTGTGACCTTCTGGGGATCCAGCGCGAAGAGAAACCCGGTGCGAGCCCATCCGAAGGCTTCGTCGAACGACGCCAGAGCAGGACCGAGAGCTTCCCGTTGCAGTTGTACGATGGCAGTTGGGTGCTGGCGGACCGCCGACGAAACCGGTCGGAGGCCATGGCACCGGACGACGATCAAATGCTCACCGGGGAGTAATGGCGCGATAGACGTTCCGGCACTCGCCGAACCCGCCTCCCGCGCCGTCAGGGCCTCAAGCCCCGGGTGTTGGAGAGCAAGCCATGGATCGTCTGTCCGTTGTCGTCGAACCGCTGTCGGTCACTCCTCCACAGGAGGCACAGACCCCGCCCCGCTTTTCCAGTGAGCAACTGGCCCAGGCCCGGGCACGGGCCAGCACTTCCGGGGAACGGGTGCTCGATGCGCTGGCCGTGCTCTGTGAGCTGGCGCCGATGCCGTTCATTGCCAGCCTTGGCGCCACCCTGCATTACCCGGTGCTCGACACCGACACGCTGTTTCTGGCGACCCCGGTGTTCGACCGGGTCACCCTCGCGCAATGCCTCAAACGTGAATTCATCCTGCTGCGCCACAACGACGAAGTCATCGGCGTCTTCGCCGACCCCTTCGACACGTCGCGCCTGGCCTGGATCGACGAATGCCTGCACGGCGCGCCGCTGTACCTGGTGCACGCCGACGACCTCAAGGCCTATCTGGCCCGCCACGAAGAAAGCTTCCACGCCGTCGAATCGCTCAACGCCCAGGCCGATGCCGGCAGCGAGACCGACACCCTGCAAAGCCTGTCGCTGACCAGCATCAGCGAAGACTCGAGCGTGGTGGTGAAACTGGTCAACTCGACCCTGTACGACGCGCTGAAAATGCACGCCAGCGACATCCACCTCGGCACCACCGGCCATGGCCTGGTGATCAAGTACCGGATCGACGGCGTGCTGAACAACATCGGCAAGATCCAGGGCAGCGAGTTCGCCGAGCAGGTGATCTCGCGGGTCAAGGTCATGGCCGAACTGGACATCGGCGAAAAACGCGTGCCCCAGGACGGTCGCTTCAAGATCGGCATCAGCGGCCGGCAGATCGACTTCCGGGTGTCGATCATGCCGAGCATCTTCGGCGAAGACGCGGTGCTGCGGGTGCTGGACAAACAGGACCTGGCCGACAAGGTCTGCGGCGTACAACTTCAGGCGCTGGGCTTTGAAGACGAAACCCTGCGTCAATTGCGCCGTCTGGCTGCCGAACCCTACGGCATGGTGCTGGTGACCGGCCCCACCGGCAGCGGCAAGACCACCACGCTGTACGCGATGATCACCGAGATCAACCACGGTGTGGACAAGATCATCACCATCGAAGACCCGGTGGAATATCAGCTGCCGGGGGTGTTGCAAATTCCGGTCAACGAGAAGAAGGGCCTGACCTTCGCCCGTGGCCTGCGCTCGATCCTGCGTCACGACCCGGACAAGATCATGGTCGGCGAGATCCGCGACCCGGACACCGCGCAGATCGCCGTGCAATCGGCACTCACCGGGCACCTGGTGTTCACCACCATTCACGCCAACAACGTGTTCGACGTGATCGGTCGTTTTACCCAGATGGAAATCGACCCCTACAGTCTGGTGTCGGCGCTCAACGCGATTCTCGCCCAGCGCCTGATCCGGCTGGTGTGCAGCAGTTGCAGCACACCGGTCAACCCGAGCGATGAAGAGCTGCGTGCCTCGGGCCTCGATCCACAGCAAGTCGATCACTACCACTTCGTCCACGGCAAAGGCTGCGGCCACTGCCGCGGCAGCGGCTATCGCGGTCGGACGGCGATTGCCGAGCTGCTGCATCTGGACGACGAACTGCGGCAGATGATCGTCGAGCGCCAACCCATCACCCAGATCAAAGCCCTGGCCTGCGCCCGTGGTTTGCGCCTGTTGCGCGAATCGGCGCTGGAGCTGGTGGAGCACGGTCGGACCACGCTGGAGGAGATCAATCGTGTCACTTTTATCGCGTGATCAGTTTATCGCCGTGCTCGGCGCCAGCGGTGTCGGCCTCGGCCAGCGCCGGGGCAGCGACACCCTGTGGCTGGGCAGCGTCGGCTACATCGACGAAGGCTTCCAGAGCTACGCGGTGGCGCTGGATACCCTCGACCGTCTGCTCGGCGAACACACCCGTGCCGGTGCCGAGCTGAGCGTGGTGATCTCCGGCCATTTCAGCCGCTTTTGCCTGGTGCCCTGGAGCGAACAGATCAGCAGCCCTGAAGAACTGCGCGGCTTCGCCCGGTTGTGCTTCGAAGACCTGTTCGGCGCACCGACCCAACCGTGGAGTCTGGTGTTGTCGGCCGAGCCGGCCGGGCATGACCGGATCGCCAGCGCCTTGCCACAGGATTTGCTGGAACGCCTGCGCACGCTGGTCACGGGTCGCGGCCTTCGTCTGCGCTCGGTGCAGCCGTACCTGATGACCGCGTTCAACCGCTTCGACAAAAGCCTCGACGCCGGTGACTTCCTGTTCATCGTCGCCGAACCGCAACGCAGCGTGTTGCTGCTGGCAAGGGAAGGGCGCTGGTCGTCGGTGCGCTCGGTGGGCGGCAGCGACAGCGACGCGGCACTCAGCGCGCTGATCGGTCGCGAACGGCAATTGCAAGCTTCCACCAGCGAGCGCGCCTTCAACGTTTACCTGCACGCCCCGGCACGCCTCGATGCGCAACCGGCTGTGGCGGGGGTGCACCTGCGCACCCTCGAAGACGAATCGATGACCGTGCGTGACGCCTTGTACGTCATGTCCCGGGCGGTGGCCTGACATGCGCGCCTTGAACCTCGACTTCCAGCCTCGTCCGCGTTCCAGCCCGTTGGGCTGGAGCCTGTTCGGCGGCGGCGTATTCCTTGCGCTGGCGTGCTTCGGCGTGCAGCAGCACCTCGACGATCAGGCCGAACAACAGCAAGGTCACTTGCAACACACCCAGCGCCAGCTCACCGGCGACAGCGGCGCCAAGACCACGCTGAGCCCGGCAGAAACCCGCGAGCAGGCGCAGAACCTCGCCGAAATGCGCAAGGTCTCGCAGCAACTGCGCCGCCCCTGGGAGCGCCTGTTCGCCATGCTCGAAGCCATGCCCCGCGATGACATCGCCTTGCTGACCCTGACTCCGGATGCACGCAAGGGCCAGGTGCGGATCAGCGCCGAGGCGCGGGATCTGCAAGCGATGCTGGATTTTCACAAACGGCTGGAAGCCAGTGACGAGCTGTCCGACGTGTCGCTGCTAAGCCACGAAATCGTCGTCAAATCGCCGGAGCAACCGGTGCAATTCAACCTGTCGGCGACTTGGGAGATGGGCGATGCGAATCCCTAGACTGATCGTTCACGAGTACCTGCAAGGTCTCGGTGTTCCAGGCCTGGCCGGACTGGCGCTGCTGCTGGTCACGGTTGCCTGGGCACTCGGCGGTTTGCTGCCGGGCTGGCAATCGCTGCAACAGCTCAGCCAGCAAACCCAAGAGGCCAGCGAATACCTGGCCAGAGTCGAGGACGGCAGCATCGCGCCGCCCGTGGTGCCGCAACGTCAGCTCGACGATTTTCGCAACAAGCTGCCGGCCCAGCCGCAAGCCACAGTCGCCATCGACCGCATCTACGCCCTGGCCGCTCAGGAACACATCACCCTGGCGCGCGGTGAATACGCCCTCGGCGTCGATCCCAAGACGCATCTGGCGCGCTACCAGATCCTGTTGCCGGTGCGCGGCAGCTACCCGCAACTGCGCCGCTTCCTGCATGCCTTGCTCGGCCAGTTGCCGGCGGTGGTGGTGGAGGACGTCGAGTTTCAGCGCAAGAAAATCGCCGACACCGACCTCAGCGGCCGGATCCGTATGACCCTCTATCTGTCGAGGTCGTGATGGACAGCAAACGCATAACCGGCTGGGTGGCATTCTTCGGCGTGGCGGCGGCGCTGGCCTGGTTGCCGGAATATTTCTCGCCGAGCGACGAGGCGGATTCGACCGAGGTTGCCGTGGCCAGCCCGGCGAAAACCACTGCCCGTGGCGCGTTGCCCGCCAGCAGCGCCAAGGCGGATGCGGCGCCGATCAAGGACCTGAGCCCGGCCGGCGATCTGTTTGCGAGCAAATCCTGGAAGGCCGCGCCGACTTTGGCGACGGTCACCGAACAAGCGATCAACCCGACCCCGGTGGTGCAAGCCCCGAGCCTGCCACCGGTGCCGTTCCAGTTCGTCGGCAGGCTGCATGACCGCAGCGACCTGCAGGTGTTTTTGCAGGACGGCGAGAAAATCTACGTCGTGCGCAGCGGGGATGTGATCGACGACACCTGGAAGATTGCGGCGATTTCCGATCTGGAACTGAGCCTGGTCTACCTGCCTTTGCATTTGTCGCAGACCTTGTCTGTGGGGAGTACGCAATGAACAGATCCCGTTTGCTGATGAGCCTGGGCCTGTGTGCCGGGCTGGCCGCGTGCAGTTCCGCGCAGGTCGCCAACAAGGAAGCCGCCGACCTGATCGATCAGGGGCAGTACGAGGCGGGCCTGGCCCGGATCGAGGAAGGCTTGCGGGAAAATCCGCGCGACACCGAGTTGCACCTGCTGCTCAACAGCGGCCGGGCCAAGGCAATCACTGCGCTGTTGACCTCCGGCGACACCGACCGCGCCCGCCGCGATTTCGCTTCGGCGCGTACCGCCTACAACCGCGTGCTGACCATCGAGCCCAACAACCGCCGCGCCCAGGACGCACTGCGCCAGCTCGAATACTTGCGCAGCATGGACGAAAAGATCGAACTGGCCCGTGGCGACCTGCGCCGGGGTGACATTTACGGCGCCGACCGCCAGGTGAAACAGGTACTCGAACTCGACCCGACCAACGAAGGCGCGCTGGAGCTGCAAGGCAATATTCGTCTGGTGCAGAGCCGCAACGTGGTCCAGTACCCGCAACTGCGCACCCGGCTCGACCGCCCGGTGACCCTGGAATTTCGCGACGCCAACCTCAAGACCATTTTCGAAGTGCTGTCGCAGGTCGCCGGCCTGAACTTCATCTTCGACAAGGACCTGCGCCCGGACATGAAAGCCACGATCTTCGTGCGTGACGTGCGCATCGAAGACGCCGTGCAACTGCTGCTGCAACAGAACCAGTTGCACCAGAAAGTGGTGAACGAAAACACCTTGCTGATCTTTCCGGACTCGCCGCAGAAGCTGAAGGACTATCAAGAGCTGGTGATGCGCACCTTCTACCTGACCAGCATCGACGCCAACACCGCGCTGAACATGATCAAAACCATGCTCAAGACCCGCGACGTGTTCGTCGACGAACGCCTCAACACCCTGACCATGCGTGACACCGAAGACGCGGTGCGCATGGCCGAGAAACTCCTGCAGTCGCAAGACCAGTCCAACCCCGAAGTGGTGCTGGAAGTGGAAGTGATGGAAGTTGCCACCCAGCGCATTCTCGACCTCGGCCTGCAATGGCCGAACACCTTCGGGGTGGTCAACAGCGACGGTTCGGCGGTGACCATTCTCGATCAACTGAAAGGCATCAACTCCAGCCGGATTTCGATCTCGCCGTCGCCGCAAGCAAAGATCAATGCCCAGGACAACGACATCAACACCCTGGCCAGCCCGGTGATCCGCGTCAGCAACCGCGAACAGGCGCGCATCCACATCGGTCAGCGCGTGCCGATCATCAGCGCCACCTCGGTGCCTTCGACTCAAGGCCCGGTGATCACCGAAAGCGTGACCTACCTCGACGTCGGTCTGAAGCTCGAAGTGCAGCCGACCGTGCACCTGAACAATGAAGTGGCGATCAAGATCGCCCTGGAAGTGAGTAACGCCACGCCGCTGGAGCCGACCCGCCAAGGGACGATTCCGGTGCAGGTCGATACCCGCAATGCCCAGACCTCGCTGCGCCTGCATGACGGCGAAACCCAGATCCTCGCCGGCCTGATGCGCAACGACCACGGCGCCACCGGCAACAAGATTCCGGGCCTCGGCGACATTCCCGGTCTGGGCCGGCTGTTCGGCAGCAACAAGGACACGATCGGCAAATCGGAACTGGTGCTCTCGATCACCCCACGGATCGTGCGCAACCTGCCGTACCAGAGCCCGTCGGACATGGAATTCCCCACCGGCACCGAAACCAGCATGCACATCCAGGCGCCGGATCGCTCGCAAAGCTACTCGATGCCAGCGCCTGCCGCGCAGCCTCGTGCAGTCGGTGAAGCGGCCGTGGCCACCACCCGTGTAACCGTCGAGAAGCCTTGATCATGAACGCCTCCCAGCGCGGTTTTACCTTGATCGAAGTCGTGGTGACGCTGGCCCTGATCGGCCTGCTGGCCGGCATGGCCGCGCCGCTGACCGAAACCCTGGTACGGCGTGGCAAGGAGCAGGAACTGCGTACCGCGCTGTATCAGATCCGCGATGGCATCGACGCCTACAAGCGTGCCTTCGATGCCGGCTACATCGAGAAATCCCTGAACAGCAGCGGCTATCCGCCGAACCTGAAAGTGCTGGTCGAAGGCGTGCGCGACGTGCGCAGCGCCAAGGGGGCGAAGTTCTATTTTCTGCGCCGGATACCGCGGGATCCGCTGGTGCCGGCCAAGCGTGACGACAACGGCGGTTGGGGCCTGCGGGCCTACAACAGTTCGGCCCAGAACCCGCGCGATGGCGAAGACGTGTTCGACGTCTACTCCCATGCCCGGGGCAAGGGTCTCAACGGTATCGCGTACCGCGAGTGGTGACTCTCATGCGCCGGGAAAAGGGGTTTACCTTGCTCGAGCTGATGGTGGTGATGGCGATCATCGCGACCCTGATGACCATCGCCTTGCCGCGCTACTTCAACAGCCTTGAGGCCTCGAAAGAGACCACATTGCACCAGAGCCTGTCGGCCATGCGCGAGGCGCTGGATCACTACTACGGCGACACCGGGCGCTATCCCGACTCCATTGAGCAACTGGTGGAGATGCGTTACCTGCGCAACGCGCCGCTGGACCCGATCACCGAACGCAATGACCAATGGGTGCTGATCGCTCCACCGGACGGCGTGGCGGGCGGCGTTGCCGACATCAAGAGCGGAGCTACCGGGAGGGCGCGCGATGGCAGCCAGTATTCCGAGTGGTAAGCACGCGGAGCAGGGTGGGTTCACCTACCTGGGCGTGCTGTTCCTGATCGTGATCATGGGCATGGGCCTGGCCAGTGCCGGCGAGTTGTGGTCGACCGTGTCGCGCCGCGATCGCGAGAAGCAACTGCTGTGGGTCGGCACCCAATACGCCCAGGCGCTGCGCAGCTACTACCGCAGTTCGCCGGGGCTGGCGCAGTACCCGAAAGAACTGGTGGACCTGCTCGATGACGAGCGTTTTCCCGAGGCGCGTCACCATATCCGCCAACTCTATCCAGACCCGATCGGTGGCGGCGAGTGGGCACTGCAACGCGGCTTCGACGGGCGCATCACCGGCATCAATAGTGCCTCCACCGAGGTGCCGTTGAAGCAGGCGGACTTCCCGTCGCAGTGGTCGGATTTCGAGGGCATGCAGCGTTATTCGGACTGGCAGTTCGTGGCCGAGAAAGCCTTTCTCGATGGCGCCGGCTCCGGCAGCGGGGGCCCGGCCAAAGGCCAGTCGGCCCTGCCGCAGGCGTTGCAGCCATGAACGCAAAAGGGTGGTGCGCGTTGATCCTCTCGCTAGCGGCGGCCTGCGCCATCGCCAGCGAGGAAGACGAAATGATGGGCTTCATCGTCGACGACACGATCTCGCACATCGGCCACGACTTTTACTACTCGTTCAGCGAACGCCTGCGCGACACCAGCCGCATGGACTTCAACCTGGTGGTGCGCGAGCGCCCCGACGCGCGCTGGGGCAGCCTTGTGACCGTCGAATATCAACAACGCCTGGTGTATCGGCGCTTCCTGCCGCCGAACACCGTGGAACTGAAGGACGAGGCCTACGAGGCCGCCGACTCGGTTCGCCTGGAGGTCGTCCGGCGCAAGCTGGAAGCCCTGTTGCAGGACACCACCGACCTTGAGAAGGACGAACTATGAACACGACAACGTTCTCACGGCGCAGCGGATTCTGGATCTCGGGGTTGTTGATCGGGCTTGCCAGCGCCGCTGCCGTCCAGGCCACCGAACTGGTCTACACGCCGGTCAACCCGTCGTTCGGCGGCAACCCGCTCAACGGCACCTGGCTGCTCAACAACGCCCAGGCACAAAACGACCACGACGATCCGGATCTCAAGAAGCGCTCGACGGTGGCCGGCACCTCGGCACTCGAACGTTTCACCAGTCAATTGCAGTCGCGGTTGCTGGGGCAACTGCTGGACAACATCTCCACCGGCAACACGGGGAGCCTGTCTACCGACGCTTTTATCGTCAACGTCGTTGATGACTCGGGGGCACTCACGATTGAAGTGACCGACCGAGCGAGTGGCGAAGTTTCCGAAATTCAGGTGAACGGCCTCAATCCATGACGGGATGATGGTTCCGGGGAGTGATGGACATGAACAAAATAATCGCGCTAGGGCTGATGTTGGCAGCATTACAAGGGTGCAGTCTGCGCGAGCCGATGCCGGCCGAGCAGGACACCGAGACCCCGACCCTGACCCCCAGGGCCTCGACTTATTACGACTTGCTGAAAATGCCGCGACCCAAGGGCCGGCTGATGGCGGTGGTGTACGGCTTCCGTGACCAGACCGGGCAGTACAAACCGACGCCGGCGAGTTCGTTTTCCACCAGCGTGACCCAGGGCGCGGCGTCGATGCTGATGGACGCGATGCAGGCCAGTGGCTGGTTTGTGGTGCTTGAGCGGGAAGGGCTGCAGAACCTGCTGACGGAACGCAAGATCATTCGGGCGTCGCAGAAGAAGCCGAATACGCCGGTGAATATTCAGGGTGAGCTGCCACCGTTGCAGGCGGCGAACATGATGCTCGAGGGCGGGATCATCGCTTACGACACCAACGTGCGCAGCGGTGGGGAAGGCGCGCGGTATCTGGGGATTGATCTGACCCGGGAGTATCGGGTGGATCAGGTGACTGTGAATTTGCGCGCGGTGGATGTGCGCAGCGGGCAGGTGTTGGCGAATGTGATGACCAGCAAGACGATTTATTCGGTGGCACGCAGTGCCGGGGTGTTCAAGTTTATCGAGTTCAAGAAGTTGCTTGAGGCTGAGGCGGGGTACACGACCAATGAGCCGGCTCAGCTTTGTGTGTTGTCGGCGATCGAGGCGGCGGTGGGGCATTTGCTGGCGCAGGGGATTGAGCGGCGGTTGTGGCAGGTGGCGGGGGATGCTTCTACGCCTTCGCAGGATGATGTTTTGAATCGGTACCTGACTCAGAACAAGATTGATCCGGATGCGGAGTGAACGTGGCGGCCTTTGGGCCGACCAGGTTCCTTTGGGGGGGTGTGAATATCCGTTTCTTTGGGTGCGGCCGCTGACGGTTCCGCCCTTACGGCGGGTCACTTTGGCAAACGCCCCAAAGTAACCAAAGGTCTGGGCCCCGGCGTTCGGCCCCTCGCTGGGGCTCGGGGTTCCTTCGCTCCGGGATTCATCCGGGGGCATCGCCTACGGTTTGCTTCGCTGCACCTCCTCTCGATGCATGCGGCTTCGCCGCACGGTCGCTGCGCTCCCACCCCCGGATAAATCCCTCCACTCAGCCTGCCGAAGGGGCCGGTACGTCAAAAGCGGTACTCGAGCTAACGCTCATTGTGTTGAGTGGTGAGAAGCAAAAGCTGGAGCCGGGTTGTTTGGCTCCTGCTTTTCTGTGGGAGCGAGCTTGCTCGCGAGGGCGGCCTGACAGACGACAGATCACTTTCGGCTGTACGTGAGACTGGTGCGGTAGCGAGCGTCCGCACTCGATTGATCGTTCCCACGCTCCGCGTGGGAATGCAGCCCGGGACGCTCCGCGTTCCATTCTCGAATGTTTAAAAGTTGTGTCTGTTTCAGCGATCCTTCCCACAAGGTTTTCAGGTTGTCCGTCGGAAGCGCGGGCTCTAGCCTGTTTCGGTCGCTGCCAATTCAGCGGCCGGGCCTGGAAACCCGGGAATGTGAGAAGGCGAAAACGCTGTTCATAACGTATGCTTGCGCACCTTCATTGTGTGCACGCTGTTATGGCGGCTGTGCGCGGGAGACATTTATGTCTGCCGGGTCGCGTTCTCCCCCGGATTTCCAGCCCGCGTACAGCTGCCACCCATTCTTCCTGGAAGTCGATTGGGCCGGCTGCAATCATCAATGAGGACGAAATGACCATGAAAAAACCAACGCCAAACCCACCCGAAACCCAATCCAACCTCGAAACCGACCCAACCTCCCCATACACCTCCATCAACTCGAAAAAACTCCACGAAGCCGCCGAACGCGCCCTCGATCATTACCTCTGCCCCGGCGCCCACATCATGGGCAGCGTCAACGAACCCGCCCCGATGTACCTCGCCAACCCGGCCTACAACACCGAATCCCTGCTCGCCAACGCCAGTGAATCCCTGGGCTCGGCCAGCGAAATGCTCAACAACTTCGCCGCTACCCTCGACCCGGCCCACCGCAAGACCGCCCTGGGCATCGCGCAGATCCTCATGCTGGGTGAACTGGCCGTGAATCAGGCCTTGGATCACGTCGAACTGAAGGGCTGATCCATCACATCCCCAATAAAAAAAACGCGGCCCAGTAATGGGTCGCGTTTTTCACATTCAAACTGGAGCCACCATGAATCCCCTGATTTCAGAAGTCGTTGCGGACTTCGAAAGCGAAGAGCAGGCCGCCAGCTACGACCGCTGGTTGATTGCCAAAGTACAGGCTTCAATCGATGACCCACGACCCAGCATTCCGAATGAGCAGGTGATTGCTGAAATGTCGGCCCTGATGGAGGAAAAACGAAGAAAGCTTGAGGCGATATAAGTGCTTTGCGTTGCTGACGGCAAGAAGGCTCGAGCCGCTATAAATCGCATATTTCATCTCAATTAGCTGAGTACTGAGATACAAAAAAACCGTACTTCCACGGGAAGCACGGTTTTTCGTGTTGATACGAGGACGCGATCTTAACTGGGGTCGCGTCGAGGGTATTCCTGACGCGCATGCAAGATGCTCACAATCTCAATTCGGTCCGCCACTTGATAAACGACGAGATAGTTCGGGCTTACCACAATCTCCCGAGTGCCGGGAGAGCGACCTTTGCGATACAGGTGTGGATGCCAAGGAAGCGCAGATGTAGTTTTTACGACTGACTTGTGAAGTGCTGTCGCCGCTACAAAATTTCGCTCGCCAATGTACTTCAGTATTTTCGAGAGTTCGACCCGAGCCTTGGGTCGCCACTTAATCTGCATCAGCGCTTTTGCGCATTGATTCCATCAAGGCGTTTATTTCCGCCATCACTTGCTCATGGGGAATACTCGGACGCGGATCATCGAGAGAGGCCTGTACTTCGGCCCGAAACCAACGGTCATAACTCGCAGCCTGTTCCTCAGGAGCAAGATCCGAAACAACCGGGCACAGTGGGTCGATCAAAGACGGGTCGATCATGGAACCTCCGGATTGGGTGCCTGGAAGTCTATTCGCTAACGGTATCGCTGTCGTCGCTGTCTGGATGAATTGCATGTTGGCCAAGCTCCATGAGGATCAAGTTGTCCCGGCAAATCCTAGAGCCTGCACTTCCGACGGCCAACCGCCAGAATTCGTCAGAAAAGTCCCCGATTTTCTGAAAACGGTATGTTTTCCGTAGGACGCCACTCAAGCGTCAGCGCAAAAAAAAACCGCGACCCTCAACAGGTCGCGGTTTTTCAACACCCAACCCTTACTGCTGCAACACTGTCGCCTGGTTAGCCGACCCGAACTGTTGAATATTCGCGGTCTGCGTCATCCCGCTCTGATCCACATTGGCAATGTTCCCGGTCCCGCCCTGGGTCACGTACGCCACGTTCATGGTGTCAGCCTGTTTGACCGTGATCATGTTGTCGCTGCCGTACAGCTGCGCGGTGTAGGCCTGGTTGCCAGTGCCGGATTGATCGAATTCGGCGCTGTTGCCCGAGCCGTTCGACGAGCCCTGAACCAGGTTGGTGGTGCCGCGCTGGTCGGCGATGAGGATGTTGTCGCTGCCGTTCTGGTCGAAGTACAGCTCGTTGTAGGAGTCCGCCTGGCTGACCGTGGTTTTGTTGCCGGTCCCGGTCTGGTTGGTGGTCATGATGTGGCCGACGCCGTCCTGGGTGAAGCTGGCGATGTTGCCGTTGCCGGCCTGATTGACCGTCGCACGCTGGTTGCTGCCGAACTGGCCGCCGTGTTGCGGGCCTTTCCAGTTGCTGGCGTAGACCTTGTTGTCGTTGCCCACCGAGGTGGCGTTGAGGGTGTGGCTGTCGCCGTTCTGGTAGGTGTAATGCACGTTGCCGTTGCCGACTTGATAGAGCGCCAGGGTCGAGTTGACCGACTCGAACTGGTCGGCATAGATGGCGTTGGTGTTGCCGACCTGGGTGACGGCGGCGGTGTTGTTTTCGCCATAGCTCTGGTCGACCACGGTTTCGTTGCTGTCGCCGTACTGGTTGACGGTGGCTTGGCTGGCCAGTTGCGAGTCTTGCCAGATTTCGCTGCCGTTGAGGTTGCCGAACTGGTTGATGGTGATGTTGCCGCCGGTGCCGTTGCGCTGGTCGCCATAGGCGTAGTTGGTTTCACCGGCCTGGTTGATGCCGATCTGGCCGCCGTTGTGCAGTACTTGTTCGGCGGTGCCGTAGTTGGCGGTGCCGTATTGGGTAATCACCGAGCTGTTGCCGGTGCCTTCGTACAGTTGCTCGATGTTGGCTTCGTTGCTGTCGCCGAACTGGAAGGTCTTGCCTTCGCTGCCGTTCTGCGAGTCCTGGTAGACGAACGAGAAGTTGCCGGTGCCTTGCTGTTGTTGCAGGGCCTGGTTGCCGGCGCCGAAACCGAGGGACTGGCTGGCGTGGGCGGTGTTGAAGGCGCCGGTCTGTTGTTGGGTGATGGTGCTGTTGTCTTCATACAGCTGTTCGGCGTAACCGGCGTTGTAGTCGCCGACCGCGTCCTGGGTGATGACGCTGGTGGCGGTATCTTGCACGGCGGCGGCGTTGTTGCCCTGGCCCAGTTGGGTCTGGGTCGCGGTGCTGAACGGGGCCTGGGTCTGCTTCACATCAGCGATGTTGGCGGTGCCGAGCTGGCTCTGGGTGGAAATGCTGTCGTCGGCCATGGCCTGGGCACTGATCATGACCAGGATGGCGGCGGTGAGGGGCGTCAGTTTGAACATGATGAACTCTCCGATGATTGCAGTGCTTAGCGATATTGCTTGACCGAAACGCTCATGCCGTTGCCCGACTGGGTCACGGCGCTTTGCAGCCCCGTGCCCGCCTGCTCGATGCTGGCGTCGTTGTTGTTGCCGTTTTGCGAAATCTGCGCACGGTTGTGGCTGCCGGTTTGCGTGATGGACGCGGCGTTGCCGGAGCCGTTTTGGGTGATCAAGGCCATCAGGTCGCTGCCTTGTTGCAGGATGTACGCCTCCTGATTGCTGCCCGACTGCACGATTCTGCCCAGCAGCGACTGACCGTTCTGCGAGAGCAGGGCAAGGTTGACCTGGCCGTTCTGGTCGATCAGGGCTTGCTGGCCCACGGGGGGCGGCAGTTCGCCGAGATCGGCGCTGTTGGGCGCCAGGTCATCGTTTTCCATCAGGTCGTCGGCGCGCACGCCCGCACTGACGCACAGGGCGAGCAGGCAAAGCAGGGCGGCGGTCGGCGTGTTCATGGCGTTGTCCTGTGTTTTCCTGAATCCGAAATCCGGGCTGAGCGGGCCCCACCCACTGCGCATTGAACGGTGTGGGGTGGGTGGGGCACGGGCTCAGAGCGTGGTCACCGATACGGTGCGAACGGTGCCCTGGGACGAACGGATGGTGGCGGTCGGGTTGGCTGACGGCACGACCAGCGTGTTGTTCAGCGTCAGCCGCCAGCGTCCGGTCACCGGTACCGTGGTGCTACCCAGCGTTACCAACCCGGTCGGGGTGGTGACCTGCACGGTGATGGTGTTGCCGGTGGTCACCGAGGAGGTCCCGGCGAAGTCCCAGTTGAAGCGTCCGCCGGAGCGGGCCTGCACGGTCGAGGTGGTGATCGTGAAGGTTTCCGCCGCTGGCCGTGGCGACACTTGCACCGTGACGGTCGCCGGCGTCGACTGGGCGCCGAAGCTGTCCCGGGCGATGTAGGTGAAGGTCGTGGTGAAGGCTGTGGTCACGGTGGCCGGTGGGGTGTAGGTGATCACCGTACCGTCGGTGCTGACCGTGCCGCGTCCTGCCGGCGGTTGGGTCAGGCTGGCGACGCCCAGCGGTGTGTTGCCTTCCGGATCGGTGTCGTTGGCCAGGACGTTGATCGGGATTGCGACACCCAGCGTGGCAACGCTGTCGGCGACGGCGGTCGGTGGCCGGTTGGGCGCGACGGAGATCGTCACGGTCGCCGGGTTGGCCGAGGCCAGGCCTTTGCTGTCCTGGGCCTTGTAGGTGAAGGTGGTGGTCAGCGGAGTGTTGACCACGGCTGGCGGGGTGTAGACCACCGAGGTGGTGCCGCTCAGCGCGACGGTGCCCTGGCCTGCGGCCGGTTGCGTCAGCGCGGTAATGGTCAGCGGCACGTTGTTGTCCGGGTCGCTGTCGTTGGTCAACAGGCTGAGGGTGATCGGCACGCCGAAGCTGGTGCTGCCGGTGTCTGCAACGGCTAGCGGTGCCTGGTTCTCGCCGGTGTCCGGTGCGGTACCGACCACCACCACTGGCTCGGTGTCGCTGCCGCCGGCGGCGGACTTGACCGTGACGGTGGCCGGAGGCTGGGTCAGGTCGGCCACGGTGATTTTTTGCAAAGTCCCGGATTTCGAAAGGCGTCCGTAACCTTGCGCGACCATGTCCGGCACCGCGACTTCATCGGTCGAGGTGGCTTCGATCAACAGGCTGTGGTCGGCCCAGCTGTAGCGGGCGGTCTGGATTTTCACCACGTCGGTGAGCTTGGCCGAAACGGCGGTCGGACGGGTCGTGCCGGCCGGGTTGGTCGCGGTCACGACCACCACCGACGGCAGGGTACCGGTGCCCAGACGCTGGCCGAAGAACAGCCCGTTGTTGTCACCCAGCAGGCTGGTCTGGCAAGGCGTCGGCGGTGGGCCGGGCAGCAACGCCAACGTTTCACGGAAGCACAGGGTCGAGCTGCTGTCGGCCTCGGCGAACACCTCGGCGCGCACACCGGCCGAAGTACGGCGATAAGTGGCGCGGTCGACGGCGACATGGGTCTGTTGCCGGTTGTCGAGGACCTTGCCGGCGACCGTGAACAGGTTGGTCTGAATCGAGCCGGCACCCGACGGACCATCGATCCGCAGAAAGTTGGTGTTGAACGGGCTGCCGGTCACCGCTTCGGTGAGGTTCGGGTCGCCGACAAAGGTTTCGATGCCGCCGGTGTCCGGGTTCACTTCGGTGTACGGGCCGTTGATGCTGCGCAGAAATGGGCCGATGGCCCCGTTGAGCGCACCGCTGAAGTTGCCCGGGGCGCCGATACCGATGTCTTTGGTGATGTTGATTGCCCGCCGGCCCGGCGTGGTGACATTGACGGTTTCAACACCGTACGGGTGGGTGATGGTGTAGGTGCCGGCCACCGGGACGTTCACCCGGATGCGGATCCGCGCGAAGCTTTGCTGATCGCCATCGACCGGATTTCCCGAGGCGAACGCCGCTTCGATACCGGCCACGTAGGCATCCACACCGAAACCGGCGCCGTTGTTCGGGATGTTGGTTTCCGCCAGGAACCAGAAGGCTTCCGGTGGCCAGTTGTCGGGAAACACCATCGGCAAGGTGTCATCGAACACGCCCGGTTCCGGCAGCAGGGTGCACATGTACGCCGGCGGGGTGCTGACCGGCACCCGCGAACTGGCGGCGCGGGACTGGCAGAGCTCCATCGACAGTTGATTGTTGTCCTGGTACCACATCGGGAATTTCCCGGTGGCGAAGGTGTAGGGGCCGGGATCGACGGCGGCCAGTTGCGCGAACGCACTGCCGGTCAGCGAGATTGTCAGCCCGAGCGCGTTGAGCGCGAAACGTGGCCACTTGTTCATGATGCCTCCTGATGCGGATCTGGGCATGTGAGCGTTCATTGCACGATGACCACTTCTTCGGTATCGCTGCCGCCGTTGGACGACGTCACCCGAACCCTGGCCGGTGGAATCGGCGTGATCCCGGTGGACAGGGTTTTCACCGCGCCATCACCGCCCAGCGCACCGATGGTGGCGCCGGTGCCGGAGGTCGCGGTGAGTACCGGTGGCGAAGTTTCGTCACTGGTCGAAGCCTCCACAGTCAATTGCCCGGAACTGAGGCTGTACTCGGCGCGCTGGATCACCACCAGGTCGGTCAGGGTCATGGGCAGGGTGGTCGGTGAACTGGTGGCGATCGCCAGGTGGTTGTCGGCGGTCACTTGCAGCACGGTCGGCAAGGCCGGGTTGACCGCCGATTGCGCGTACCAGCTGCCGGTGCTGTCGGCTTCTGTCATGTTCACCACGGGTGTGCTGCTGGTGATGGCGGCGGTACCGGGCGCTGGCGGCGCCTGGACAAATACGTCTTGCTGGGCCACCGGCGCACTGTCGCCGGGTTTGCGCGAGTAGGTGCTGCGCTGCGCAATCAGCGGGGTTGGCCGCACCACCGTCGACAACTTGCCGGACACGGCGAAGGTCGTGGTGCGCAGGTCTATGCCCCCCGGGCCTTCGATCCGCACGTAGTTGGTGTTGAACGGGCTGCCGGTCACCGCTTCGTTGAGGTTCGGGTCGCCGACAAACTGCTCGGCCGCACCGGTCAATGGGTTGGTCTCGGTGTAAGGCCCGTTGACGCTGCGCAGGAATGGACCGATGTCACCCTTGAGCGCGCCGTCGTAGGTTTGCGGGGTGCCGATGCCGATGTCGCGAGTCATGTTGATCGCGCGGCGACCGGGGGTGTCGACGGTGAACACATCGACGCCGTAGGGGTGGGTGATGACGTAGGTGCCGGCGGTGGGCACGTCGACCCGGATGCGGATCCGCGCGAAGCTGATCTGGTCGCCTTCCGCAGGGTCGCCGCCCCCGAACGCGGCCTCGACGGCGCTGACGTAAGTCAGGTCGATGCCGCGTGCCGCATCGACGATGGAAGTATCGCCGGTGAACCAGAATGCTTCATCGGGGAAGTTGGTGGGGAATACGAGCGGTTGCGTGTCATCGAACACGCCGGGGGTCGGCAACAGCGAGCACATGTACGACGGGGCGCCCGGTGTGCTTGGCACGCGGGAGCTGAGCGCTTTGGACAGGCACAGATCCAGGGTGCGACCGTGGGTGTCCTGATACCAGCTGGCGAAACCGCCATTGGCCGGTGTGTAGGGACCCGGGTCGACGGCGAACAGAGCGGCCTGGGCAATGCCCTGGGCCAAGGCGCTTACGACCAGGACGGTCGCGGTTTTGGACAGTAAAGGGTGCATGAGTTAATCCCTCTATCAAAGTACCTGCCCCTTGGGGATGGGTCAGTTGCAGAGGGCTTTACAACTTCCATACCAACGACGCGCCAGCTGGCGGCAAAGGCCCGTGGCGCAAGGGTTCGCGGCTTGCCGTGGGGGACAGGGACGCCCGCCCGGACAGGGCGACTTTCCCCAGCATTGGGGATTGTGGGGAGGGCGCTGGTTATCCGGGGGCTTGTGGGGACCCGCATCCGGGCAAACACCCAACCGTGGGCTATAACCCTATAGGGACGTATCGGGAAGTCGCCGCCATGAACATGCAGTCAACATCGCTACCGGTCGAGCAGGGCAGCCAGCGGCTGAGCTCGCCCAAACAGTCGTTCAACCTGTTGCGCTGGTTTTCACTGATCAGCATGGCGGTGATCGGCACTGTGGCAGTAGCGCTGGGGGCGGTGTCGACACGGTTCGTGATCGAGGAAAGCGTGCAGCGCGATGCCTTGCTGACCGCGCAGTTCATTCAGGCCATCGCCTCGGCCGAAGTGCGCCACGTCTCGATCCCCAATATCCGCACCATGGGGGAGCTGCTTGACCCTCGTCAGGACAACGACTTTCCCGATGTGAACCCGCAAGCCAGGGCCAGCGCGCGGGGCGAATTTCTTGATCACATCGAACATTTGCCGGATGTGATCCTTGCCAACGTTTATGCGCCGGATCGAACCGTGATCTGGTCGACCAATCCCGCACTGGTCAACACCCGCATTCATGCCGACGAAGACCTCGACCGGGCGTTCGATCAAAGGATTCCGGTGTCGGCCAGCTATCACGATGTAGACAAGGCCCGTGAAGAGCAGAAATTCGTGGTGCCGCCGGAATACATCTTCATCGAAAACTACATCCCGCTGTTCGACGCCGAGGGCAAGAACGTCACGGCGATGGTCGAGATCTATAAAGAGCCCAAAGACTTGATCGCCCGCATGGAGCGCGGGTTGGCACTGATCTGGCTGGCCACCGCGCTGGGCGGCGGACTGATTTATCTGGGGCTGTACTGGATCGTGCGCCGGGCGGCAATCCTGCTGGCAGCCCAGCAAAAACAACTGATCGCCAACGAAACGTTTGTCGCCCTGGGTGAGATGTCTTCGGCGGTGGCTCACAGCCTGCGCAACCCGCTGGCGACCATCCGTTCCAGTGCCGAGCTGGCGCTGGAGTTCGATGCGGGACCTGCGCAGAAAAACATCAAGGACATCATCGGCCAGGTCGATCGCATGTCGAAGTGGGTGCGCGAGCTGCTGCAATCGTTGCGACCGCTCAATGATGACCCGGAACCGGTGAATCTGGTGGCGGCGCTGCACGACAGCCTGATGGCGTTCGAGCAGCAGATCGCCAAGGCCGGCGTGCACGTGGTGTTTCATCCCCAGCAGACGCCGATGGTGCTGAGTCAGCCGGTGCAGCTCGCACAGATCCTCAACAGCCTGCTGGCGAACGCGCTGGAAGCGATGGACAAGGGCGGCACGCTGACTATCACCCTCGAACCGGGCGACAGCCGTGGCGTGATCGTCATGCTCAGCGACACCGGCAAAGGCATGAACGAAGAACAGCGCAGCATGGCGTTCCGGCCGTTCTTCACCACCAAACAGGGCGGCCTTGGCGTTGGGCTGGTGCTGGTCAAACGGATCATGGAGCGCTTCGGCGGCGGTGTGAGTCTGGACAGCCGCGAAGGCGAAGGCACCACCGTTCGTCTGGCGTTTCAGCTCATTCAGTAAGTTGGGGTGAACTTTCCCCCAGCAGTGGGTGTCAGGCCCCGGTCACCGGGGAGTGGGGAATGCAACAGCGCGCGCAAGCCACTGTTACAACTGGAAAAGATTTTTTGGCGAGGTAATTGCAAAACATCATCACCCCTTCCTTAGATGAGGCGGTTGGTGATGGACAGAACAACGCGTGACCCCAAAAAGCTATTCCTGTTGACGCCACTGAGCGTCGTTCTGATGTTGACCCTCGGTAATATGTCCGGGGTTCGAGCGAGTCCGATCGACGACGAAAACCAGCCGGAAGCGTCCGACCCGTCGGCGTACTACGACGAGCCGGCCGATGAACCGGCGGCACTCAACGCCATCCTGACGATGCCCGAGGCCAACGAAGACTCCTTCGATCTGCCCGATGGGGTCAAAGGCACGCGCAACACGACGCGCACGGAAAACATCCTGCCGCCCGCTGTCCAGACCAGTTTCAATTACCCCACCAACGGCAAGCCGAGCCCACTGTACGGTGCCCAGCCGTTCACTCAGCAACTGGTGCTGTTCGAAGAATTCGGCCCGGAAAAACTCGACCCCACCACACCGGCAGCACCCTTGAGTTTCCCGCCAGCGGCCATCGGCCCGGCACCGGCGCAGGACCCGAACAACATCGCCCGCAGTGCGCCTCCCGGCACCGCGCTGGACGCGTTTTTGCGTCAGCCGGGGCTCACGCCATTCCCGAGCCAGTTTGCCAACGTGGTTGACCGCAACCCGTGGCAGGCGCAGATCGAACTGTTCCTCAACCGTCATATCGGCTCTTCTGCCGAAGGCCGGCCACCGGGAAAAGGCTGGGCCCACCAGCGCTGGAACGAGTTCTACCCGCAAGTCGCCTACAAGACCGTGCAGACCGGTGCGCGGCTGAACGGCGGCCTGCGTGACAGTCGGCAAATGCACGGTTATGCGGTTGGCGAGTTCGGCCCCGGTGGTCTGTACCATAACGTCGCGGGTGTGCCTGCGACCGATGGCACGGCCAAGGGTGTCGATGCGCGCTTCCACCCGGCGATGCCGGTGCAGGACCATAATTCGGTGTGGACCTTTGACGGCACGCTGCCACCGAAACTGTTGATGGTGCGCTACGGCCAACCGGTGCTGATGCGTCACTACAACGGCTTGCCGATCGACCCTTCCGCCAACCGCGGTTTCGGTCTGCACACCATCACCACCCACGAGCATAACGGCCACGCGCCGGCAGAAAGCGATGGTTATGCCAACGCGTTCTTCTTTCCCGGCCAGTACTACGACTATCGCTGGCCGATCCAGCTCGCCGGTTACGACAGCATCAACACCAAGGCTGAAGACCCACGCGCGGCATTCCCGTGCGCGCCGGGTGAAACCCTGTGGGTCAACGACGTGCAGCCTGCGAAAAAGACCTGCGACCACGGCACCATCAAGATTCGTGGCGACTGGCGCGAAACCATGAGCACCCACTGGTTCCACGACCACATGCTCGATTTCACCGCGCAGAACGTCTACAAGGGCAACGCGGCGATGATGAACTACTACAGCGCCCTGGATCGCGGCAATGAATCGGTGAACGACGGCGTCAACCTGCGTTTCCCCAGCGGTAGCGCGTTGCCGTGGGGCAACCGCGACTACGACGTCAACCTGGTGTTCGCCGACAAGGCCTGGGATCAGCAAGGTCAGTTGTGGTTCAACCCGTTCAACACCGATGGCTTCATCGGCGACCAGGTGCTGGTCAACTGGCAATGGAAACCGACCCTCGATGTGAGGGCGCGCAGCTATCGCTTCCGCATCCTCAACGGTTCGGTATCGCGCTACTTCAAGTTCGCGCTGGTGCGTGAAGTCAAAGGCAACGGCGGCGAATTCCCGGGGCCGAAAAACGCCGGTGTGTCGTACAGCCGTGTGCCGTTCCACATGATCGCCAACGACGGCAACATCATGGAACACAGCGTGCCGTTCGACGGTTCGATGGACCTTGATGCCGACGGCGACAAACAGAACCACAATGCGATTCTGCCGACCCAGGGCATCGCCGAGCGGTTCGACATCATCGTCAACTTCGCGAAAAACGGCATCAAGCCGGGTGACAAGCTGTTCTTCGTCAACCTGCAAGCCCAGGACGACGGCAAAGGCCCGAAAGAAGTGATCCCGCTGGCCGACGTGCTCTCGGAGAAATACCTGCCGGTGATCAAGCAGACCAGCAAGGGGCCGCAGTGGGACAGGGGTGACCCGGTGGTGGGCAAAGTCCTGCAACTCAACGTCAAGGCCTACACCGGTCAGGACCTGGCCATGGACCCGGCGGCCTACGAGCCGGCCAAACCGGGCAAGGCCGAAGGCATGGTAATGATTCCGCTGAAGATCCACCGCGACAACGCTGCCGACAAGGCCTTGCTCGCCAGGGCACTGCACCGGACCTTCATCTTCGGTCGCGCCGACGGCACCGACGAAGCGCCGTGGACGATCAAGACCGATGGCGGTTTCGGCTTTCACATGGACCCGCGCCGGTTGAATGCCTCGACCAAACTGGCCAGCGGCCCGACCGACGCCGGGGTCAGCGGTATCGGCACCCTGGAGGTGTGGAGTATCAAGGCCGGCGGCAAGGGCTGGAGCCATCCGGTGCACGTGCACTTTGAGGAAGGCATCATCCTCAGCCGTGGCGGCAAGGCTCCGCCTGAGTGGGAAAAATGGGCCCGCAAGGACGTCTACCGGATCGGTTCGGAAGCCGACGGGCTGGATAACGTCGAGATGGCGATCAACTTCCGCGAGTTTGCCGGGACCTACATGGAGCACTGTCACAACACCCAGCATGAGGACAACTCGATGCTGCTGCGCTGGGACCTGGAAAAACCCGGGCAACTGCAGTTGATGCCGACGCCGCTACCGAGCTGGGATGGCGTGCGCTACGTCAACTCCGCCGCGCTGCCGACCTTCCGCACCGGCGACGGCTTCGGCCCGCAAGTGACCGTGAAACCATGAGCAGGGAGGGAGCCGACATGACCCAGCCAACGCCGCGCTCCCGCGCCCTGGGCATGCACCTGATTCTGGTGCTGGTCACCTGCCTGCTTGGCAGTCAGGTGCTCATCGCCCATCAGTCGCAGCCCGACGGCGCCAGCGAATCCGCCACCCCGTGGGGTGGCGACTATTTCCCCAACACCCTGCTGACCGATCAGGACGGTCGGCAGGTGCGTTTTTTCGATGACCTGATCAAAGACAAAGTGGTGGTGATCAACTTCATCTTCACCTCGTGCAGCGACTCCTGCCCGCTGGAAACCGCGCGCCTGCGCCAGGTGCAGAAGCTGCTGGGGGACCGGGTCGGCAAAGACATTTTCTTCTACTCGATCACCATCGATCCGCTGAGCGACACCCCCCAAGTGCTCAAGGCCTATTCGCAACGCTTCAAGGTCGCTCCTGGCTGGAAATTCCTCACGGGTGAATTCGAAGACGTCACCGAGCTGCGCAAGAAGCTCGGGCTGTTCATCGAAGGCGTCGACAACGGCCGCACCAAGGATCACAACCTGAGCCTGATTGTCGGTAACCAGAGCACCGGGCGCTGGATGAAAGCCTCGCCGTTCGAGAACCCGTGGATCCTCGCCGATCAGCTCGCCAATACCTTGCAGAACTGGAAACAGGCCAGCACTGAAGAAAGCTATGCCGACGCCCCGCAGATCCGTCCGCCGAGCAATGGCGAAGAACTGTTCCGCACCCGTTGCGCTTCGTGTCACAGCCTCGGCCCGCAGGACGGCGAGGGCATCGGCATGCGCAACATCGGCCCGGACCTGATCGGCGTGACCCGCCAGCTTGACCCGGCCTGGCTCAATCGCTGGATCCGCGAACCGGATCGCGTGCTGGCGGAGAAAGACCCGATCGCACTGCAACTGTTCGAGCAATACGAGCGCATCCCGATGCCGAATCTGCGTCTGGACGAGGCTTCGGCGCAGTCGATCATCGACTTTCTGAGTGCCGAAACCGAGCGTCAGCATCCGTCCGTGCAACCCTTGGCCGACGGGGCGTTGACGCCAGTAAAACCGGGCTCTGCCAGCGAAGCGGTGAGTCGTATGCAGTAGCGGCTAAATAGCATCATTGAACCGTATGCCACGGTCATTGCCACCTACACTCATTCGAGAAGGCGGCTGTAACGGGCTCGACACAAAAACGCCAGGGCATTCCCATGCAGCGACTGGAAGAACAAAAAACAGCAGCGCCGAACGTGGCGTTGGCAGCCATCAAGAGTTGGGGCAGACAGTTCAACCTCCTGCGCTGGTTCTCGCTGGCCAGTTTTTTCATCATCGCGGCCGTGGCGCTGGGGCTGGGTTATATCTCCACGCGCTTCGTGGTTACCGAAAGCGTGGAGCGCGATGCACTGCTCACCGCGCAGTTCGTGCAGGCCATCGGCGATGCGGAAATGCGCCACGCCAACATCACGCCGCAACGGACCATGGGCGAAATGCTCGACCCGCGCCAGGATCAGAATTACCCCGACGTCGATCAATTGGCCCATGCCGCGGCCCGCGCGGAGTTTCTCGATCATGTCGAACACCTGCCCGACGTGTTGCTGGCCACGGTGTATGCCCTGGATCGCACGGTCATCTGGTCGACCAACCCCGAGCTGATCAACGTCAAGTTTGAAGACGACGACGAACTGGATGAGTCGTTCGAGATGAAAGTCCCGGTGTCTTCCAGCTATCACAAGATCGACGATGAAAAACCCGAGCAGCGGCTGTCGCGGGAACCGAAATACCTGTTCATCGAAAACTACATTCCGATGTTCAACGCCGACAAAAGCAAAGTGGTCGCCATGGTGGAAATCTACAAGGAACCGGCGGATCTGGTGGACCGCATCGATCGAGGGTTCGCTTCGATCTGGGCCGCGACCCTCCTCGGCGGCGCGGTGATTTACCTGGGGCTGTTCTGGATCGTGCGGCGCGCCTCGACCCTGCTGCAGAGCCAGCAACGGCAACTGATCAGTAACGAAACCTTTGTCGCCCTGGGCGAGATGTCCTCGGCGGTGGCCCACAGTTTGCGCAATCCGCTGGCGACCATTCGCTCCAGCGCCGAACTGGCCCAGGAAGTCGCCAGCCCCGGTGCGCAGCGCAATATCGGCGACATCATCAGCCAGGTCGACCGCATGTCGCGCTGGGTGCGCGAGCTGTTGGTGTCGTTGCGTCCGATGAGTGACGACGGCGAGGCGGTGGAACTGCTGGCGGCGGTCGAGGACACCCTGGGGGCGTTTGACGCGTTGATCCGGCGCAATGGCGTCGAAGTGCGATTCACGCCACAAAATTGCCCGCCGGTCATCAGCCAAAAGGTGCTGCTGACGCAAATTCTCAATAGCCTGTTTGCCAACGCCCTGGAAGCGATGCCCAAGGGGGGCGTACTGAGTGTCGAGATTGAAACACCGCACACCGGTCATGTGCGCATGACCCTGAGCGACACCGGCAGAGGCATGAGCGCGCAGCAGCAACAACTGGTGTTCAAACCGTTTTTCACCACCAAACAGGGCGGCCTCGGGGTCGGCCTGGCGCTGGTCAAAAGAATCATGGAGCGGTTTCAGGGTTCGGTCGTGCTGACCAGCCGGGAGCAGGAAGGAACCCGCGTCAGTCTCAACTTTAGAGTGGCATCGGGAGGGGAATATGGAACACAGCATTCTGCTGGTCGAGGATGACGAACTGCTGGCCGAGAATATTCAGACCTACCTGGAGCGCAAAGACTTCGAGGTGACGGTCTGCCACTCGGCCGAGGACGCGCTGACGCAGCTGGAAAGTTTCATGCCGGACATCGTCCTGACCGACAACTCGCTGCCGGGCATGAGCGGTCACGATCTGATCCAGAAGCTGCGCATCAGCGCGCCGGAACTGAAAGTGATCATGATGACCGGTTACGGCAACGTCGAAGACGCGGTGGTCGCCATGAAGGAGGGCGCCTTTCATTACGTCACAAAACCGGTCGCGCTGCCGGAACTCAAACTGCTGCTGGACAAGGCCCTGGCCACCGAACGGATGGAGCGCACGCTGTCGTTCTACCAGGAGCGCGAAGCGCAGAAATCCGGCGTGCAGGCGCTGATCGGCGAGTCGTCGCCGATGCAGTACCTGAAAAACACCATCGGCCAGTTGCTCGACGCCGAGCGGCGCATGGCCAACACCGACCTGCCGCCGGTACTGGTGGAAGGTGAGACCGGTACCGGCAAGGAACTGGTGGCCCGCGCGCTGCACTTCGACGGTCCGCGCAGCAAGGGCCCGTTCGTTGAATTCAACTGTGCGTCGATTCCGTCCAACCTGGTGGAGTCAGAACTGTTCGGCCACGAGAAAGGCGCATTCACCGACGCCAAGGATCGCCGGGTCGGACTGGTGGAAGCGGCGGACGGCGGCACCTTGTTCCTTGACGAGATCGGCGAAATGGACCTGCTGTTGCAGGCCAAGCTGCTCAAACTGCTCGAGGATCGGACCATCCGCCGGGTCGGCTCGGTGAAGGAGCGCAAGGTCAACCTGCGGGTGATCAGCGCCACCAATTGCAACCTTGAGCAGATGGTCCAGCAGGGCAAGTTTCGCCGTGATCTGTTTTTCCGTTTGCGGATCATCTCGATCAAGGTGCCGCGTCTGTATGCCCGTGGCGAAGACATCCTGCTGCTGGCCCGGCACTTCCTCGCCAGCCACGGCAAGCGCTACGGCAAACCGAACCTGCATTTCAGCGATCAGGCCGAGCAACTGCTGCTCAGTTACACCTGGCCGGGCAATGTGCGCGAATTGCGCAACATGCTCGAACAGACCGTGTTGCTGGCGCCGAACGACACCATCGCCGCGCATCAACTGAATGTCTGCATGAGTCTGTGCGATGACCTGCCACCGCAGCATCAGCACGAAGTGCAGCATTTCGAACCACGTCCGGCGAGCAACACCGAGTCGATGAACCTGCCGGAAGTCGAACGCGACATGGTGCGCAAGATGCTCGACAAGACCGACTGGAACGTCACCAAATCGGCGCGCCTGTTGGGCCTGAGCCGCGACATGCTGCGCTACCGCATCGAAAAACTCGGCCTGGCCCGTCCGGACAAGCGTCAGTGGTAAACGGCGTTGCTGCGTGGATTCGGCGGGCTCAGGCATTCGAGCACGCACGTCGGGTCCAGCACTTCGTCGTTGACGTAAATGCCGCGCTCGGCATCGTAGGTGCGGATGAACACCCGCACCGTCGCATCGGCCACTGTGGGCAGTTGCGAGTCATGGAACACGTGGCGATCCGGGATGACGATGAAATCCTGCGGCGGCGTGTCATCGAACGGCCGGGGTGGCTGAGCGGACAGCGACGGCGGAGCGGGGTGGGCGAAAGGCTGGTCGGAACCGTAGTAATTGAAGTTGCTGTCCAGCGCCTGAGCCTGAGTGGCGGCGAGTAGACAAACGGACAGCAGCAATCGACTGAACATTCCCATGGCAGCACCTGTGGAAGCGGATTTCCCCAAGGCTATTAACTATAGCTGTCCGTGATGCAGGCGTTGGTGCAAGTGTTGTCGGCTTACAAGTTCGCAACAACCTGTAGCGCGAGGCTGAACTAGACTCGGGCCGCTCGATTGTGAGCATCGCCCGGAGTGCGCCATGGAAGTGCCAAACAATAAAAATGCCGTCGAGAGCAATCGTCAGGCGTGGAATGATTCCGCCCGTCATCATCAGGATTCGCCCGACTGGCAGGCCTTGCTGACCGAAGTCACGCAGGCTGACTTTTCCTGCCTCGACGACACCCTTCGCGGCTTGCTCGAGCAGGTCGGTGTCGATGGCAAAGACGTCGTTCAGCTGTGTTGCAACAACGGCCGCGAGAGCCTGTCACTGTTCGCCCTCGGCGCACGGAGCGTGATCGGTATCGATCAGTCGAGCGCGTTTCTCGAACAGGCCCGCGAACTGAACAAGCGTTCGCCGCACAATGCCGAATTCATCGAAGCCGATATTCATCATTTGCCTGAAGCGCTGCGCGCCCGTTTCGACGTCGCGCTGATCACCATCGGCGTCTTTGGCTGGATGCCCGACATCGGCGAATTCTTCCGCCACGTCGCCTCGACCCTCAAGCCGGGCGGACGGCTGGTGATCTACGAAACCCACCCATTCCTGGAAATGGTCGACCCCGAGGCCGAAGACCCGTTTCGCCTCGCCACCTCGTATTTCCGCCAAGAACCTTTCGTGCTGGAAAAGCCGATCGTCTACGTCGGCAAGGTCGAACAGCCGGCGGCGAAGTCCTACTGGTTCGTGCACAGCCTCGGCGCAATCTTCACCGCCGCCATCGAGGCCGGCCTGAACATCACGCACTTCAAGGAATACCCGCACTCGAACCGGGAAGACGTGTATGACCAGTACCAGAACCGCGAGGCGCAGATGCCGATGTGTTTTACGTTGGTAGTCATTAAAAGCTGAAGTTCTGGCGAACCGGTGTGTTGAGCTTACGAGCCCCTTCGCGAGCAAGCTCGCTCCCACAGTGTTTGCGGCGTACACAAATATGTAGTTCACCGAGAATTACTGTGGGAGCGAGCTTGCTCGCGAAAGCGATAGAGAGAACGCCGCAAATCTCAAAACTGGATCAAGCCTGCGCAGCCGCCGTCACCACCGGCCGTCCCGGTTTGCGCAGCGGGTCCAGGCGTGAGCCGGCGTAGCGGGTTTCGCGGAAGAACCGCCATTTGCCGAACAGGCAATAGACGTGGGTGACGCGGCCCTGTTCGTGGTAGCCCATGCGGATGTGCAGTTTCAGCGCCGGGATGTTGTGGGTTTCGCAGACATCCACCACTTTGTGGCAGCCCTGAGCGGCCATGGCCTCCCAGAGGGCGACCTGGACGTCCACTGACAGGCTGCTGCCGAAGTAGGCGCGGGTCATTTCGCCGCCGAATTCGAAGAACTCGCCGGGTTTGACCGGGAAGGTGCAGCCGTAATAGTGGCGGTCGTGGTAGTCGCGAATGCTGCCCCAGATGAACGCCACCGCATGGCCGTCGGCGTCCAGGTACATGTGCCCGGTGTGGCCCTCGTTGGCCAGTTCGGCCATGGTCTGCACGCGGTCACCGAAGTGTTTGGCGAACGCGCCGGCATTCTCGGCGGTGATGTCGACTTTGCGCAGGCCGTCGTAGGGGCGCAGCTTGTGCGGCGGTACCGGGCTGACCAGGTCGCGCTCCATCCACAACAGTTCCCAATGGAAGAACACGTAGCGTTTCCACAACGTGCCGAAGGTGCGGCTCAGGCCTTTTTGCTTGATACGTTCGCGCAGCTTTTGAATGACGCTCATGATGCCCTCCGTGGCCGAAGCCCGGGTGTTGTGGATGTCGCTTTTGTGGGTATAGATCAAGCCTTGCCAGTTCATGTCAAAGCGCCAGCTTTGAATTTATTGCAAGTTATGTAACCGTTCAGAGTGCCGCGGCACCGCGTAGGAAATCCCTGTTCAAGTCGGCATAGGAAACCCGTGGAACGCCCGCCAGCCGCTGCTCTAGCACAAGGCTCAGAGACTCTCCGGGTTGCAGATAGGCATCACCGAAGTCCGCCCCGAGCTGGTTTGGATGGGCGACTATTTCCAGCACACCGTCGGTCGGCGCGGGCGCGTTGCGCAGGTCCACCGGTGTGCAGACGTAATCCGCCGTAACCCCGGCCAGACCTTGCAACCGACGGTTGAGCAAACCCTTGAACACGCGTTTGGGCAGGCTGAGGTTTTGCCCCAGGTTGCGCGCCAGGCGCACCGGCACCCCTTGATGGGCGGCGAAGCGCGCGACGATCTCGCCGATCGGCCAGATGTTGTGCACGTGCTGATGTGAATCGAGGTGGCTGGGACGCACCCCGTGATCGACGCAGCGCTGCCACTGCGCCTGCAATTCTTCCTGCACCGCCTCGCGATCTTCCCGGCTCAGCCACAGGCTGTGGCGAGGCAGGTTGAGGTCGAACACGCCGTGGCTGTCGCAGAAAGTGCGACGCTCGAGAATCGCCCGGCTCAAGGGTCGGCCGTAGGTCAGGTTGAAGTGCAGGCCGATCCGGCCTTCCAGCAGCGGCAGCCGGGCCAAGGCGCAGGCCGCTTCGAACGCCGGCATGTTGGCCATGGCGGTGGCGGAACTGATGACCCCGGCCTGGAACGCACCGAGAATCACCGCGTTTTCGTTCGGGCTCAGGCCGAAATCGTCAGCGTTGACTATGACTTGGCGAGGCATGTTCGCCCTCCTTGGTCGGGTTGATCACAGCTGTCGCAATGGCCGCCGCTTTGGCCGCCGCACGCTTCGCCCGCCATTGTTGCAACGCAGGCTTGAGCCGGTGCCAGACGCGCAGCCCCAGCCCCAGCAACAGACCGCTCGGGCGCCACGAATAGAAGCTCCAGCGCCAGTGTTCCAGTTGCCCGGTCATGCGTTCGTGCAGTTGATGGCTGGAGTTTTCCAGGCTGACCCGCGAGGCATCGATCCAGCGCCAATTGTCGTCCAGCCCCCAGCGAATCCATTCCTCCAGCAACACCCGGCCGCTGCCCAGATCGGCGTATTGCGGCAGGAAGGCGAGGTTGTAGTCGTAGAGCCGGCCCTGTTCGAACAGGCCGAGCCGATAGCTGATGCAACGTCCGTCCAACTCCAGCATCACCACGCGGACCCGATCCGAAGCGGCGAGGGCGGTGAAGGCGTTTTCCATGCAGCGGCGGCTGCGCTCGCTGGCAAAGATTCCGACGCCTTCGTCGCCTTTCCAACTGACCGCTTCGACTTCACTGATGGCCTGCAGCAACGGGCCCATGCTGGTCGCGTCAGGAATGATCCGCCGGACTTCGGCGCCGCACGCGGCAATCCGTTTGCGCGCCCGGCGCAGCTTATAGCGCGGGTCGCCGGAGACTTCCTGGCGATCGGCGTCGCTGATCAGGTGCACCGGCACCCGGCAGCTCAAGCGACGTTCGCCGGTGGAGCTGTGGGCCATCCATTCGGTGAGCAGGCTTTCGTCGCCGACCGGCTCGGCGATTTCGTTGAGTTGCAACAGGGCGTGGGGCACTCGCTGGCGAATCAGCCGCAAGGCCTGGCGCATGTCTTCGGCATTCAGCCGTGATAACAACGCCAGGCGATCGGCCAGCGGATAACCCAGGTGGTGCACCACCCGAAACGGCAAACCGAAAAACCGTTCACGGCTGGCCACCAGCGGCAGGCAAAAGCGCAATTCGTCCGCTTCCCAGCCCAGCAATACATGCAGCCGCTCGTGCGCGTCGAGCGCCTGCTCTGCCGCACGCAGCCAGTCGAGGCTGTTGAACGGCGTGTGATCCGTCACCCGCAGGCGCAGCGCTTCATGAGCCGCCGCCGGGAAGTCAGGTGCGCACAACGAGGTGCGCCATTCGAATTGCGCCATAGGCTCAGGTCGCCGTTGCTGTGACAGGTGGACGGGAAGGTTTGCGCAGCGCGTCCAGACGCGATCCGCTGTAGCGGGTTTCGCGATAGAAGCGCCAGCGACCGAACAACTCATACACATTCATGATCCGGCCCTGTTCGGTATAGCCCATGCGCAGGTGCAGCTTGAGCGCCGGAATGTTGTGGAACTCGCAGACGTCCACAACCTTGTCGCAGCCCTGGGCGGCCATGGCTTTCCACAGTTGCAGTTGCAGGTCCACCGACAGTTCGGTGCCCCAATACGAGCGGGCCAGTTCGCCGCCGAACTCGAAGAATTCACCGGGTTTCACCGGGAACAGGCAGCCGTAATAGTGGCGGTCGAAATAGTCCCGGGCGGTGCCCCAGATGAAGGCCACCGCATGGCCCTGATCGTCCAGATGCATGTGCCCGGTGTGATGTTCCCGGGCCAGTTCCGCCATGGTGCCGACGCGGTCGCCGAAGTGGCGGGCGAAGGCGCTGACGTTGTCCGGGGTGATTTTCACCACCCGCAGCGGCGGGTAGGGCTTGAGGCTGTGGGGCGGCACCGGACTGACCAGATCGCGCTCCATCCACAGCAGTTCCTGGTGAGAAAAGACGTAGTGCTTCCACACCTTGGCCATGGTGGCCCGCAGGCCTTTGCGTTTGATGTGATCGCTGACTTTTTGCAGAACATTCATGGTCGTTGCTCCTGATGGCGAGTCATCGCGCGGCCAGGGGCCAGCGCGGCCGGACATCAACAGGGCGGTCATGAGGCGCTCCAGCTCAGGGCAAACAGGGTCTGCCCGGGCAGCTCGAAGCGCACGCGACCGTCCTGACAGCGAAAAGGTGCGTCGCGACTGCGGTTGTCGGCGCCGAAATAACGCAGCGCGCCGTTGTTCAACGGGCATTTGGCACCCGCCAGATCGACACGCTGCAAACGCGTGCCTTTGTTCACGCCGAGCAGCCCGCGTTGATCGTCGCCGGCCATCGCCAGCACATCGACTTCGAACGCGTCGTTCTCCAGCCACAGCACGTTGTGCAGCCAATGCTGCTGAATGAACTGCTGGGCCAGGCCCACGGGTTTCAATTCGAAACGGTCATCGCCCAGCACCCGCAACATGCCTTTGGGGTACTGCGGCTCATCGGCGGCCTGGAACCAGTTGAGCAGGGTCAGCAAACCGTCCTGGGAGGCGTTGATCACCACCGAGGCCCACCACAGCGAAGTGAAATGGGTTTCCTGATCGTAGGGGCTCAGGCTCGAGCCGCTGGACAGATTGGTCTGGTCCAGCAACAAGGCCTTGCGCGGCTGACCCTTGGCGTCGAGGCCGACCAGATCCGCCGCCCGGCGCACGCTGTCGCGGTAGACGCGGGTGGCGAGCAGATCGCGAATCATCCACTCGTGCCAGGCCAGCGCATCGACCTGATCGGCGGACTCACTCAGCAGGCGCCGCGCCCAGTCGATGCCACGCTTGTTCGCCGCGTTGTCAGCGAACGGCCCGTTGACCAATCGCGAACTGGCCGGCATCGCAATACGCACACCGGCCTGGGCATTGGCCGGATCGCTGCGCACTTGCCGGGCCATGCTGGTGAAGATCGAACGGTATTGCTCGTAACTCGAATAATTCAGGTTGGGCTCGTCGGCGAACCCGATGTAGTGGGTGCCTTTACCGCCCAGCGCACGGGTGCCGGCGAGCCAGGCGTCGAGGCCGCTGTTGCTTTGCACGTCGGCGCGCAGATCGGCCTGACGTTGGCTGCCGGCGAGCAAGGTGATGTCCTGACGAATGCCGAAACGATCCTGATAGACCTGGCGAAACGCATCTTCGAAGTGCGGATTTTTCGCCGTCACGTCGACAAAACTGTAGTAACTGGCGGCTGTCGGTTTCAGCGCATCGAGCAGCGGATGACTGGCCGGCGGCGGCATCACGTAGGGCAGGGCGATGCCCAGATCCGGGGTACGGCCGAGGACTTTGTCGTGCAGGGTCAGGCGCGTCTGGCCGTCGTCTTCGCGCAGCGGTTTGAGCTGTTGCGGGGTCTGTGCAAACAGATTGGTCGTGCCATCGAGCCAGAACGCCGCTTTGCCACTGCCTTGCAGACGCAGGCGCCAGACCTGTTCGCGTTCGCTGACCGGCAACGCCACCTGATCAAACTGCCAATAGGCGCGATAGGGTTTGAGTGCCAATGACAGCTGTTGTCCATCGCCGATTCGCTGCGCTTGCAGGCCGCTGACACCGCCGTGGAACTTGCCCGCCAATATCGCATGCTCACCCGCAGCGACCTTGAAATACAGTTCATCGCCGTTACGGGTTTGCGCACTGAAATGCACCTTGGCCGGGGCGAACAGCGCCACGGTGTTTTCGTCGTGTTCGACCCGGTAAATGCGGAAGCTGTAGCCGGGGATTTCCAGCTGATAACTCGCGGCGCCCGGCGCCAATGGCCAGCTCTGACTGCCACGGGTTTCGCTGGCTTTTATGAAGCGGTCGCCCTGCAATTGGCCCCGGCCGTCGAGCAGGTAAATGTGCTCTTCGTTGGCCTGCGCCTGCCACGCCGGCGCCCAGCGCACGGTTACCGTATCGGGGCGATCGGCTTGCAGGTACAGGCTGCCGTCGCGAATGTCGCCCCAGCGCATCGACGCCGCGAAGGCGTCCAGCGACAGACCGAGACCGAGCAGCAGGGCCAGGCCTTTCATGCCGATTTCCGCTGTAAAAAGCGACGCTGCAACATCAGCCAAATCGGCGTGAGGTCGTTGGGCAGAATGATCAGGGTTTGCCAGAACGCCACGCCGCTCAACCGGCAGTACAACACCAGCATCGCCACAGTCACCGCCAGATAGGCAATCGACGAAGCCGCCGCCGCGCCGACGATGCCGTAGGCCGGAATCAGCAAAAGATTCAGCGCAAGGTTGAGCAGCGCGCCGATCCCCATCATCAACGACACCGTGCCGGGGCGATTCTTGCCGATCAGGTCCAGGCGCAGGATGCTCGCGTAGCACAGGCCCAGCAGCCCCGGCAGCAACGCCAGCAGCGCCGGATACGCCGGTTGGTAGGCGACCCCGAACAGGGTGACGATCAGCCATTCGCCGATCACGGCCATGGTCAGGCAGGCGCCGAGCATCACCGTGGCGGTCAGGCGCAGGGCCAGCGGGGTGACCTTGTCCATGCCTTCGTCCTGTTGCAGCAGGCGTTTCATCAGCGGCGTGGTCACCGCTTCCGGGACGATCAGCAGCAACTCGGCGGCGGCGCTGGCCATCGCGTAATGCCCGAGGGCGGTGCTGCCGAGCAGGGCGCCGATGAACAGGTAATCGGAACGCAGGATCACCTGCTGGAACAGCAGATCGGGATGGCTGCGCGCACTGAAGCGCAGCAGTTCGTTCTGGCTGGCGCGGTCCCATTGCAGCTGCAACGGCTGCGCGCGTTTGAGCCACAGCCAGCCGACCAGTACCACCAGACTGATGCCGGCCAGCCAACTGATCAGCGCCGCTTCAAGCGCCGCTTCTTTCCACATCCAGAACAGCGCGAGAAACAGCAGCAGCGGCGCCAACGATTCCACCAGGCGCAAGGCATTGAACGCGACCACCCCGCCGGACGCATTGTGCAAGGTCAGCAAGCCGCTTTTGAGTACGGTCAACGGCACCGCCAACAGCAACAGCCACGCCAGCAGACCGAGTTGCATGGTCACGTCCAGTTCACTGCCGAACTCGCGCACCAGCGCCACCACCAGCAAGGTCAACAAACCCGCGAGCAAGCAACCGAACACCAGCACCTGAGCCAGCAGCAACCCCATCGGCCGTTGCTTGGCCGCCTGATAACCGACCGCCGAATTAAGACCGCCGCTGGTGGCCGCGCTGATCAGATCGGGCAGGGTGCTGAGCAGGGCGAACAGGCCCCGTTCGCTGGGGCCGAGGATCCGCGCCAGCAGCACATTCCTCAGCAGACGCAGGCCGATCATCGCCAGTTTGGTGCCCATGCTCAGCGCCAGGTGCTTGAGGTAATTGCCTCGACTCATGGCCGCGCCCCGCGATAGATCCGCCACGACAGCAGTTCCGGATTGCGCGCGGTGCGCTGGCTGACGCCGAAGCGCGGCAGGTTCAGCGGATCACTGTTGCCACGATAAATGCCGCTGCCGGTGCCGAGCGCGAACGGGTAATCGTGACTGGCAATCTGTTCGCGAACCCGTGCGTCGTTGTCACCGTTGGGGTAGCAATACACCGGCAATGGCCGGTTGCAGCCATTGAGCAGGGCATCGCGGCTGCGACTGATTTCTTCGCCCAGGCGCACATCGTCAAGGCCGGTGAGGATGGCGTGACTGGCGCCGTGGGGGCCGAAACGCACCAGGCCTGAAGACTCCATCAAACGCACCTGATGCCAGTCCAGCGCCTGGGGTTGCGACTCTTGCGGGCACTGGTCGGTCAGGTGTTCGAGCATCATCGGGTCAAGTGCCTTAAGCCCTTGCAGGTAATGCAACAGAGTCAGACTGCGCCGATCCACGTCGATGTCGTCCAGCAGTACTGGCAACGGCTGGCCGATCGATCGCAGGCATTCGATCAGATGCGTGCGGGCTTTTTCGCCATGGCTGCCCCACAGGGTTTCGCCGATGCTTTCCCACCAGAAACGCTGTCGGCTGCCGATGAAATCGGTGGAGAGAAAAATGCTCGCCGGCACCTGATGTTTCTGTAGCAGCGCGAAGGCGTTGGCGGCGTTGTCGCGCCAGCCGTCGTCGAAGGTCAGCGCCACTTGCGGACGCTCGGTGCGCAAGGCGTTGGGCTGCAGGATCTCCATCAGCGGCACGCAATCGAAATGCCTGCGCAGCCACACCAGCAAATGTTCGAAGGCCTTGGGCCCGACGCACAGTTCGTTGCGGTGCGGCAGGTCGGCGGCGCGGTCGTTGGACAGCACCCGGTGCAACATCAGGATCACGCCGGCGCCGTGCAACTGGTTTCGTCCCACGGACGAGTTGAGATAGAGCCAGCCGCTGGTGCGTTTAATCAGTTGTTTGATCGCCATGGCACTGTCCCTCTCAACGGTTTTGGTCAGGGTTCCACTGGGCGTAACGCTGGCCGCGCAGGAACTGCCACAGGCCGATACTCATGCCCGCCAGTGTCACCAGCAGGAATGCCGCAAGGCGAAACGGTTTGGGCAAGCGGTGTTGCGAATCCAGCAGGCCAGCAATCGCGATGGCGTAGCCGACCAGTTGCGCGATCAGGCAGAGGCGATAGAAACCGTGCTCTTCCCACAGCCATAAATTGCTCAGCAGCAGTGGCAGCAACAGGATCGGCGCCAGGCGGCGGATCAACTTGTGGCTGATCAACGCAATCGAATACAGCCCATGCTTGAACGGATTGAGCAGTTCACTGCGTTGCGCCAGGCTTTGCAGGCCACCGACAGTGACCCGCTGGCGACGGCGAAACTGCTTGTCGGCTTCATCCACGCCGTGGTCGATCACTTGCGCTTCGGGCACGTAGACGATGCGTTTGAATTTCACCGGCGCGCAGGTGCTGATGAAGAAATCGTCGTTGACCTCCGCCGGTACGTTCTCGAACAGTTCGCGGCGCAGGGCGAGCAGGGCGCCGTCGGCGGAGACCATGCAACCGGTGCGATTCTCGACCCGGCGCAACCAGCCCTCGTAATGCCGGTACAGGCTGTCACCGACGCTCAAGCCGCCACCGGTAACCGGGATCACCATGTGCCCGGCGCAAGCGCCGACTTGCGGATCGCTCAGGGGCGCCAGCAGGTAGCCGAGGGTTTCCCGCGACCATTGGTTGTCGGCGTCGGTGAACACCAGAATGTCGCCCGTGGCCAGCGCTGTACCGGCATTCAGCGTGGCAGCCTTGCCCTGGCGGGGCAGGTCGAGCACGGTGATTCGCGGGTCGACGACTTTGTGCGCGCAGGCCACGGTGTCGTCGGTGGATCCGTCGCTGGCCAGAATGATTTGCAGGGAGGCCGGCTGATAGTCCTGCGACAGCAGCGAGCGCAGCTTGTGTTCGATGTGCCGCGCCTCGTTGTGGGCGGCGATAACGATGCTGATGTTCAGCGGCGGTGCCGGGCTGTGGCGCCACGCCGGGAACAGCGGCGCGAGCAGCGTCAGCAGCAGTGGATAGCCGACATAGGCGTACACCGGCAGCAGCAGGCACATCCAGAAAATGAATTCAGCCACGGGCAGGCCTCCTGGCGTTCCAATGACACAGACTGAGAATGAACGCGGCGCCCGCCAGGTGCAGGCGCATCCAGTGCAGGCCCCACAGTTGCAGGGTGAAACCGAGGTCATGTTGCCGGTGGCTCTGGCGCACGCTGAGTAACAGCCCCGGAAGCAGCGTCAGCATCACCATGACCGCGGCGTGATGGGGGAAACCGTCGAGCAGGGCGGATATCGCCAGAAAATCGAGAATCCAGACCAGGATCGACAGCATCGGAAACCGCAGCAGGCGCAGGCTGAAACCGTGGGTACGGAGCAATTGCAAATGACTGCCCTGACGCCACAGTTCCTTGCCCATCCATTCGCGCCAGTTCATTTCATAGCCCCAGTGCAGCGCGACGTTTTCATTGATCGACAGCAGCCGCGCGCCGTGTTCGTGCAGGCGCAGGGTGAATTCCTTGTCTTCGCCGGTGCGCAGGTTTTCATTGAAACCGCCGACCTTGTCGAACCAGCGCCGGCGCAGCAGCAGGTTGGCACTGGGCAGCCAGTCGACGACATGGCTGGTGTGCGTGGTCGGGCGCAAGGTACGGCGCTGCCACGCGGTGGCGTACCACGGCGCGGCGGCGGGCGTGTGCAGATCGAGACCGAAGACGTCGGCCTGGCCGCTGGCTTCGATGTCGAACAACGGCCGCAGCCAGTCTTCCGGCATCTCGATATCGGCGTCGATGAACGCCAGCCATTCCCCGGTGGCAATGGCCGTGCCGCGATTGCGCAACGCGCCGATCAGCAGTCCCGGCATTACCAGCACCTGGGCGCCGAACTGCCGGGCGATCTGCGGGCCGTCGTCGCTGGAGCCGTTGTCGACCACGATCAGCTCGCATTCGACATCGGCGGCGTGGGCGGCTTTCTGCGCGGCCAGCAGGGTGCGACCAATGTGCCGCGCCTCGTTGAACATCGGGATGACAATACTGATCCGGCTCATGCTTTGGCCTCCGTCATTGGCGCCTGCTCGGCTTTCAGGCGCAGGACGCTGGTCAGCGCGAGCATGATCCACAGGTATTTCTGGTTCGGCGCGCTGAGGAACATCAGGAACAGCGTCAGCGACAGGAAACTCACCCCGAGGTGGGTCATCAGATCCGCCTGTTGCCAGTTGCGCCGCTGCATCCATTCCTTGCGTGCCCGCATCAGGTTGTACAGGCCCAGCGCGAGCATGCCGACGAACATCAGACCGGCGGGAACCCCCAGTTCACTGAAGATTTCCAGGTAGGTGTTGTGCGCCCGACGGTACAGATCGCCGATCTTGCGGTTCGCGGAAAACGCCTTGGCATAGCCGGTGGTGGCGTAGTGCAGGGGGAAGGTGCCGGGGCCGGAACCGAGCAGCGGGTTCTCGCGCATCATCTGGCCGCCGACCACGATGTATGAGGCACGGCGACCGAGGGATTCATCGTTGTGCCCCTTGGCGCCGGCGCTCAACACGCTGAGGGACTGGATGCGCGCGATGTAACCGGCAGGCATCGCATAGATCGCCAGCGGAATCACGATCGCCGCGCCGAGCATGGCAAAGCCCAGGTGACGGGGACGAATGCGCGTCAGTTGTGCGCGGTAGTGCCAGCAACCGATCACCAGACTCAAGGCCAGCACCACCAGCCCGGAGCGCGATTCGGTCTTGGTCATGCCGCCGAGCAGCAGCAGGCAGCAACCGCCCCAGAACAGCCGATGCAGCAAGTTCGGGCTGCGGATCACCAGCAGCAGCCCCAATGGAATGGCAAACGCGATCAGCAGGGCGAAGGCGTTGGGGTCTTCGAGCAGGCCGGCGGCGCGGCCCTGATCCTGGAATTTGGTGGAGAACATGGCCATGGCGCAGGTCATGCTGACGGCCAGGGTCACCAGCCGGGCGAACAGGTCAAGGTTCAGCTCGCGGCCGATCAGCAGGGTGATGACAAACAGGATCAGGCCGACGCTGATCTCCCGCAGGTGGCCGAGCGACATGCCCATGTCATCGGTGTCGAGCAGGCTCAGAAAGTACAGGGTCATGAAGGCGATCAGAAAGCGCCAGATATTGCTGCGCAGACGATCCGAGGGAATCTGGTGCATCGCCAGTTGCAGCATCAGGATCACCGCCAGCGAAGCGCCGATCAGTTTGCTGCCGGACAGTGAGCTGTCCTTGAAGAAACCCTCGAACGGTACCAGGGCGGCAATGCCGAGCAGGCCCCAGGTCGGTTTGCGGTACAACACCGCGAACCCCACCAGGCCGAGCACGGCGCCCGGCGCGAGATAGGGCCAGGGGCTGGCCAGCAGAGCGATGCAGACCAGGCCCAGCAGACTGACGATCGAGAGCGGGAAAATCATGCGCGTGCCTCCCGTGCCGTGCGGATGTACAGCTGCGACCAGCGTTCGGCCAGGGCCTTGAGGTCGTAGCGGTCCTGTTGCGTGCGTTTTGCGTTGTCGCGCAGTTGCCGCGCCAGGCCTGGCTCGGACAGCAACGTGTCGAGCTGGCGGGCGAGGGCGGCGCTATCGGTCGGGGCAGCGAGCAAACCGTTGTGGCGGTTCTCCAGCACGTCGGGAATTCCGCCGACGCCGAATGCCACGACCGGCACCCCGGCCTGCATCGCTTCCAGCAGAATCATCGGCGTGCCTTCGGTGCGCGAGCTGATCACCAGCGCATCGAGTTGCTGCCACCAATGCCGCATGTCGGTCTGATAACCCGGCAAGCGGATGCGCTGTTGCAAACCGGCGGCGTCGATTCGCGCCTGCAAGTCTTTGCGTTCCGGGCCGTCGCCGAGCATCACCGCATCGAGTTGCGGGTGTTGGTGACACAGCGGAATCAGCGCGTCGAGAAACAGATCCGGGCCTTTTTCACTGCTCAGACGCCCGACGTAACCGGCGAGCCAGCGTTGCCGGGGCGCTTCGGAAAGCAGCGCGGCGGCTGCCGGCAGACCGTTGGGAATCACCTGCAACTTCTCCGCGCGCACGCTGGCCTGACGGTGCAACTGCGCGATGCTTTCGGCGACGCACACCACCCGATCCACCGACGCCGTGCGGCACAGTTGCAGGCTCAGCCAGGTGTAGAACTTTTGCTTGCGGCTGCGCGGGGTGAAGCCGTGTTGGGTGATCACCAGTGGCAGGCGCAACAGCGTGGCGCCGACCCAGCCGAACAACAGGCCTTTGAAATTGTGAGTGTTGATCAACGGACGTTCACCGCGCCGCTGACGCAAGTGCCGCAGCAGGGCAGCGAGCCCTGCGCAGCCTTGTGCATCGACGCCGGCTTCGCGAAAGCGCGCGATCAGTTCCGGCGGCGCATCGAGGAACAGCACCTGGTGCTGCCCCGGCGTCGCCAGGCAATGATCGAGCAACATCCGCTCGGCCCCGTAGAACCCGCCGCTGCTGAGCAAATGCACGATCGGCAGGGCGGCGTTCGGGGTGGCGGGCGTGTTCAATTGCGCACCCAGTGCACGAAGCTTGGCACGGTCCAGTTCTTGTGCGGATTGCTCGGCTGCGCGTTCTGATCGTTGATCACCAGCAGCACCGGCAGGCCCAGTTCGTGGCTGATTTGCGCCGGGTGTTTGAAGCGGTGGTCGAAGAACTCACGCACGTAGACCAGTGCAATCGCCAGCAACAGGCCGGTGAACAAACCGAACGGAATGATCAGCATCGGTTTGGGAAACGCTGCTTCGGTCGGCTCGAACGGCGGGCTCAACACCCGGGCGTTGGACAAGTCGTCGCTCAGCGAGCGGGTGGTGCTGCTTTCGGCAAAGCGCTGGGCGTAGGTCGAGAACGCGGCGTGCAGGGCATCGATTTCAGTGTCCATCTGCCGCAGCTTGCTCTGGGTCTGCTGCAACTCATGGATACGCGCCTTGAAGTCGGCGATGCGCGCGGTTTTCTGATCGATTACTTGCTGGACCACCGCCAGGTCGTTGGTGCGTTCCTGGATGCGGTTACTCACCACTTTGAGGAACTGCTGACGGGTGCGGGCAATCTGTTCGCGGGTCAGCAGCATCGGTTCGCTGCCGGGCTGGAACACCGCCAGATCGTTCATGTAGCGGCTGACCTGGGTGGTCAGTTGCTCGCCCATCTGTTTGATTTCCCGGTCCTCGAACGCCACGTTGTCGACGGTGGTGGTGAAGGTGTAGGGGAAGGTGTAGTCGTTGAGTTTGCTGTTGCTGGCGGCGGCCAGCGCGGTCTTCAGGTACTCGAGCCAGCGCTGGCTCTGCAGCAGGCGGTCGCGGTACAGGTTCAGCGCCTGCTCTTCGGTGTTGATCGCGTTGAGGCGGAAGGTGATTTCCTCCTTCGGATCCGACGCGCCAACGCTTTCCAGCAGCGCCTGACGATTGCCTTCCAGTCCATCGAGGCGCACCTGATACAGATGCTTCTTGGTTTCGTAGAAGGACTGCGGCAGATCGATCGATTGCAGCGCCTGACGGCTCACCAGGTAGTTTTGCAGCAGGGCAGAGACGAAGTTCGTGCCTTGATGCGGATCGGGGAAGCTGTAGACGATCGAGATCACGTTGGAGCCGGGCAGGGTCTCGATTTTCAGGCTGTCGATGGCTTGCTGGGTCAGCGCATCGAGCGCGGTGTCGCGCACCGGATCGGTTTCAAGCCCGAGGGTGTTGCGCACCGGGTTGATCACGTACTGGCGCAGCGGCGAGCTGATGTAGCGCTTGAACGGTTCGCCCACCAATTTGCTGAACAGGCCCGGCGACGGAGTGTATTCGCCCTTGTCGCGCAGCTCGCTGATGGTCTGACGGATCAGCGCCGGCGAGCGCAGGATATTGCTCTCGGTTTCCATGTCCGCCAGCGACGGCGGGATGAAGGTGGCGTTGTCCACGGTCAGCGACGTGGTGGCGTCGCCCTGTGAAAGTTTTTTCGACTGCACGATCACTTGAGCGGTGATATCGAAGCTCTGTTTGAGCAGCAGCGGCAGCACCAGGGCGATCACTGCAAAGATCAGGAAGACGCGCTTCACCAGCTGCTTGTTGGCGAAGAAGATCCTGAAGAACTCATGCAGGTAGTTTTCCTTTGGATTCATGGTCGGTCACCTGAGAGTCAGTTGTTGTTGCTGTCTTTGTTGTCGACGCGGTAGCCGAAGCTGAAGCCCACGCCCTGGAATAGCACCACGTCGGCCAGTTGCCGGGCGAGTTCGCCGGCGCTGGCCAGTTTGGTTTTCGGCACGTACAGCATGTCGTCCGGTTGCAGGTAGGCGATTTGCGGCGCCTCGCCCGACAACGCTTTCTCGACGTCATAACGCACGGCCTGCACCTGATTGCCGTTGCGCCGCATGATCACCACCGAATCGAGCCGCGCCTTGACGTTGGTGCCGCGCGCCAGGGTCAGCGCCTCAAGCACCGACACTGGCCGGCGGATCGGGTAGGAGCCCGGCTGACCGACTTCGCCCAGCACGTAGATCTCGTTGCCGGCGGTGGACTTGAGCAGCACGTCCACGGTCATCCGGCCCGGCAGTTGCGCGTACTTCTTGTTGAGGAAGGTTTCGAGCTGGTTGACGGTCATGCCTTGCAGCGGCACCGCGCCGATTTCCGGGAAGCTCGCGTAACCGTCGGTGCCGACGGTGATCTCGCGGCTCATGCCGGTGGCCGGGTGGTTGAGGGCGTTTTTCAGATTCTGCTCGTTGGTCAGCGGGCTGATGATCTGCACCGTCAACTGATTGCGGTTGGGCTGGAACAGCTGTTTGCGTTGGTAGGCGCGCTGGATTTCCTGGCGCGCTTCGTCGCTGGTCAGCCCGGCGATTTTCACCGAAGTGTTGGCGCCCGGCAGTTCGATGGTGCCGTCCGGCAGCACCAACTGGTTGCCGTTGAGCTGACTGGCGGCGGTGAAGTTCAGGCCGATCTGGTCACCCGACTGCACGCGGTAGGCGTCCGAGCCGCTGGTGCTGATGTGGAAGATCACGTCCAGCACGTCTTGCGGGCGCAGGGTCTGTTCGACCTTGGGCATGTCGGTGGCCTGGGCGTTGGCCGGGGTGGCGGTGAGAATATTCACCGGCATGTTCTGGGTTTCGGAAGTGCTTGAGCAACCTGCAAGCGGCAGCATCAGCAGAACCAGTATCTTGGCGTTCATGGCGTCATCCCTCGCGGTTGCTTACAGGTTTTTGTACAGCCATTTGGGCATGTAGTACTTGCGCCGGTTGAACACGCTGCCGACCACTTTCGCCCCGGCCTGGGTCAACCGCTGCACCGCCGCTTGCGCGACTTCCCAGCGGGTGTCTTCGGCCCGTACCACGAACACCACGCCGTCGACCTGGGTGCTGATGACCAGCGTGTCGGCAGCCGAATACACCGCGTCGCCGTCGATCACCACAAAGCGGTACTGGCTGCCCAGTTGATCGAGCAACGGGCTCAGGCGCTCGGCGGTCAGGTGTTCCATGGTGCGGATCGGCCGGCCGTTGGGCAGCACGTGGAACGGCAGGCTCGACACCTGCACCACGCAGTCCTGCAACAGCGGCGGATTGTCCGGATTGAACAGCAGGTCGCGCAGGCCGCGCTCCTTGCTCAGGTTCAGTTGCTGGGTCAGGTTGCTCGCCGACTGGCTGGCGTCGACGTACAGCACTTGGCCGCTGCTCATTTGCGCCAGTTGACTGGCCAGCGCCAGCGCGCTGGTGGTGGTGCCGGCGCCGGGATTGGCGGCGGTCAGGAACAGGATCCGCAGATCCAGGTCCAGCACGGTCGAAGTCAGGTTCGACTCGCTGGGGCTGGCAATGCTCAGGCTTTTGTTGGTTGAACCGTCCATTAGCTTGCTCCGTGGCCGCTGAATACTTTGAAGGGGGTTTTCAACAGAATCTTCAGATCAAGCAAAAGGCTCTGCTCGGCGATATAGCTGAGGTCCAACTCAACGCGCTGGTCGAAGTCGATGTTGCTGCGTCCGGAGATCTGCCACAGGCCGGTCATGCCGGGGTAGATCGCCAGACGAGCGAGGTGACTGTCCTTGTAGCGGTAGGCGTTGAACGAGGTCGGGCGAGGGCCGACCAGACGCATGTCGCCGGTCACTACATTGATCAGGTTGGGCAATTCATCGAGGCTGGTACGCCGCAGGAAACCGCCGATCCCGGTGATGCGCGGGTCCTTGTCGATCTTGAAATCGATGGCGTCGGCACCGTGCTTGTTCAGATGGCGCAGCGACTCCTTGAGCTCTTCGGCGTTGGCGACCATGGTCCGGAACTTGTACATGCCGAACTTGCGGCCGCGGTAGCCGGTGCGTTTCTGCACGAACATCACCGGGCCTTTGCTGGTGAACTTGATGGCCAGCGCCAGACCGATCAGCAGCGGCGAAATCAGCAGCAGAATCATCAGTGCGCCGAGGCAGGCCACCACCCGGTTGGTGCGCGACAGTTGCCACGGCCGGCCACCTTCGCGACCGGTCACCCAGCCCTGGCCCTGACGATGGATCGCCGCGTCGAGGCGCATTCGCTGTTCCGGATCCATGCGTTTGTCACGCACCAGATGTTGGATCGGTACACCTCTTTCATGTCCAGTCATGGAGTCCTCCGCTGATGGTCAGCCGCGTGCGGCGCGTGGGCGATAGGCAGTGGGGTAGTAATCGCGGAACCAGGCGATGAACCGCCCCAGTCCCTCATCCAGCTCGATCCGGGGCTGAAACCCGGTGGCCTGGGCCAGATCGCCGGCCTCGGCGCAGGTGTTGAGCACGTCGCCCGGTTGCAGCGGCAGCAGCTCGACCACGGCTTTCTGGCCGAGGTGCTTTTCCAGCAGGGCGAGGTAGGTCTTCAGCTCGACCGGGTGCTGGCCGCCGATGTTGAACAGGCGCCACGGGGCCATGCTGCTGGCCGGGTCGGGCTGTTCGCGGTTCCACTCGGGATTGGCCCGGGGCGCGCGCTCGATCAGGCGTGCGATGCTTTCGATGATGTCGTCGATGTAGGTGAAATCACGCTGATGCTCGCCGTAGTTGAACAGCTTCAGCGGCGAGCCTTCACTGATGGCCCTGGCGAACTGGATCGGCGACATGTCCGGCCGGCCCCAGGGCCCGTACACCGTGAAAAACCGCAGCCCGGTGCAGGCGATGCCGAACAGATGGCTGTAACTGTGGGCCATCAATTCATTGGCTTTCTTGGTCGCGGCGTACAGCGACAGCGGGTGATTGACGCCGTCCTGTACCGAGTAAGGCGTGTGCTGGTTGGCGCCGTATACCGAACTGGACGAGGCGTAGATCAGGTGCTCGACCGGGTGCCGGCGGCAGCACTCCAGGATGTTCAGGAAACCGTCGAGGTTGCTGTCCAGATAGGCCCGTGGATTTTCCAGCGAATAACGCACCCCGGCCTGCGCCGCGAGGTGGACCACGACTTGCGGCCGTTCGCTTGCGAACAACGCTTGCAGAGCCGACGCGTCCGCCAGATCGATCATGGCGAGCTGAAAGTCGCCGATCTGCTCGCGCACCCAATCCACCCGATCGTGCTTGAGCTGCGGATCGTAGTAGCCGTTGAAGTTGTCCAGGCCGATCACCTGATGGCCGTCGCGCACCAGCCGCAGTACGCAATGAGCACCAATGAACCCGGCCGCACCGGTGACGAGGATTTTCATGGCCGCAACCCGTCAGGCGCGATGTGGCGCAGACCGATGCCGCTGTAGTGCAGGCCGGCGGCTGCGACTTGTTCCGGGTTGTAGAGGTTGCGCCCATCGATGATGACTTTCGAGCGCAGCTTGCTGGCCAGCAGCTCGAAATCCACCACGCGGAAATTCTTCCACTCGGTGCAGATCACCAGTGCGTCGGCGTCTTCCAGGGTGTCGTCGCGGGTGGCGCACAGGTGCAGGTCATTGCGGTAACCGTAAATGCGCCGGCATTCGGACATCGCTTCCGGATCGTAGGCCTGCACGCTGGCGCCTTCGGCCCACAGCGCATCCATCAGATAACGGCTGGGGGCTTCGCGCATGTCATCGGTGTTCGGCTTGAACGCCAAACCCCAGATCGCGATCGACTTGCCGGCCAGGCCTTGAGGGAATTGCGCCTTGAGCTTGCTGAACAGGATGTGCCGCTGGCTGTCGTTGACGTCGGTGACGCTGCGCAGCAGTTTGAGCGGCATGCCGTTGTGTTCGGCGGTGTGAAGCAGGGCGCGCAGGTCCTTGGGAAAGCACGAACCGCCAAAACCGCAGCCGGGGTAGATAAAGTGATAGCCGATGCGCGGGTCGGAACCGATGCCCTTGCGCACCGCTTCGATATCGGCGCCGAGCAGTTCGGTGAGGTTGGCCAGCTCGTTCATGAAGCTGATGCGGGTGGCGAGCATCGCGTTGGCCGCGTACTTGGTCAGCTCGGCGCTGCGGTTGTCCATGAACATCAGTTTTTCGTGGTTACGGCAGAACGGCGCGTACAGCTCGCTCATTTGCTCGCGGGCCAAATCGTCGCGGGTGCCGACGATGATCCGGTCCGGACGCATGCAGTCGGCGAGGGCACTGCCTTCCTTGAGAAATTCGGGGTTGGACACCACTCGCACCGCCAGAGCGCTTTTGCCGCGCCGTTGCAGTTCTTCTTCAGCGGTGTGCAGCACCTGATCCGCCGTGCCGACCGGCACCGTGGATTTGATGATCAGCGTGCGATCGTCCTCCATGAAGCTTGCGATCTGCCGTGCCACGTTGAGCACATGGCTGAGGTCGGCGGAACCGTCTTCGTCGGCTGGCGTGCCCACGGCGATGAAGATCAGTCCGGCATGTTCCACCGCATCGCTGGCCTGGGTGCTGAATAACAAACGCCCGGCCTTGATGTTTTCTTCCAAAGTTGCCGAGAGACCCGGTTCGCTAATAGGCGGTACTGCCTGTTGCAGTTGTTTAATTTTGTTCGGGTCAATATCGACGCACAATACGCGATGTCCGACATCGGCAAGTGCGGCTGCTTGTATCAGGCCAACATAGCCCGTACCAAATACGCTCACGTCCATATTGGCGTGCCTCGTAAGACGGTGATGGAAGATCGAAATTGAACTGTCAAAAGGGGTATAGCGCAGCGTGGGAAAAGCGTGTCAGCAAAATGACATGTTGCAGGTGTATAACACCCCCAAATTTGGGGGCGAATGGCCATCAAGTGCTTGCTGTAGATGGATTTGTCCCGTCCTTGACATGTTTTTCACAATTCGAAGAAAACGATAAACGGTCGTAGGCCGCGAAATTCAAGGGTTTTAACGACTTGGGTGTGTCAGATTTGAGTCAACAGTTTTTTGACGCTTTTTGATTATGTCCGACATTTCTTGCGCTTTGATGGCCCGGTGCTAGTGTCAGATTTTGACCGACAATCCCTTGACAATGCTTCGTCGGACGCGCCCGGAATTGCCATGTTTCGATATCTGAAAGAACTGCTTTTAATTATTTATCTGTTGCTTTATTTCGAATATTACCTTGACCGCTTAAATGCGATGGGTATGGGGTTGGCAGTACTTCTTTTTGGCGCGATGTTTTTGACGCTAACGTTTTCGTTATTACTAACGGCCTATATACGTCAGACTTTCATTCGGCATTTGTTCGCATTGACAATGTTTGTTTCGGCGGTGTTCTTCGATGTGTATACAAGGGTGACCGCCGATTACCTGACCTACAGCAGTTTCGTCTCGCTGGTGTACTCCGGCGGGTTCATCCAGGAAGCGGCGTATCAGTACCGGGGGGCGATCATCCACGGGCTGCTCAACGGGTTGTTGCTGTTGTTCGGGATCGGCCTCAAGCCACGGCACGCGATTGCGGTACCCAATGCCCTGCGGATCGCTGCGCCGGTGTGCGGTGTGTTGCTGCTCAGCGCCGTGTTGTTCGTGCGGGCCGGCGAGGGCGCGCGCGGATTGCCGATCATGTATACGCCGCTGGCCTATCTGAACCTGTTCGGCTACGAAGCGCTGCACAACACCGTCGGCCCGCGTGAGCCGGTGACCCTGGCACGCAATGGCCCGGCGGTCGGTCATGACATCGTGCTGATCATCGACGAAAGCATTTCCGGCAATTACCTGGACATCAATGCGCCGTTCGGTGTGCACAGCAACCTCAAGCAGGCCCGTCCGGGCGTCGAAATCTTTAATTACGGTTACGCGGCGTCCATCGCCAATTGCAGCGCCGACACCAACATCACCTTGCGCTACGGCGGCACCCGCGCCGACTACATGCGCATCAACAGCACACTGCCGTCGATCTGGCAGTACGCCAAAAAGGCCGGTATGCGCACGGTCTACATCGACGCGCAGCGCACCGGCGGCAACCTGCAGAATCTGATGAACGACGCCGAGAAAAAGGACATCGACGAATTCGTGCAATTTGACCAGACCAGCGTGCGCGACCGCGACATGGCCGCCGCGGCCAAGCTGATCGAACTGCTTAACGACGACAAGCCGGAGCTGGTGCTGATCAACAAGGTCGGCGCGCATTTCCCGGTGCACGACAAATACCCCGACGCCTTTATGGCCTACCGCCCGACCTTGCCTCGCGGGCAGTTCACGGAAGTCGCCGATACCGGCGAACGCACCGGTTTCAACGGCCAGCCGGATGACTGGGTGCTGTATCGCAACGCCTACAAGAACACCGTGCTGTGGAATGTCGGCGAGTTCTTCTCGCGGGTATTTGCCCAGGCCAATCTGCACAACGCGCTGCTGATCTACACCTCCGACCACGGCCAGGATTTGCACGAGCGTGGGAATCCGGGACTCAACACCCACTGCGGCGGCGATCCGGTGGAAGAAGAAGGGCTGGTGCCACTGGTGGTGATCCAGGGCGATCAGTTACAGACGCTCGACTGGTCGGCGCAACTGGCGGCGAACAAGGACCGTTCCAGTCACTACAACATCTTCCCGACCCTGCTGCAGTTGATGGGCTACGACCTGCCGGGAATCGAAGCGGTGTACGGCAAACCGCTGAGCGTGGCGACGGCGGATGAATTCACCTTCAACTACCGCTTCAACGCGCGGCTGGGGGCCAAACCCGAGTGGAAACACATCGACCTGAGCAGCATCGTGACGCCGGGTGAGGCGCCGACGAGTGTGGCGGTGGGTCAGTGATTTATGGGTTGTCCAGGCTGGCCTCATCGCGAGCAAGCTCGCTCCCACATTTGGAATGCAGTTTCCTGTGGAAGCGAGCTTGCTCGCGATGAGGGCGGATCAGACAAAGCAGAGTTCAGATCCATTCCTTGTATCCGCTATCCTTGGCCGACACGGATCGATCGGATGGCGGCATGCTCCAGGTTCAAAACGTCTTCAAAAGCTACCTCACCCCGCAAGGCCCGTTGCCGGTGCTGCAAGGCATCGACCTGACGCTCAAGCCTGGCAGCAGCCTGGCGCTGATGGGCGAGTCGGGCAGCGGCAAGAGCACGCTGCTGCACCTGATCGCCGGGCTCGACAAGGTCGACAGCGGCAGCATCAGCAGCGGCGAGCACCGTCTGGACCGGATGAACGAGGCGCAACTGGCCAACTGGCGGCGCACCGAAATCGGTCTGGTGTTCCAGCAGTTCAACCTGATCGGCAGTCTGCGGATCGAGGACAACCTGGCGTTTCAGGCGCGGCTCGCCGGTCGGCATGACCCGCGCTGGCAGCATCATCTGGTGCAACGCCTGGGGCTGGGCGAATTGCTCAAGCGCTATCCCGAACAACTCTCCGGCGGCCAGCAACAGCGGGTCGCGCTCGGTCGGGCACTGGCCGCACAACCGAAACTGCTACTGGCCGACGAGCCCACCGGCAGCCTCGACGAAAACACCAGCGATGAAGTGCTGCGGCTGTTGCTGGAATTACTCGACGACACACCGACCACGCTGCTGATGGTCACCCACAGTCAGCGCGTGGCAGCGCGGCTGGCGGAGCGGGTGGTGTTGTCCAGCGGTCGATTGACGTGAAGGTTTTCCGCCACGCGCTGACGGCGCTGCTCAGTCACTGGCGGCGCCATCCGGTGCAGTTTTTCAGCGTGCTGACCGGGTTGTGGCTGGCCACCAGCCTGTTGACCGGAGTCGAAGCGCTCAACAGTCAGGCGCGGGACAGTTACGCGAGGGCCAGCCAGTTGATCGGCGGCGAACCCCAGGCCAGCCTCAGCACGCCGAACGGCGCGACCTTCCCGCAACAATGGTTCATTGACCTTCGGCGTCAGGGCTGGCCGGTGTCGCCGGTGCTGCAAGGTCGCCTGACGCTCAAGAATCACGAAAACCAGCGTCTGCAATTGATGGGCATCGAGCCCGTGTCCTTGCCCGGTGACAGCGCGGTGGCCGGACAGGCGATGCCGATCGAGCGGATTGTCGAGTTCTTCAGCCCGCCGGGCAGCACCTGGATTTCTCCCGAAACCTTGCGGGCGCTGAACCTCGCCGACGGCGCGACGCCAACCACCGAATCCGGGCAGACGTTGCCGCCGCTGCGAGCGCAAACCGACATGGCCCCCGGCGTGCTGTTGGTGGACATCGGCGTCGCTCAGCGCGTGCTCGAACAACCCGATCAGCTGTCACGTCTGCTGCTGCCGAAGGATTTTCACGCCGAGGTGCCGGCCGCGTTCAACAGCCAGTTACAGCTCAAGAGCAGTGGCGAGGAAAACAATCTGGCGCGACTGACCGAGAGCTTCCACCTCAACCTCGACGCCCTCGGATTTCTCTCGTTCATTGTCGGTTTGTTCATTGTTCACGCGGCTATCGGTCTGGCGCTGGAACAGCGCCGGGGATTGCTGCGCACCTTGAGAGCCTGCGGTGTCAGCGCGCGGATGCTGATCGCTTGCCTGATCGTCGAGCTCGGCGCGTTGGCGTTGATCGGCGGGTTGTTCGGCGTGGTCAGCGGTTACTGGCTGGCGAGCGTGCTGTTGCCGGACGTCGCGGCCAGCCTGCGCGGTCTCTACGGCGCGGAAGTGGCTGGGCAGTTGCGTCTGAGTCCATGGTGGTGGTTCAGCGGCATCGGTTTGAGCCTGCTCGGCGCGTTGCTGGCCGGGGCCAACAGTTTGCTGCGGGCGGCGCGTCTGCCGTTGCTGGCGGTGGCGGATCCGCAGGCCTGGCATCAACAACATGCGCGCTGGTTGCGACGTCAGGGCTGGGTGGCCGGCGTATGTGCGGCGATTGCGTTGGCCGCGCTGGTGTGGGGCAACAGTCTCGCCAGCGGTTTTGTGTTGATGGCGGGATTGTTGCTCGGCGCCGCGCTGGCGCTGCCAGTGTTGCTCAGTTCGTTGCTCAACGGGTTGCTCGGGCGCAGCCGCTCGGTGCTCGGGCAGTGGTTTCTCGCCGATTGCCGCCAGCAATTGCCGGCGCTGAGTCTGGCGTTGATGGCGCTGCTGCTGGCAATGGCGGCGAACATCGGCGCCGGCAGCATGACCGCCGGTTTCCGCCAGACCTTCGACGATTGGCTCGAACAACGGCTCACCGCCGAGCTTTATCTGAACCCGAGCAACCCGGCTCAGGCGCGGGAGCTGTACACCTGGCTCAAACAGCAATCGAGCGTCACCGCGATCATGCCCAACTGGCAGGTCTCTGTGACGCTGCAAGGCTGGCCGGCGGACGTCTTCGGGATCATCGATCATCCGCACTATCGTCAGCACTGGCCGTTGCTCGAAGCGCGCGGCGATGACCCGTGGGCGGCGCTGGCCAAGGACGATGCAGTGATGCTCAGCGAACAACTGGCGCGTCGCTTGAAAGTGAGGCCGGGCGATCACCTGACGATTCCCACGCCGGGCGGGTCGTGGTCGCCACGCATCGTCGGCATCTACGCCGACTACGGCAACCCCAAGGGGCATGTGCTGGTCAACAGCAATCATCTTTTGCGCGGCTGGCCGCAACTGACGCCGAACCGTTTCAACCTGCGCATCGACCCGCCGAATATCCCGGCGCTGCTCAGTGCCTTGCAGGCGCGCTTTCAGCTTGATGACAGCCGCATCGTCGATCAGGCGCGGCTCAAAGGCTGGTCGGTGCAAGTCTTCGAACGCACCTTCGCCGCGACCGCCGCATTGAATAGCCTGACGCTGGCCGTCGCCGGTGTGGCGCTGTTCATCAGCCTGCTGACCCAGAGCCAAAGCCGCCTCGGCCAGCTCGCGCCGTTGTGGGCCCTGGGCGTGACGCGACGCCAGTTGATGCTGCTCAACCTTGGGCAAACGTGGCTGCTGGCGCTGTTGACGCTGGTGCTGGCCTTGCCGTTGGGCATCGGTCTGGCGTGGTGCCTGGACGCGGTCATCAATGTGCAGGCCTTTGGCTGGCGTCTGCCGCTGCGGTTGTTTCCATTGCAGTTGCTGCAACTGATGGGGCTGGCGCTGCTGGCGACGTTGCTGGCCTCGGCGTGGCCGCTCTATTCGCTGTACCGCACGCAACCGGCGGACTTGTTGAGGACGTTTGCTCATGAGGACTAGGTTTGCGGTGGTGTTTCTGGCGGTTTTTCTGGCGTTGTTGCTCAGTGGTTGCGACAACCCCGCACCGGAGCAGAAGGGCTTCGCCGGGATGGGCGCCCAGGCGCAGGCCTTCACGCCGGTGGTGCCGGGGCGAGTGTTCAGCTTTCCGGCGGATCACGGCGCCCATGACGGTTTCCGTATCGAATGGTGGTATGTGACGGCCAATCTCAAGGATGCGCAGGGCAACGATTTCGGCGTGCAGTGGACGTTGTTTCGCAGCGCTCTGAACGCCTCGCCGCAGCAGCCGGGCTGGGCCAACCAGACGATCTGGCTCGGGCATGCGGCGGTGACCTCAGCCAGCGTCCACCACGCTGCCGAGCGTTACGCCCGTGGCGGCGTCGGGCAGGCCGGGGTGCAGGCAGTGCCGTTCGAGGCGTGGATCGATGACTGGCGTTTCGTCAGTCAGGCAAGCGATCCGCTGGCCGACCTGCAACTCAGCGCTCGGGATAAAAACTTCAGCTACCAACTGCGCCTGACTTCCAGCCGTCCGCTGGTGCTGCAGGGTGACAAGGGTTTCAGCCAGAAATCCGAACAGGGGCAGGCGTCGTATTACTACAGCCAGCCGTTTTTCCAGGCCAGCGGTACCCTGCAGATCGACGGTCAGACCTACACCGTCAACGGCCCGGCCTGGCTTGATCGCGAGTGGAGCAGCCAGCCGCTGACCGCCAACCAGACCGGGTGGGACTGGTTCTCCCTGCATCTGGACAGCGGCGAACACGTCATGCTTTACCGCATGCGTCAGAAGGAAGGTGCGCCTTATCTCACCGGTACGTGGATTGCTGCCGATGGCCAGACTGAAACGCTGCAGGCCGGGCAGATCAAGCTGACCCCGCAGGACACTGCGAAGGTAGCCGGACGTTCGATGCCGGTGCGCTGGTCGATCGGCATTCCGGGAAAAGATCTGCAGATCACCCTCGATGCAATCAATCCCGATGCCTGGATGAACCTGCGCATTCCGTATTGGGAAGGGCCGGTGCGCCTGAGCGGCAACCGGGGCGGGCAGGGCTATCTGGAGATGACCGGGTACTGATTCCGCGCTCCGGGCCGGAGAAGAAATCGATTGGAACTCTCTCCAGAATGCCGCCTCTACCGAGGAACATGGCCGAGGATCCGATCCATGAGCGAGGAACTGAAACCGCCAGACCTGACGACCTGGCAGCAAATGTTTGACGATCAGACGTACTGGCAACAGTCCCCGGATGCCCATTACTTTGATTTGCAGCGCATCGCTGACGATCTGTTGGGGCAGGGTGCGATCGATCTTGAGCAGTGGCAGCTGCTCAAAGCCAAGGCCGATGAACTGCACAAGGACTCGCCCGCCGTGAACGTGGCGCGGGAACTCGATGACCCCGAAGCCTGAGGAGGCCTGGCATGAATACTGTCCCTGATAGCGAGCACCCCGACGAACCTCGTCCGCCGGGTGAAACCGAACGCGACAATGATGCACTGCGTCCCACCGATCCCAAACAGCGGCAGCGTTCCGGGAAAGGCACCGCCAGTGGTGAGTCCACGGCGCAGGACACCGCGCAGCGATCGCTGAACAAACCCTGATGCGCGTCTATGCTCAGTGGCACTCCCATCGCTGAATACGTTGGCGATGGGGGCTGCCATCCATCACAGGGAACGTACCGCTTATGAAGCTCCAAGCACTGACGCACGCCATTGCACTCGCCACTGTTCTGTCTGCTTCCACGGCGTTCGCTGCCGATATTCCGTTGTCGGCGACTGTCGAAAAGGATCAGGTCACCACCAAGGTGCTCGCAGTTGATCCGGCCAATCATCAGGTTGTCCTTGAAGGCGAAGAAGGTCGCCAGGTGCACATTCAGCTCAGCGACAAGGCGAAAAACCTGGGAAATCTGAAGGTGGGTGATCTGGTCAAGATCGAGGTTCAACATTCGATCGCCGCTTTCCTGGACACCGATGTGGATAAAGGTCTGCCTGGCTCCACTGAGCGCACAGGTGAACTGCGCAACGCCGTGGGCAGCAGCAATCCCGGTGGCGAGGCCTTCCGCCAGGTTCAGGTGCAATTGAAAATCACCAAAATTGATTTGGCGACAAACCGGGTCACTCTGGAAAACCCGTCGGGCCAGTCCAAAACCCTCAACGTCGAAAAGCCTGAGATTCAGGCCAAACTGAAAAACCTGAAAGTGGGGCAGAGCGTCATCGTCACTTACACCGATGTATTAAAAGTGACCAGTCAGCATGAAAGTTGAGTATTGACTCTACAGCGTGACTGTTCTTGTACAAGTAATTGTATGAGAGCAGTCATATGAAGTGTTCGAGGCAGTGAATTCAGAAAGTTTGTCGGGAAATATCGATGAGCAATATTCTTTAACTTTTCAGTACATAAAATTCATCTTCAATTAGCACGACATATCCGCCAACTTCCATTAAAATCCCTCCCGTTCGCCCAGTGTCAGGGCTCTTTACCGGTGCATGGATTGCCAGGCCATCACACTGGGCGAACACCTCCTCGGAGTAGAGGCCAAAGAATTCAGATGCAAAAAGGGCGACTTTAAAGTCGCCCTTTTTAATTGCCTTACGATTTGGCAGGTCGCATGCCTCGTTGTAACTGAAGGCGCTTGAGCGTTTCCTGATACATGGTGGTGCGGCGGTGCTGTGTGCCGTATCCACCGATAGCTGCCACGGTGCCGGCCTGGATGTGATCGAGGTAGCGGAAGATCGTCCGCGGCGAGAGACATTTGATGCCGTAGCCAAGGCTGCTTAAACGATCCTGCAGCGTGTATCCCGGGACCCGGTCGTCCATCGAAAAATGCAGCCCGTGAGCTTTGATCAACCGTGCATTCCACAAGGTGCAGAAGCTTTTCAGGTGAGTTTCCCGGTAGGGTTTCGGATCTCGGGAGGGCAACCCCAAGTGCTGTTTTGCCCGGCGGAAATAGTGTTTGAAGTAACGCGAAGACAAGCGCCAGGTGTCTCTAAGGACGCCGCGATCTAATTGCTCGACGCAACCGACCGCTGCTGTATCCAAAGATTGCATACATTCATTCATCATCATCGAAAAGACAGTGCTGTCAAAAACGAAAGTATCGGTATGCAGCAAAAACAGGTAATCGGTTTCAACTTTTGCAAGTGCCAGATCAAGTGCCTTGCCATGAGCAATATGCCCCGCTTCCTTGCCGGGGGAGGGGCGCTCGATCAAGTTGATCCAGTCCAGAGACCGCAAATAGACCAGGCTTTCATCGGCGGAATCATTGTCCACCACCCACACCGGAATTTGATGCTCCTTGACGTATTGCTGGAGAAACTCCAGGCACATCCGGGTTATTTCCGGCGTCTTGTAATTGACCAATACAAGGCTGAAGGCGGGCAGTTGTTTTGAGGTGGAATTGATCGCACTCATGGTCCGGGCTCACTTCAAGTTGAAGGGTTCTGCTGACAGCAATCAGCACACAGAACCGTTGCTTTGTGGCCCGGATGGTAGGGACGCAACCTTAGTTCAAACTTAATTTTAGAGCGCCCGGTCCGGGTGACTTGTTACGGCTTGCGACGCAGGCGAGGCGCTTGGCGATCAAGCGCGGTTCCACGGTAAGATGCGCCGCCATTACAAGCTCAAGGAAGACAACGGCTCGCGCCGTTCGCCACGGATGAAACCACTTTCTCTCTACACCCAGGCTACGTCGAAGGCATGGAACTCTCATTCGGCTAAGCCCGCATCGGCGGCGGCATCTGCCAACTCAGCAACCACATCCACTGGATGGCCATTCACTCACCCTTGATCGTCATCGAACGCGCCGACCCGGTCCTGGAAGACGGCCGCGTCCTGCCATTCGGCTCCGGCGCGGCGATCTTCTACAACTACATCGACCTGGTGCTGCACAACCCGACGGATTGCAGCTTTCAGCTGAAGCTGAAGGTGGGGGAGATGCAGTTGGAGGGCGAGTTGTTTTGTGATCGGGAGCGGGCGTATCGGTATCACGTATTCGAGGTGGGGCATCGGTTTGTGCGGGAGGGGGAGCGGGTGTATCGGGAGAATGAAATTTGGCGGGAGGTGAGGGAGAAGGGGCAGGTGGGGGCTTTGGTGGAGAGGGAGAGGTTGTATGGGAATCGGGTGGTGGTTAAGTATGAGGTTTTGGAGGGGGTGATTGAGGGGGGATAGTGGTGATGTCGCTTTAGTCATTTGGTTTGCTTCATGTGTCGGAAGCGTTTGTCGATTCTAGCTTTCCAGGTTTTTTAATATGTTCTCTAGCGCGATTTTCAGCTCTGCCCAGTTTTTGGCTTTTTCACAATGAGTAGGATTTTGCCAGTCTTGATTGCGGATTAGAGAGATTACAAAGGAACCGTATGTGCTGAATTCTGGATGCCATCCAATATCGAGTATTTGGCCGCATGGGAAAGTCGCTTGAAAAAGGTCTTCCTTTAAGTTTTCTATTTCGAGAGAAGTGTCGATTGTTTTATCAAGCTGGGAAATGTCATCGAGAGTTATTTTGGCTCCGAGAGTGATGATTTTGCTTGTGTTCATTTAGTGATATCCAAGGGGTATTTGAGGGGGGGTTGAGCACTACTCAGGTGTTGGTTGGGTAAAGGGTGATTTGAATGGCTGAAATCTCTATAAAGCTCGGAAAAATAAGATCTCTATTTTCGTTTTTTAGTGAGATGAGGATGATGGAGTTGCCGAGTTTTAGCGAGCTGCATCCATCTTTGCTAATAGAAATCAGCTCTGCTGTTATATAGGTTGTTTCTGCTTCGTGGCGAATTGATGGTGTGTTGCTCATTGATGTGGAGATGTTTTTACCCCAATAAAAATCATCATCAATATTTATTTCGACGTCATAGGAACGGTTTTCTATTGCCTCTAGATTGAATAAGCTTGAAAGACCTTCTCCGTAAGGGGTGGAGAATTCAACAAGGGTCTTTTCTGTGTGGATTTTAACTATGCGCGATATTGTGATTTTCATGAGTTTATTAAGTAAAAGGGGGCGGATTAGAGTAAAAGGGGACGGATTTATTTTCTTTAACGAAAAATAAATCTGTCCCCTTTTGGTCTATTTTCGAAGTTTAAATGATAAGCGGCGTAGATTGCGATCCACTTTCGAAGTGACTCATCCTGTGAAGGTGGCTCTTGAGCAATTTCTGTATATGATTTTGCCTCAAAGCCCCACCAGATTTTCCTCGGGATTGTCTTCTGAATACTCATTTTTTATCCTTTAAACTTGTGTGAAAAGGGGAGGGATTTATTTTCTTAAAAATAAATCTGTCCTCTTTGGATTGAATACACATATTTGGATAAGATGTTGGGTGTGGATGTTTTTAATCTTCTTCATTCCATTTTGTATGGGTCTCAATCGCTATTTTTAGCCATGCGCTAAAGTCAGGATGTTCTCCGTGAAGCTCCCACCCCTCTGAAGCATATGCATGTATTATTAGCACTTTTGGATTGCCGGATAAATCATCGCCGTCAAAGCAAGCAATATCATCATTGGCGTTGAACTTTGCGAAAGGAACTAACGTGCGGTTGGGATACAGATTTTTTAGCGTGTTGTGCCAGTAGTTTATTTTTCCCTCTTGATATATTAGTAACCACCAAGGTTCAATGTCCGGTTCAGGTTCCGTAGTCGCGAATTTTATAAATGTACTAGGGGAGTTATAGTTTTTCAGGTGTTCAATGTTGAGAAAAATTTTCATTTTGTTTGTTCGAAAAGGGGATAAATTGTCCCTTTGATTCTGTTTTTTAGTTAAGACCATTCTATGGAAAGGTTGTCTGGCCAATCAGTGGGTACTATTGCTAATGTGCCGCTTGATGAACGCATTCTTGTGAGCCTGAAAAAATATTGGCTTGATTCCATCGTCCTCAATCTGTGGCCATCTACTATATTTCTAAAATAGCGGTACCTTGAAGTAATCCCTAAGGCAGCCCGCGCGGATTTAGGTCTAATGGCAAACTGTGCGGCCAGTTGTCATATCGATCGGAATGGCTCTAGACTCCGTCTTGCGAGTCAGCTACGGCTCGAAAGTCATCAGATTACGTCGTCATTGAATCTAAGCCGCCTCCGCTAAATCGAGCAACTCCTCCAGCCCGGATTCCTTTATTTCTTGCTCCATCTGATAACACACAAATAACAAATCTACATTAAGAAAGATACCAAGTCAGGAACTCAAAAAAACCGCTCCATTTTATCTGCACTGTGCCAGCCAAGAATTCATCTCGCTTAGCCAAGCTAAAATCTAAGACCTCACCACTATTTTTGTCGTACAGGTAGCATCCCTCGCCCTGAACATTTGTAAGGCAAATGAAATTTTCTGGAAGCTCCCACACCTCCTTAATAAAATCTGTACCGACCTCTATTTCGTTACTGGGGGCGGCGATGTCACATAGTTCCTCCTCTGAAGAACTGCTTTTGAAAAAAGTTATGGTGTAGTTTAGAAAAAACTCGGCCAGTTCACTGCTAGGATCGATTCCGAGGGCCGCCAGTTCTTTTAAGACGGAATTTTTATCTCTCCGGTGAATGTCACCAGGTTGTTTCTCAATGAGTTTTACTAATTCATTAGGGATCATTTCGAAGCCTCGGCTGCTCGGTCTTTCCAATATTGTGGAACTTCTTTCTTGAAAAGTTCCCTGTCTACAGGTTGCTCTGGGTGTTGGCTGTGCCCATAAGGATGCACCGCTTCTCGTCCTCTACCTTTCAAAGTGGTCAGGTGAGTTTTTCGACTCAACTCAAAAAGCGGGCCTTTTCCATTTTGCCTTGAGTGGTGTAACTGGAGCTGCTGAGGAACTCCGTCCTTCATGATGTACGGTGCACCACCATCTTTCGCTCTATCCAAGTTAGACACGCCTTTGTGTTCTAGACTCCAGTCAATGTCCTGTTGGAAGACTTTATATTCATTACCTGTTCCTTTTCCGCTCGCTTTCCATGTGGTTTCAGTCTTGAAAAACCTAGGATTTTTACCATGTTCAGGTCCCGGAACCTTCGGTGCACCCTCATCTACCGTAGCGGCAGTTTCAGGGGGCTTTAAAAGGGACTCTTGCCCATCTACCTCGGGAGGGGGGCAGTTGTTTAGCCCCAACGGATCCACCCACCCCCTAGGGTTAGGCACGTACTGGTAGCTGTTCAAGCCACCCGCAAGCTTGATCGGATCCGGCGTCAAAAAGCGCCCACTGCTCGGATTGTAGTAGCGGTGCCGGTTGTAATGTAACCCCGTCTCGGAATCGAAATACTGACCCTGGAAGCGCAACGGGTTGTCGATTTCACTGACATCCAGCGCCGCGAGGTTGCCGTAGGCGCGGTACTTCGCGGACCACATGACTTCACCACTGTAGTCAGTGAGTTTTTGCGGCGTGCCTAGATGATCGAGCTGGTAATAGAACGGCGTCGCCTTGCGCGGGCCTTCACCGTCGAGCATGGCCAGCGGGCGGAAGCTGCCGGGTTCGTAGATATAGGTGCGATAACGGTTGTCGGCACTTTCGGCGATCAGGCGTTCGCCTTGCCACAAGAATTAGAAAATGGGACAGATTTATTTTCTTCAACAAAAAAATAGATCTGTCCCATTTTAGTTCTGAAGAAGGGGATAGATTGTCCCTTTACTTGTGTTTTTTTAGTCAAGACCATTCTATGGAAAGATTGTCTGGCCGATCAATGGGTACTTTGGCCAATGTGCCGCTTGATGATTGAACATGGATGCTGCTGCTGTGAATCATGATTTTGTTAAATGAATTGGTTCCGCTCAATACGATCAGTCAGACTAGTTCGTTGGTGTCTTTTTTGCAGTGCCATTCAGATCTGTCCCCTTTGACTTTGGGTTTGAAAAGGAGACAGATTTGTCAATTTTTGTTGAGTTCAGTCTAGCGGGTACTCGCAGGTCCATGGGGGCGTAAATAGCTCGGGGTTTATGTTATTTTCATAAAGAAAAGAGTTTATTTCTTCCTCTGTTTCCATGGTTTTGCACTTTGTGATTGTTGTGTCGTTGGCGCCAATGCTGTCTCTTGTTTCGAGAAAGTGGATTGGGAGAGTGAATTCTATAATGACGTATTTAGAATTTTTTGCATCCTCTAGAAATTTGTAGTAACTCTCTCCAGGGTATCTATTTTCAAAGTTTAAATGATAAACAGCATAGATTGCGATCCACTTTCTAAGTGACTCATCCTGCGAAGGTAGTTCCTGCGCAATCTCTGTATATGATTTTGCCTCCAAACCCCACCAAACTTTTCTAGGGATAGTCTTCTGGTTGCTCATTTTTGTCCTTCAAATTGGTTTGGCCAATAGATTCTTATAACTTCCCCTTTCACAGGGTGAAGCTGCAAATGTGGATGATCACCACTTCTGCTGTATAAATGGTCGAGAGGCTTTGGCATATGTCAGTGTGGTTTAGCAAGAAATCATTTGCCGGAATCCATATTTTTTTTGTTAATTTTTCTTCTTTTGCTGAGTGCTCGAAGAGGTAATAGAATCCATTATTGAGCGTAATTGAGTTTTGTCGAGGGTATATTTCTTCAAGCCAATGTTCTTGAATTTTATTTTTGTCGGTGGTAAACATTTTTGCTTGCAGATTCGTTTATCGTTGGTTGGTCTTTCAAGCCTGTTAGCTGAAAGGGGATAGATTTATTCTCTTCAGTAAAAAATAAATCTACTCCCCTTTGTTTTGTAGTTTTGATAGCCCATTTTAGCTTTCTAGTGGTTACTCGAGATAATAGTTAAATTTTTCCTCCCATCCGAAATTCACATCCTGTTGCTTTGTGCGTTCAAAAATATTTATTATTTTATTGTACGAATCTCCCATGCTTTTTTGAGAGTATTCAGAATTTTTCCATATTAAATCTACGGGGCGTTCCACGTTGGTGCTGAGTAGGTCCCATAAGGCATTGAGATTGTTTCCATAAAAATCTGTCACCGCAAAAGCAATGGCTATTTTTTTATGAAACTCTTGCTCTGATGAAATGGTTAAGCCATCAAGTACAATTATCATTTTTAAAACTCACTTCCAGATTAAAGGGGGCGGATTTATTTTCTTCAGCGAAAAACAAATTTTTCCCCTTTAGTCTGGTTTGTTATGAAGTTTTGTATTTTTTCAAGCATTCAAGAAGGACTGACATGAAGTGGCGCTTATCAATGGGCTCATCAGAAAAGTACGTAGTGATTTCGGAAAAAACGCGATTGAATTTCTCATTTTTGTTTAAAAAAAATGTCAATGTGTCAATGTACCATTGCTGCTCGCTTACGATGCGTTTTGTAAAATCAGGCTTGATCAGGGTGTTAAATAGGTGTGTTAATTCATCATCATTATTTATGTCGGTTTTTGCAATTAGGTCTTCTACGGTTTCATCTTGATCGCTATTTATGTCGAAAGGGAATAGTAGCGATGGGATTATGTCAAGTGTCGGCTCTAGTTTCATTTTTCATATTTCGGGAATGATGTTTTAGGTAGGCCGTTATCGTCGAGAATTGTCACGGCTTTTGTTTGTTGCTTGTATTTTGTTCCGCCCTTTTTGAAGCCTTCTCCGATCGTTCCGCCCATGCTCATAGGACGCTCAGCTAACGCTTTATTGCCGGTATTTTTGTATATGCGCATCGCGCGTTTGATAGCTGTAAGTTGTGCTTTGTGGCTGGTGTATCGTGTTGAGTTCGGTGTTATCGGCTTTCCATTTCCGTAGGTTTCAATTACGCCGGTGGTTGGGTTTTTGCCAGTCGCTGCTCTATCCATCTGTGACTGAGTGGTAGTCTGTGCGCCATGTTTTTCAAGGAAATGATACCTAGGCGAAAGATCCTCCATCGCCTTTAGCTCCTTGTATGCCATTGCTTCTGTGAGCTCATGAATCCTAGCTTGGCGCTCAGCCCGCGTCATCGTTGGTGGATTAGGTTCTCCGTCATTAACAACAGCTTTTTTTGTCGGATCGCTAACATCCCCTGATTGCGAATCCTTATTACCAGGACAGCTATTCAATCCCAACGGATCAACCCACCCCGTAGGATTAGGCACGTACTGGTAGCTATTCAACCCACCCGCAAGCTTGATCGGATCCGGCGTCAGAAACCGTCCAGTCCCCGGATTGTAGTAGCGATGCCGGTTGTAGTGTAGGCCCGTCTCTGCATCGAAATACTGACCCTGGAATCGCAACGGGTTGTCGATTTCACTGACATCCAGTGCCGCGAGGTTGCCGTACGCACGGTACTTCGCGGACCACATGATTTCACCGCTGTAGTCGGTGAGTTCCTGCGGTGTGCCCAGATGATCGAGCTGATAGTAGAACGGCGTTGCCTTGCGCGGGCCTTCGCCGTCGAGCATCGCCAGTGGGCGGAAGCTGCCGGGTTCGTAGATGTAGGTGCGATAGCGGTTATCGCCGCTTTCGGCGATCAGGCGTTCGCCTTGCCACAGGAACTCAGTGGTGTGACCGTCGACATTTTTTTCGATTCGGCGACCGAAGGCGTCGTATTTGTAAGACGCGGTGCTGCAACCCGGCAGGCTGACGCCGATCAGTCGATGCTGGCAGTCGTAGCGATATTCGGTGACGAGTTTCTGTCCGGTGCCACGGCGTTCGCGGATCAGGTTGCCATAGGCGTCGTAGTCGTAGTGGCGGTCGCCCTGCATCAGCAGGCGGTTGCCTTTGACGTTGGCGAGGTTGGCTGTGCCTTCGTTGTTCTGGCCGAGCAGGTTGCCGGCCGGGTCGTGGGCGAAGGTTTCCGGTGTCGCGCCACGCACGCTGGTCAATCGATCAAGCGGGTCGTAGTGACTTCCGTTTCAGCCGAGTCTCTGGATATCCAATTGATGTTCTTAACATGTCTATGATTTGCAGGGACGGATTTATTTTTTTCAACGAAAGCAAATCCGAACCCCTCTGATTACAGAATGGCGCCTAGAGCGGGTATTCACAGCGCCATGGCGTGGTGAACAGTTCTGGGTCAATGTCGAGGTTTGCAAGAATAGTGTTGATTTCCGCTTCGGAGTCCATGGTTTCTATTTTCACGATAGTAATGTCTCGGTCGTCCACGCCATCACTTGTTTCAAGTGTTTCGGTGGGAATTGTGAATATTACTAACGCATATCGGGAATTTTTTGATTGATGGATAAAATCGTAATATTGATGTGGGTCATTGGTGAATTGGTATTTATAAATGGCATATAAGGAAATCCATTTTCTTAGCAAATGGTTTTCGGATTTTAGCTCTTGTGCAATATTGTTGTAGCCTGTTCCGTCGAGCCCGTACCATACGCTTCTTGGGATACATTTCTGTGCTGTAATTTTTGCCCCTCGAACGGGTTCGGCCAATAAATTCGGATGACTTTTCCATCTTTTGGATGTGGCTGAAAACGAAAAATAAATCCGTCCCCTTTGATTCAAAGACGCGTTGGAAATCGACCTGGTCGCATCGAACCGCGAGCCATAAAACGAAGACCTCAGGCCTACCCCTTGCTGACCCAGTCACGTCGGTCAGCAAGGGCTGAGGTCAGGAAGAACGGGCATGCTAAACATGTTAAGTAAGTGCCATTCAAATCTGTCCCCTTTTGGTCCCTTTTTACTCATCTGATTGGCTGTTGGGTTTGCACTTTCTTCAGAGTGTTCTCAATGGCGGTTTTTAGCTCTGTCCAATTTTTTGCTTTTTCGCTGTGGATTGGTTTTTCCCAATTGAAGTTTGAGACTAGTGATACTTTGAATTCGCCACTCTCACTGAATTCTGGATACCAGCCGATATCAATTATTTGTTGGAATGGAAAAGTTGCTTGAAATAGGTCCTCTTTTAGTTCGTTAACTATGGATGAGATCTCAGTAGACTGGTCTAGGTGGGAAAGATCATCGAAAGTTATGGTTCCGCCTAGATTTTCTATTTCTTTAAACATTTTTATTTCTTCTTTTTCGTAAGTTTTTTAAATGCATCTTCGGAGATTGGGTGTCCATGAATTGTATTTGCACTGAGCTCAATCCTCATGAATCTAGTTTCTTTACCATCGTTTGCGCCGATGGTTCGCCCCATATCAATTACTTTCCAAGGTTTTCCGTTGTTTACTTCTTGTCCGTGTTCAAAAGCGTGTCGTTCTAATGCTTCGATGTCAGTGCCCGGTAGATATTTTGCTGCTCCGCCATTTGCAGTTGATTTAACAATCGATGGCCACGGAGCTTTGGGAGCTACGTGTTTATTTCCATGGTTGGTCCATTGAACATCTGGAGGTTTCGGCGCTCCGTCATTAACGCTTGCTTTGCGTGAGGTTTCTACTGTTCCGGTCTGGCGATTTAATTTTCCAGGACACTCGGAGTTCAACCCCAACGGATCCACCCACCCCGTAGGGTTAGGCACGTACTGGTAGTTATTCAACCCACCCGCAAGCTTGATCGGATCCGGTGTCAGAAACCGCCCAGTCCCCGGATTGTAGTAGCGATGACGGTTGTAGTGTAGGCCCGTCTCTGCGTCGAAATACTGACCCTGGAAGCGCAACGGGTTATCGATTTCACTGACGTCCAGCGCCGCGAGGTTGCCGTAGGCGCGGTACTTCGCGGACCACATGATCTCGCCACTGTAGTCAGTGAGTTCCTGCGGTGTTCCCAGGTGATCGAGTTGGTAGTAGAACGGCGTTGCCTTGCGCGGGCCTTCGCCGTCGAGCATCGCCAGTGGGCGGAAGCTGCCGGGTTCGTAGATGTAGGTGCGATAGCGGTTGTCACCGCTTTCGGCGATCAGGCGTTCGCCTTGCCACAAGAATTCGGTGGTATGGCCATCGACGGTTTTCTCGATGCGGCGGCCGAAGGCGTCGTACTTATAGGATGGAGTGCTGCCGCCCGGCAGGCTGACACCGATCAGTCGATGCTGGCAGTCGTAGCGGTATTCGGTGACAAGTTTCTGTCCGGTGCCACGGCGTTCGCGGATCAGGTTGCCATAGGCGTCGTAGTCGTAGTGGCGGTCGCCCTGCATCAGCAGACGGTTGCCTTTGACGTTGGCGAGGTTGGCGGTGCCTTCGTTGTTCTGGCCGAGCAGGTTACCCGCTGGATCGTGGGCGAAGGTTTCCGGCGTAGCGCCACGAACGCTGATCAATCGATCGAGCGGGTCGTAGTGGTAGCTGCGGCTGCCTTTGCGGCTGTCGTCGATGCCGGCGAGGTTGCCGTTGGCGTCGTAGTTATAGCGGCGCTGGAACAGGTTTTTTTCACGCTGGCTGACACTGTGCGCTTGCAGGCGGCCTTGTTCATCGTACTGGTATTGGCTGAGCAGCAGGCCTTGTTGGCGCTGCTGTTCACGACCGGCGCTGAATTGGTGGCTGGTCAAGCGTGAGCCGTTGAGGTCGATGCTGCTCAGACGTCCGCCGTACAAGTGGCGGTAGTCGAGTGTGCTGCCGTCGGGGAGCCGGCAGTGACTCAGTTGTCCGACGCTGTCATATTCGTAGCGCGTGGTGCCCCATCCCTGATGCTCGGTGATCAGGCGATCCTGCACGTCGTATTCGTAGGCAAGCGGCCAGTGTCCGTCGTCGACATTCACCAAACGGCCCAGGGCATCGTAGCTGTAGTGTATTTCTTCGCCATCGGCGAGGGTTTTCACCAGCAGTCGACCGGCAGCATCGCGCTGATACTCGGTAACCAGTTCGCTGCCGTCATCGCCGAATTCGGTTTTCTTCAGCAACTGGCCGTTGAGGTCGTATTCGTACGCGGTGCGGCGGCCGTCGAAACCGGTTTCCTGCTGGATCAGACCGTTGGCGTAGTAGTCGAGTTTGTAGTGCTCGCCGCGCTCGTTTTCGATTTCAGTGAGTAGCAGGCCGGCGTTGTCGTAGCGATAGCGCAACTGGCTGCCGTCGGGATTGATGCGGCGGCTGACCAGATGCAGGTTGTCGGCGTATTCGTAGCGGGTGATGCGGCCGAGCTCATCGCGTTCGGCGGTGACGCGTCCGTACGGGTTGTAGGTGAAAGCACGGGTGGCGCCGCCGGGGAGGGTGATCTGGGTAAGGCGATCGACGGCGTCCCATTGATAATGGGTGATGGCGCCGAATTCGTCCTGACGCGTGATCTGGCGTCCAAGTGCGTCGTAGCGGTACTTGCGTTGACCACCGTCCGGAAGACGCTCCTCCAGCAACTGACCGAGATTGTTCCAGCCCAGTTGATGGCGGCTGCCATCAGGATGGTGAATTTCCAGCAGGCGGCCCTGGCGGTCGTAGCTGTAATGGGTTTCGTTGCCCTGAGGGTCGATTTGCCGGGTAATGTCGCCTTGTTGATTGCGGTCGTATTGCCAACGGGCCTTGCCACGTTTGACTTCAATCAGTTGGCCATCGAAATAGTTGTAGTGGGTAGGTTCTTCTTCCGGCGGGATGACAGCCATCAATCGTCCGGCATCGCTGTATTGATACTCGGTAATGGCCCCCATTGGATCTTTTACAGCAACCAGACGCCCTTCATCGTCATAGGCGTTTTGCGTTTCCGCACCATCGGCAGCGGTTTCACTGATCAGGCGTGCATTTTCGTCATGCACGTAAACCTGTTCACTGCCATCGGCGTTGTGAACCGTAACCGTGCCTTTGTCATCCCACTCGTAGCGAGCTTCCAGTTGCGAATAGTTGGCCCAATGACGTACGCAACGGGAGAGTTTGCCTTCACGTTCCCATTCCCAGAAGAAACTGGCGCCACCGGCCAGTTGCCGCTCAAGGATGACGTGCTGATCGTTGTAGCGGTAATGCTCGGTTTCACCTGCGGCATTGGATGCCGAGATCAATTGATTGCGAGCGTTGTAGCGGTAGGTGACTAGGGTCTGAATGGTCAGCCACGGATCCTGGCGTTCACCACGTTCGTCATACTCGGAACGCTGTTGTTGCTGATCCACGGCCATGATATGGCGGTCATCGTAACGCAACAGCAACGCGCGGCCAGCACCGTTATCGATGCGCTGGATCCGCCCCACCAGGTCATAGCTGATATGCACCTGATTTCCGTATGAGTCACTGACCGTCGTCAGGCGGTCTGCGCGGAAATGATAAAAGCGTGGTTTTGCCCCTGCCTGGGTGAGGATCAGTTCACCCGGTGCCTCGCCCAGAAAAATGGCTGCTTGAGCCAGACTGTTGGTGATGGCAGGCCGTTGTTCCGTCGGCATCGGGAAGCGGGTCTGACGGTTTTCGTTATCAGTCCACAGCACGCCCTCATCGTTGATTTGCAGGCGATGGGACAGAGAGTGACTCCAGCCATGGCCCAGACGCCCATCGATTTCAACCGCGCTGCTGCGGTAGAGGCGCGTCCATTCAATCGGCAGCAGACCACCCAATACACCGTCAGTGAGTGTCAGCAATTCCTCGCCGGTAACCATCGATACCGGTTCACCGTTGGTGCAGGTTTTATCGGCGCACTGAGCGGGTTTGTCGGCGGGGTTTTTCGACTGATCAGGTGCGTTGTCTACTTTTTCCTGCTGTTGGACTCGAGTGTTGTTTTCTTTTTTGCCGCGAGCATGGATCTGTGCATCCGTCTCCACGGCCCCACCCGAGACGGGCGGCTTTTTCTTCGGTGGTGTGGCTGTTTCTGCGGGTTTTGGAGGCGCGATTTCGATACTTGCCTTCCGCGCCTGATTGAGTGGCGAGTTGCCGTTGAGCATCAAGGGCTTTGCGGTATCGGCGTGGCCTGTCGCATTCTTTTTGCTGATTTTCATCAGCATCGAGGTGAAGTCTTCGATCAGCTTCATGACCTTGCCGCTGTTTCTTGCGGCATTCAGGCCTTTGGTGCCGATACGGACGGCCAGACCGATCCCGCCCGTCAAGACGATACCGATCAGGATGTTCAGCAGCACTTCCGTGGTCAGTTCCGACAAGACCTCAGTGCAGGTCTGCGGAGGCAGCATCTTGACCCACGCGACGATCGCCGCGACGTAGATCCACATGAGTGGTTCGTCACTGGCAATTAGCAGTGCTGTTTGGATGGCTTCTTTCGAAGCGTTATAGATCTTCTTTATCTGTTCTTCGGTGAAGAATTTTTTGAGTTTCTCGTAGTTTTCCCGAGGATGCGCAACCAAGTCGTAGAGGCTCTTGATGTCCCCCCACAGCCCCATGATTGCCTTGAGGAATCCTTTCCAGGCCGACTCCAGCTGTTGCAATGCCCGTCCACCCATGGATGCATTGGTGTGCGCTTGCCAGAGCGGCAGAAAATCGGTGGTCCACTCGGTTTGCAGCCAGGCGCTCAGATCTCCTATGACGCCTTGATAGGAGTTGAAAAGGCTGTCGATCTGAGCTTTGGTAGGATTGGGGAAGAAAGTGATTTCGTATTGTTGATGCGGTTTGAGGCCTGTGACCTCCAGAATTCCGCTTGGGCCGATCTTGACGTTGATGGCTTGACCGACTTCGTTCTTGCCGTAGAGCTTGCCATCCTCCACCGGCACCAGCCGCACAGGCGTATTGCCGATAGGGACAAAACGCGCAGATTCGAAACTGTGGACCAGCTTCAGTTTGCCGTTGGCAGGGCAGTTGGCATAAAGGGTATTGGCCTTTTTACTGTCCTTGTCTGCGGTGCCGACTTCGTCACCGACCTTGAATTGCTGCTCTGCATCCAGAATGCCGCCGTACCAAGCTTCGGCATGCTCGCGATAATCCTTCAGGCACTTTTTGAAATCGCTGATGATGGCCTGAGCATCAGGCTGTTTTGCATTGAGATTGGCAACAATCTCACCCATCAAAATGCTCATACAGCCACCTCACTTTCCAGATGGGCCTTCAGCAGGCCGGTAAAATTTTCTTCCGTGAGTAGCGTGCGTTTTACGAAGCGCGCCACTTTCTTTTGCAGGTTTGATTCCGGGAACGAGAAGTACAGGTCTGCATGCTCTTCCTGCAACCACTGCATCATGT
>NZ_NEJZ01000023.1:0-88518 GCF_002113215.1 Pseudomonas sp. B15(2017)
GAAATCTCCCACGGATCTGTACTGCGCCAACAGTCAGAATCGAGCCTTGTCCCTCCTCCTCCCTTCAAGTACCAGCATACAAGCGAGCTTGCTCGCGAATGCGGACTGTCTGCTGACTGAAATGTTGGCTGATACAACGCCTTCGTCGGATCGCCGCCCGGAGCAAGCTCGCTCCCACATTTGTTTTGTGGTGTGCCCACCTGTTTATGTCAGTTGTTAGGGTGCCGTTTCTAATTTTTCTCCCTACTTTGTGCCTGAGCCCGACACTTGTCAGGGCAGTTCCTCAAACCTTCTGCGCGTGAGGTGCACCATGGCCAAAGTCATTTTGAAGAAAAAAATCGACGCTTCGACTTCCGCTCTGAGCGACGTCAAATCCTATGCCCGCAAGATCTGGCTGGCAGGCCTGGGTGCCTACACCAAGGTCGGTCAGGAGGGCAGCGAGTACTTTCAAGAGCTGATCAAGGCTGGTCAAACTGTTGAAAAGAAAGGCAAAAAAGCCGTCACCGAAAAACTCGAAGCGGCCAACGCCGAGATCGATGATGCCAAGAGCGAAGTCAGCTCTTTCAAAGGCCGGGTCGAAGTTCAGCTCGACAAGGTCGAGAAGGCGTTCGACACGCGTGTCGCCAGTGCCTTGAATCGTATCGGCATTCCGTCTAAACATGACGTTGAGGCACTCTCTGCTAAGCTCGATGAGCTGACGGCATTGCTCGAACGCGTCGCGCGTAAATCTTAAGGAGAACGGGATGGCTGGTAAAAAGAACACCGATAAAGAAGGCAGCTCGTGGATCGGAAAAGTCGAAGACTATTCCCGCAAGATCTGGCTGGCTGGTTTAGGCGTGTACTCGAAGATCGACACTGACGGCAGCAAACTCTTCGATACATTGGTCAAAGACGGCGAGAAAGCCGAGAAGCTCACCAAGGCTGCAGTCGGCAAGAAAGTTGATGCTGCCAAGGATTCTGCAAGCTCGGCAAAATCGCGCATCAGCGGCGTGAAAGATCGCGCGCTGGGCACCTGGGATCAACTGGAAGGGGCTTTCGACAAGCGCCTGAACAGTGCGATCTCGCGCCTGGGCGTACCGAGCCGCAACGAGGTGAAGGATCTGCACAAGAAGGTCGATACCCTGACCAAACAGATCGAAAAACTCACCGGCCTGAAAGCTCAGCCTGTCGCGGCCAAAACCGCAGCAGCCAAGCCTGCAGCCAAAACCGCTGCCAAGCCACTGGCTAAAGCCGCCAAACCGGCCGCAAAACCAGCAGCCAAAACTGCTGCCGCCAAGCCTGCTGCGAAAGCCGCGGCCAAACCGGTTGCTGCCAAGGCCGCCGCCAAGCCGGCTGCAAAACCAGCCGCCAAACCTGCGGCCAAGCCAGCAGCGAAAACCGCTGCCGCCAAACCCGCTGCCAAGCCTGCCGCCAAACCGGCTGCGGCGAAAAAACCGGCAGTGAAAAAACCGGCCGCGCCGAAAGCCGCTGCGCCGAAAGCTGCAGCACCAAAACCGGTGACCACACCGCAAGCACTGGCAAGCACGTCGAACTCCGCCTCGGCTCCAACCCCGGCGCCTGCTCCGACTGCTGCATCGACTCCGTCGACGCCGACCAGTCAGTCCTGATTTTTCAGGGCTCAAGAAAACGCCCGGCCTGTGAAGGTCGGGCGTTTTTGTCTGGATGATTTGGAAGCCATCCTTCTCCTCAAAGGAGAGGGCTTTGGCGTTATTCGTGATCTTCGAGGTACTGCCGCGCCATTCTCTCCGTCGCCACCTTCACCGGCGGCAACAGGTGTGGCGCCACCAGCATCATGATCTGGTACACCACCAGTCGCACTTCCCCTTCGCGATCGAGAATCCGCTGATAGTCCAGCGAGAACAGCAACGTCATGGTGATCTGCTCCACCAGTTGCCCCAGCGCCTGAGTGTCGCTGACCAGTTGCCCCGACGCCTTCAGCCGCGCCAGCAATGACGCCAGCGTGCGCTTGAGCACGTTGAGGAACTGGCGAATGCCCTTGGCGAGTTTCGGCAGACGTCCGGCCAGGTTCGACAGGTCCTGGAACAGAAAGCGATATTGCGCCAGCCGTTCGACGATCAGGTGCAGGAACAGCCAGTAATCCTCTGGCGCCAGTGCGACATCGGCGGGCGGGTCGAGCAGCGGGGCGAGGTCGTTCTGGAAGCGCTCGAACAATCCGAGAATCAGCGGTTCCTTGCCGTGGAAGTGGTAGTAGAGGTTGCCGGGGCTGATCCCCATTTCATTGGCAACCTCCATGGTGGAGACGTTCGGCTCGCCCTTTTCATTGAACAACTGCAGGGCACATTCGAGGATCCGTTCGCTTGTTTTCATCCAGTCTTCTTAAAGGGCTTGAGTCAGTCAGCGCACACGCACATAGGTGCCGGGTGCCGCTTCCATCGGTGGATAATTGGCGTTGCCGAGGGGCATCTGGGTTTCGCGCAGGGTGCCGGAGCGCTGCTGCACCCACTCCAGCCATTGCGGCCACCAACTGCCGTCGACTTTCCTGGCGTCGTAGTACCAGGCGCGCGGATCACTGCTGAGCTTTCCGTTCTCGACGTAATGGGCTTTCGGGTTGCCCGGCGGGTTAAGGATGCTCTGCACGTGACCGCTGTTGGACAGCACGAAACGCCGCTCACCGCCCAGCAACAGCGTCGAGCGATACACCGCATCCCACGGCGTGATGTGGTCGTTCATGCCGCCCACGCTGAAACTGTCGACCGTGACCTTCTGCAGATCGATCGGCGTGCCGCACACTTCCAGCCCGCCCGGATGGGTCAACGGGTTGTGCTTGAAGAAATCCAGAATGTCGCCGTGAAACGCGGCGGGCAGGCGGGTGCTGTCGTTGTTCCAGTAGAGGATGTCGAACGCCGGCGGCTCCTTGCCCAGCAGGTAGTTGTTGACGAAATAACTCCAGATCAAATCGTTGGGACGCATCCACGCGAACACCTTGGCCATGTCGCGACCGTCCAGCACGCCTTTCTGATAGGAGCGTCGCTTGGCCGCCTCGAGCGTTTGCTCATCGGCGAACAGGGTGGCCGGGGTGTTCATTTCACTGTCGAGCAGGCTCACCAGATAAGTGGCGCTGGAGACCCGCCGCAACTGCCGCTTGGCCTGCAGATGCCCTTGCAGCGCTGCGATGGTCAGCCCGCCGGCGCAGGCGCCCACCAGGTTGACCTCGCGAGCGCCGGTGATCGCCCGGCAGATGTTCATGGCTTCTTCCACGGCTTCGACATAGGTCGAGAGGCCCCATTCGCGATGCCGCACATCCGGGTTGCGCCAACTGATCATGAAGGTCTGCAAGCCGTTCTTCAGCGCAAACTGGACGAAGCTGTTGCTCGGGCTGAGGTCGAAAATGTAGTACTTGTTGATTTGCGGCGGCACCACCAGCAGCGGTTTCGAATACTGTTTTTCGCTCATCGGCCGGTACTGGATCAGCTCGAGCATTTCGTTGCGAAACACCACCGAGCCGGTGGTGGTGGCGACGGTCTTGCCGACTTCGAAAGCCTGTTTGGTGACCTGGCGTGGCAGGCCGTCGTTGTGCAGCAAATCATCGAACAGATGACTGAGACCGCGCACCAGACTGTGGCCGCCGGAGTTGAACAGCTCCTTCACCGCCAGCGGATTGAGCAGGGTGTTGGAGGGCGCCACGGCGTCGTTGAGCAGGGTGAAGGCGAAGTGCGCGCGGGCGCGGTCGTCGTCGCTCATGCTGCTCTCGTCGATCCAGCTCTTGACCTGTTTCTGCCAGGCCAGATAAGCCTGAAGGCTGCGCCGATAGAACGGGTTCAGGCTCCACGCCGGATCGGCGAAGCGGCTGTCCTGCGGATTGGTCGGGTGCAGGGTTTCGCCGAGCAGCACGCGTCCGAGCGCGCCTCCCAGCTTCAAGGCGTGTTTTGCACTGTGGATCGGATTGCGCAGCCCGTAAGCCGCCACGCTGCGCAAGGTCGAGACCAGGTCACGACCGCGCAGGCCGGTCATGGCACTCTGTGCATTGATGAACACGGCGGGGCTGGGCACGACGCCCGTCGCTGGTTTGTCACGCATGACTCAACACTCCTTCGTCTTCAGGCCAGAAACAAACACACCGAACCAGAACACCATAGACGCTGTTGCGGGTTGTTGCCTGCGTGGCTCCCTGCCACGCACCTGTGCGGATGCGTTGCAAAACGCTCTCCAGAAATCCGTGCCGGGAAGGTTATCCGCCCAGCGGTGTCGGGTGCGGATGCATCACCGCACGCTGACGTTCCTCCTGGAGGAACTTCATGATGATCGGCGCCACCGCCTCGGCCCGGGTAATCAGGAACAGATGCCCGTCGTCGATGATGTGCAACTGCGCGTTGGGGATTCGCCAGGCGAGCATGCGCATGTTGATCAGCGGGATCAGCGGGTCGTCATCGCCGGCGAGTACCAGCGTCGGCTGGTGGATCTTGTGCAGCCAGTGAATGCTGGTCCAGCCCAGGCCTGCGAACAGTTGCCAGTAGTAGCCGAGCTTGCCCGCCGAGCGCACCTTGGCCGCATGGCTGGCGGCGAGTGTCGGGTCGCGACGGAACGAGCCGCCGTAGATCATCGGGGCGATGCGGATCACATGGGACGGCTGGATGTAGCGCCGTGGGCTGGCCATCATCCACAGCACTTTCGGCTTGCCCGGCACCATCACCGCACCGGCAGCGGTCGCCGCCAGCACCAGCTTCTTGCAGCGCTCGGGATAGTCGTAGGCGAACTGCTGCGCCAGTGCACCACCCCAGGACACGCCGATCACGTTGACCTGTCCGTAGTCGAGGTAATCGAGCATCCGTGCGGTGAGCTTCGCCAGCCCCGGAAAACGGTACGGTCGGCTCGGCGTCGAGGAACCGCCGACACCGGGCACGTCGAAGGCGATCACTTCCAGATCCGGATCCAGCGCCGCGACAAAAGGAAACACCAGCTCCAGGTTGGCGCCGATGCCGTTGAATATCAGCAAGGGCGTCAAGTGAGGCTTGCCGGGGCGGACCGCCGTGCGGATGGTCTGGCCATCGAGCTCGACGGTTCGAAAGATGAACGGATGCGGCATGCTTCAAGGCCCTGTGGGTGAAATCTCTATCTCATCTTTAACTGTGGGAGCGAGCTTGCTCGCGAAAGCGGCGGATCAGTCGACTTCAATGTTGAATGTCAGTCCGCCTTCGTCGGAACGCCGCCCGGAGCAAGCTCGCTCCCACAGATGTCGGTTACCGCTCGTGAACGTAAGTGCCCGGCGACGCTTCGCCTGCCGGGAACGCCTTGTTGCCCAGCTTCGTCGGTGCCTTTTTCAATTCGCCCGAACGTGCCGCCTGCCAGGCTTGCCAGTGCAGCCACCAGGAATCGGCATGCTTGGTCGAATTTTCCTGCCAGTCATCGGCATTGGCGGTCATTTCGTCGCTGGTCATGTAGCGCGATTTCGGGTTGCCCGGCGGGTTCAGAATGCTCTGGATATGCCCGCTGCTGGACAGCACGAACTCCACCTTGCCGCCAAACAGCTGCGCCGACTTGTAGCAGGACTTCCACGGCGTGATGTGGTCGTTGGTGCCGGCCAGCGAGAAGATGTCGGCCGTGACCTTCTTGAGGTCGATCGGCGTGCCGCACACTTCCAGTGCATCGGGGCGGGTCAATGGATTGTTTTTGAACATCTCGATCAGGTCGCCGTGGAACGCGGCCGGCAGTCGAGTCGTATCGTTGTTCCAGAACAGGATGTCGAACACCGGCGGCTCGTTGCCCAGCAGGTAGTTGTTGACCCAGTAGTTCCAGATCAGATCGTTGGGGCGCATCCAGGCGAAGACCTTGGCCATGTCTTTGCCTTCAAGCACACCGGCCTGATAGGAGTGCCGCTTGGCCATTTCCAGCGTCTGCTCGTCGACGAACAACGCGACGTCGCTGTCGAGCGTGGTATCGAGCACGCTGACCAGCAGAGTCAGGGCATTGACCTTGTTCTCACCCGTCGCCGCATAGTGGCCGAGCAGGGCGGTGCAGGTGATGCCGCCGGAGCAGGCGCCGAGCATGTTGACGTCCTTGCTGCCGGTGATCGCGGTGACCACGTCAACCGCTTCCTTCAAGGCTTCGATGTAAGTCGAGAGGCCCCACTCGCGCTGTTCCTTGGTCGGGTTGCGCCAGCTGACGATGAAGGTCTGCACATTGTTGCGCAGGCAGAAGCGCGCCAGGCTCTTGTCCGGGCTCAGGTCGAAGACGTAGAACTTGTTGATCTGCGGCGGCACCACCAGCAGCGGGCGCTCGTGCACCTGCTCGGTGATCGGCTTGTACTGGATCAGCTCCAGCACGTCGTTGCGAAATACCACCGCGCCTTCGGTCACGCCCAGGCTCTTGCCGACCTCGAACGCGCCCATGTTGACCTGGCTCGGCATGCCGCCGTTGTGCACCAGATCCTTGGCCAGATGCGAGAGACCGTCGAGCAGGCTCTTGCCGCCGGTCTCGAAGAAGCGTTTGACCGCCGCCGGGTTGGCCATGCTGTTGGTCGGCGCCATGGCTTCGGTCATCAGGTTGATCACGAAGTGGCCACGCGCGATGTCCTTGGGCGAGAGGCTGCTGTCGTCGATCCAGGCATGGAGTTCCTTGCGCCATGCCAGATAAGTCTGCAGATAACGTTTGTACAGCGGGTTCTGGCTCCACGCCGGATCGACAAAGCGACGGTCATCGCCCGCCGGTTGCAGTTCCGATTTGCCGAACAGCACGTTCTTCAGTTCGAGGCCGAACCGGGTGACGTGCGTGACGCTATGGATCGGTTGTTTGATGGCCTGGGTCAGCACCATTCGAGCAGAGGCCAGCAGATCCTTTCCGCGAAGCCCAACGACAGGATTCAGCCCCAGGGTGTTCTCCGAGGCCTGGTACTTCAAATCATCGTTATTCTTGTTACTCATCTACGACGCTCCATTGTCCTGAGACGAGTACCCGGTTTCTGCTGTGCAGTTCCACAGCCAATGCCAGGTACTACTGCTCGGGTGACCGTTGATTCTGCATAGCTGCTTTACAGTCGTAGAGCACTGCAGGGAACTTGCCAGTTCCATTGGTTACCCGAGATTGATTTTTTTCGCAAGCAGCCGATCCCGGGCCGCTTTAGCGGAGCATTCAAACAGATGAATCTAGAAAATGCCCTCTAAACAGTCCGAGCCGCGGACTAGAGCATCAGCTTGACGACGGACTGATCCGGGTCGCGGGTTTTGCCGGCGGCTTTGAGTTCGGCCAGATAATCCGCCCAGAGTGCGTCATAACGTCGCCCCAGCTCGTACAGGTAATCCCAGGTGAACAGACCGCTGTCGTGACCGTCGTCGAAGGTCAGTTTCAGTGCGTACTGACCGGCCGGTTCTACCTTGGTCAGGCCGACGTGCAGTTTGCCGAATTGCAGGATCGGTTTGCCGTGGCCCTGGACCTCGGCGGAGGGGGAGTGCACGCGCAGGAATTCGGCGGGCAGGGTGTATTCCTCGCCGGACGCGTATTTGAGCGACAGGGTTTTCGAGGCTTTGTGCAGTTTGATGTCGGTGGGGAGTTGGGTCATGGGCTGGCGTCCGAAGTGTGGGCGACCCTTAAGCAAATGTGGGAGCGAGCTTGCTCGCGAAAGCGGTGTGTCAGACAACATTGATATCGACTGACACGGCCTCTTCGCGAGCAAGCTCGCTCCCACAGGGTCCGCTACTACTGTAAGTATGGCTTACAGGATATAACGGGACAGGTCTTCGTTCTGCGCCAATTCGCCCAGGTGGCTGTTGACGTACTCGGCGTCGATCTGGATAGCCGTGTCATCGTGGGCGCTGGCCAGATCGCCGGCACTGAACGACACCTCTTCCAGCAGACGCTCGAGCAGCGTGTGCAGGCGACGGGCACCGATGTTCTCGGTCTTCTCGTTGACCTGCCAGGCGATCTCCGCCAGACGCTTGATGCCTTCGGGCTGGAACTGGATGTTCAGGCCTTCGGTTTTCAGCAGCGCGCAGTATTGCTCGGTGAGCGAGGCGTGCGGTTCGCTGAGGATGCGTTCGAAATCCTGCGGGCTCAGGGCCTTGAGTTCAACGCGGATCGGCAGACGGCCTTGCAGCTCCGGCACCAGATCGCTCGGCTTGCTCAGGTGGAAAGCACCGGAGGCGATGAACAGGATGTGGTCGGTCTTGACCATGCCCAGCTTGGTGTTGACGGTGCAGCCTTCGATCAGCGGCAGCAGGTCACGTTGCACGCCTTCGCGGGATACATCGGCACCACCGACATTGCCGCGCTTGGCGACCTTGTCGATTTCGTCGATGAACACGATGCCGTGCTGCTCGACCGCTTCCAGGGCCTTGGCCTTCAACTCTTCTTCGTTGACCAGACGACCGGCTTCTTCATCGCGCACCAGTTTCAGCGCTTCCTTGACCTTGAGCTTGCGGGCCTTCTTCTTGCCCTTGCCCATGTTGGCGAACAGGTTCTGCAACTGGTTGGTCATTTCTTCCATGCCCGGAGGCGTGGCGATTTCGATGCCGGCCATTTCGGCGACTTCGATCTCGATTTCCTTGTCGTCCAACTGACCTTCGCGCAGGCGCTTGCGGAACAGTTGGCGAGTGTTGGAATCCTGGGTCGGCGCTTCTTCGTTGCCGAAGCCCATGCGTGCCGGTGGCAGCAGGGCGTCGAGGATACGGTCCTCGGCGGCGTCTTCGGCGCGGTGACGAACGCGGGTCATTTCCTGCTCGCGCAGCATCTTGATTGCGGCATCGGCCAGATCACGGATGATCGATTCGACGTCACGGCCGACGTAGCCGACTTCGGTGAACTTGGTCGCTTCGACCTTGATGAACGGTGCGTTGGCCAGCTTGGCCAGGCGACGGGCGATTTCGGTTTTACCGACACCGGTCGGGCCGATCATCAGGATGTTCTTCGGGGTCACTTCAACGCGCAGCTCTTCAGGCAGCTGCATGCGGCGCCAGCGGTTGCGCAGGGCAATCGCGACAGCGCGCTTGGCATCGTCCTGGCCGATGATGTGGCGGTTGAGTTCGTGGACGATTTCGCGGGGAGTCATGGACATAATAATTGACGGTCCTCAAGCAGAAACAAGCCGTGGCACAGGGGCCGCGTCAGGCTTATTCAGCGAGATCCTGCTCCTCAATGGTCTGGGTGTGGTTGGTGAATACACAGATGTCGCCGGCGATGCCGAGAGCGGTCTCGACGATTTCGCGGGCCGACAGGTCGGTCTTCTTCAGCAGGGCGCTGGCGGCGGCTTGCGCATAGGCGCCACCGGAACCCATGGCGATCAGGCCGTCCTCGGGTTCGACCACGTCACCGTTGCCGGTGATGATCAGGGATGCGTCCTTGTTGGCGACCGCAAGCATCGCTTCGAGGCGGCTCAGGGAGCGGTCGGTGCGCCATTCTTTGGCGAGTTCGACGGCAGCGCGGATCAGGTGGCCCTGATGTTTCTCGAGCTGGCCTTCGAAACGTTCGAACAGGGTGAAGGCGTCGGCGGTGGCACCGGCGAATCCGGCAATGACTTCACCGTGGTACAGGCGACGAACTTTCTTCGCGTTGCCTTTCATCACGGTGTTGCCGAGTGAAACCTGGCCGTCGCCGCCCATGACGACTTTGCCGTGGCGGCGGACTGAAACGATGGTGGTCAAGGGAAGAGTCTCCACACTGCGGGGCGAAAATGCCTTATGCCCACTCATATGGGGGTGGTGGAGAGGATTTCAACTGCGGGGCGGGAGAGGGGACGAGCGGTGGTTTGCGTGGGGTCGTTCCCACGCAAAGCAGCGTGATCGTTCCCACGCTCCGCGCGGGAATGCCTCAATGGACGCTCCGCGTCCCTGCGGCAAGGGATGCGGAGGGTCCCGGGCTACATTCCCACGCAGAGCGTGGGAACGATCAGTGGGGAGTTGTCAGCGGCTCTGGCGTTGTTGTAACAACAGGTTGCTGAAGCCCGCGCCCGCCAGTTGTTTCTGGGCGGTGGTCAGTTGTTCGCGGTTGCTGAACGGGCCGACCAGTACGCGGTACCAGGTTTCATCCTTCACCGTCCCGGATTCAACCGCGACCGCCTGGCCGAGCAGAATGATCTGCGCGCGGACCTTGTCGGCATCCGTCTCTTTGCGGAACGAGCCGGCCTGCAGGAAGAATTTGGTCACCGGTGCAGCCTTGGTCACCGGTGGCGCTGGCGGCGGCGTGATCCCGGCCAGTGCCGCCTGCGCGCGCGCCGTGTCGATCTTCGCCGCTTCGGCCGGGGTCACCGGCGTGGTCGGGATCGCCGGCACTTGTGGCGTCGGCAGGGTTTTCTCCGGCACCGCGTCCGGCGGCACGATCACTTCCGATTCCGGCAGCAGGGTGTAGAAGTCGTACTTCGGCTTCACCGGTTGCGTCGGGCTCGGCGGGGTCTTGTTGGCCTCGGCGATCTTGGTGGCTTTCTGTTGTTGCTGTTGCTCGATTTTCTCGCGCTTGACCGTGTCCCTGCCCTTGCCCGGCTCCAGTTTCATCAGGAACACGATGAACGCGCCAACCGTCAGGCCGATGGCCATCCACAGCCAGCCCGGAATCGGCTGCTTCGCTGGAGCTTGGTAACGGCTGGCGCCACGCTTGGGTGCAGGTTTTTTCTTGGCAGCCAACTTACATGCGCTCCAGGGTTTCCAGGCCGAGCAGTTCCAGGCCTTGCTTGAGGGTACGGCCGGTCAGCGCGGCAAGGCGCAGACGGCTTTGCATTTGTGCCGGAGTTTCGGCGGCGAGGATCGGGCAGTTCTCGTAGAAGCTGGAGAACAGGCCGGCAACATCGTACAGGTAGGTGCACAGAGTGTGTGGCGTGCCCTTTTCCGCAACGTTGTTCAGCACTTCACCGAACTGCGCCAGTTTGGCCGCCAGTTCCTGCTCGTGCGCCGCTTCGAGGACGATCTGGCCGTCGACTTCGCTGAAATCCTTGCCCAGTTTGCGGAACACGCCGGCCACGCGAGTGTAGGCGTACAGCAGGTACGGCGCGGTGTTGCCTTCGAAGTTGAGCATCAGGTCGAAGTTGAAGCTGTAGTCGCTGGTGCGGTGCTTCGACAGGTCGGCGTATTTCACCGCGCCGATGCCGACCACTTTGGCGATCGAGCGAAGTTCGTCTTCGGCCAGCGTCGGGTTCTTTTCCTTTACCAGGTTGTAGGCACGTTCCTGCGCTTCGGTCAGCAGGTCGATCAGCTTCACGGTGCCGCCGTCACGGGTCTTGAACGGACGGCCGTCGGCGCCGTTCATGGTGCCGAAGCCCATGTGCTCCATTTCCATCGGATGGGTCACGAAACCGGCCTTGCGCGCCACGGCGAACACTTGCTGGAAGTGCAGGGCCTGACGCTGGTCGACGAAGTACAGCGCACGGTCGGCCTTGAGTTTGCCGCTGCGGTAGCGCACGGCGGCCAGGTCGGTGGTGGCGTACAGGTAGCCGCCGTCGGCCTTGACGATGATCACCGGCAGCGGCTCGCCTTCGGCGTTCTTGAATTCGTCGAGGAACACGCACTGGGCGCCGTTGCTTTCGACCAGCATGCCGGCGGCTTTCAGGTCGTTGACCACGTTGATCAGGTCGTCGTTGTAGGCGCTTTCGCCCATCACGTCGGCCATGGTCAGTTTGACGTTGAGCAGTTCGTAGATCTTCTGGCAGTGCGACAGCGAGATGTCCTTGAACTTGGTCCACAGCGCCAGGCACTCGGCATCGCCGGCCTGCAGCTTGACCACCAGGCCACGGGCGCGGTCGGCGAATTCCGGGGACTCGTCGAAGCGCTGCTTGGCGGCGCGGTAGAAGTTTTCCAGGTCCGACAGCTCGTCGCTGGTGATCGGGTTTTCCTGCAGGTACGCCATCAGCATGCCGAACTGGGTGCCCCAGTCGCCGACGTGGTTCTGACGGATCACGGTATCGCCGAGAAACTCCAGCACACGGGCCACGCCGTCGCCGATGATGGTCGAGCGCAGGTGACCGACGTGCATCTCTTTGGCCAGGTTCGGCGCCGACAGGTCGACCACGGTGCGTTGCGCCGGGCCGGCCTTGCGCACGCCGACGTGATCGTCGGCCAGGGCGGCGTCGAGGCGCGAGGCCAGCGCCTGGGTGTTCTGGAAGAAATTGATGAAACCAGGGCCGGCGATTTCGGCCTTGGTGACGTTCTCGTCGGCCGGCAGGGCGGCGATGATTTTTTCTGCCAGGTCACGCGGCTTCATGCCCGCAGGCTTGGCCAGCATCATCGCGATGTTGCTGGCGAAATCGCCGTGGGTCTTGTCCCGGGCGTTTTCCACCTGGATCGCCGGCGTCAGGCCTTCAGGCAACACACCTTCGTTGACGAGTTGGGTGAGGGCTTGTTGGATCAGCTGGCGAATGGTGTCTTTCATGGTCTTCTCTTTCGACCGCAAGCGCGGCGGCGCATCGATGCGCGGGTGGAAAAACTGGGCATTATCCGTTGCGAAGACGGGCTTGCCAACCTTAGCAGGCAGGATGTGGATGTGTGGTGACAATTCGTCAGCCATCGCTGGCTTGCCAGCGATAGCAATCGATCAATCAATACAAGTCGACGGGGTCGACATCCAGCGACCAGCGCACCGCCCGGCCGCTCGGCATCTGTTCCAGCACCAGCAGCCAGCTCGCCAGCAATCGGTGCAGCGGCGCCCGGGCCGTGGCCTGCAACAGCAGCTGCGCGCGGAAGCGCCCGGCGCGGCGCTCCATTGGCGCTGGCACCGGTCCCAGCAGTTCGATCCCGCTCAGGTTCTGTTCGGCCAGCAAACGCTCGGCCTCGCTGCACGCTTCATCAAGAAAGCCTTCGGCCTGCCCCGGCTTGTGCGCTTCGGCGCGCAGCAGGGCGAGGTGGGCGAACGGCGGCAGGCCGGCGGCGCGGCGTTCGCTCAGGGCCTGCTCGGCGAAGGCGAAGTAACCCTGCTCGGTCAGTTGCACCAATAAAGGATGGTCGGCCAGATGCGTCTGGATGATCACCTTGCCCGGCTCTTCCGCCCGCCCGGCGCGTCCGGCGACCTGCACGATCAGTTGTGCCATGCGCTCGCTGGCGCGAAAGTCGCCGGAGAACAGTCCGCCGTCGGCATCAAGGATTGACACCAGCGTCACCCGAGGAAAGTGGTGACCCTTGGCCAACATCTGGGTGCCGACCAGAATGCACGGCTGGCCTTTCTGGATGGTGGCGAACAACTGGTTCATCGCGTCCTTGCGCGAGGTGCTGTCCCGGTCGACGCGCAGCACCGGATAGTCCGGGAACAGAATCGCCAGCCGTTCTTCGGCGCGCTCGGTGCCGGCGCCCACCGGCCGCAGATCGACCTTGTTGCACTTCGGGCATTGGCGCGGCACTCGCTCGACGTAACCGCAATGGTGGCAGCGCAATTCGCCATAGCGCTGATGCACGGTCATCCGCGCATCACAGCGCTGGCACTCGGACATCCAGCCGCAGTCGTGGCACAGCAAGGTCGGGGCAAACCCGCGGCGGTTGAGGAACACCAATACCTGCTGGCCGGCGGCGAGGGTCTGGCCGATGGCTTGTTGCATCGGTCCGGAAATACCACTGTCCAGCGGGCGACTTTTTACATCCAGGCGCAGGAATCGTGGCGGCTTGGCACCGCCAGCGCGTTCGTTCATTCGCAGCAGTCCGTAGCGACCGGTGTAGGCGTTGTGCAGGCTTTCCAGCGATGGCGTGGCGGAACCGAGCACGATCGGGATGTTTTCCTGGCGCGCCCGTACCAGCGCCAGATCCCGCGCGTGGTAGCGCAGGCCTTCCTGCTGTTTATAGGAACCGTCGTGTTCTTCGTCGATGATGATCAGCCCCGGATTCTTCATCGGGGTGAACAGCGCCGAGCGGGTGCCGATAATAATGTCGGCCTCGCCATCGCGGGCGGCAAGCCAGGCATCCAGACGATCACGATCGTTGACCGCCGAGTGCAGCAGGGCGATGCGCGCGTTGAAACGTTGTTCGAAACGGGCGAGGGTCTGCGGGCCGAGGTTGATCTCCGGTATCAGCACCAGCGCCTGCTTGCCGGCCTCGAGGGTTTCGCGGATCAACTGCAAATAGACTTCGGTCTTGCCGCTGCCGGTAACCCCGGCCAGCAGGAACGCGTGATAACTGTCGAACCCGGCGCGAATCGCTTCATAGGCGGCGCGCTGCTCGCCGTTGAGCGGCAGTTCGGGCTGGGCCAGCCAGTGTTCGTGGCGCGCGCCGGGGGCGTGGCGGCGCACTTCGACCTGCACCAGATCCTTGGCCAGCAGCAGATCGAGGCTGTCCTTGCTCAGCATCAGTTTGCTCAGCAACTGATGGGCGACGCCATGAGGGTGCTGGGCCAGCGTCGCCAGGGCTTCACGCTGGCGCGGGGCGCGGGCGATGCGCGGGTCATCGAGGCTGGCGCCGGGAGTCGCCGACCAGAAACGTTCCTGACGGGCCTCGGCCAGTTCGCCCTGACGCAGCAGCACCGGCAGCGCCCAGCTCAGGGTATCGCCGAGGCTGTGCTGATAATACTGGGCGGTCCACAGGCAAAGCTTGAACAGCGCCGGCGGCAGCGGTGCGGTGGCGTCGAGCAGGGCGAGCGCCGGTTTGAGCTTCTCCAACGGGACTTCGCTGGTGTCAGTGACCTCCACCAGAATCCCGATCATCTCCCGCCGGCCAAACGGCACCCGCAGGCGCATGCCCGGTTGCAACTGCGAACGCAGCACGCCGGCCGGGGCCCGATAGTCGAACAGGCGGCGCAGGGGCGAAGGCAGGGCGAGGCGCAGAATAGCGTCGGGCACGCGGGGGATTCTCGATAGCAACGATAAAAGGGATTGGTATTCAATCTGTGGGAGCGAGGCTGCTCGCGAAAACGGTGCGTCAGGCGGCTGATATGTTGCTGACAGATCGCCTTCGAGAGCAAGCTCGCTCCCACAGGGATCGCGCAATGGGCCGGGAGCCTAGCAGACGGTCGGTCTCAGTGACAGCTTGCGTGATCGGGATTGTCTGGTAGAATCCGCGGCCTAATTACGTGCGGTATTCAACAATCGTGTTGGATGGCGGCACGCCAGCTGAGGAAAAAACCATGAAAGCCGATATCCACCCGAATTACCCAGTAGTTGCAGTAACTTGCAGCTGCGGCAACAAGTTCGAAACCCGTTCGACCTTCGGCAAAGCCCTGGCGGTCGACGTTTGCAACGAGTGCCACCCGTTCTACACCGGTAAGCAGAAGACTCTGGACACCGGTGGTCGCGTTCAGAAGTTCGCCGACCGTTTCGGTGCTTTCGGCGCGAAAAAGGCCTAAGGCCCTTCATTCTGGAAAACCTCAGCGGATTTTCCGGTCTGATGAAAAAGGCGTCCCTTGCGGGCGCCTTTTTTGTGTCCGCGATTTGGCTCTCCGCCGCCCAGGCCTTCTGCCCGGCACCGTCTGGTCTGGACGGTGCCACGGTGCAGCGGGTGGTCGACGGCGACACCCTGCGCCTGAGCGACGGGCGCAATGTGCGGATGATCGGCCTTAATACGCCCGAACTCGGCAAGCAGGGTCGTAGCGACGAGCCGTTTGCAGTGGTTGCGCGCAAGCGTCTCGAAGCGCTGGTCGCCGAGAGCGACGGGCGGGTTGGTCTGCACCTTGGCACCCAGCCCAAAGACCATTACGGCCGAACCCTGGCCCACGTTTTCAGCGCCAAGGGTGAGAACCTCGAAGCGCAAATGCTCGCCGATGGTCTCGGTTTCCAGGTCGCGGTGGCGCCGAATGTCGATCTGATCGATTGCCAGCAAGCTGCCGAGCGCCGTGCGCGACAGGCCGGGCTCGGCCTGTGGAGGCGCTCACCTGTACTGAAAGCAGAGCAGATCGAGCGCTCTGGTTTCGCGCTGGTCAGTGGTCGTGTGAGCAAAGTTCAGCGCAATCGTGGCGGAATCTGGATCGAGTTGCAGGACAAGCTTGTACTGCGCGTTGCACCCAATCTGCTGGATCGCTTCGATGTCGCCGCTCTGCAGGCGTTGAAGGGCAAGCAGATCGAGGCCCGTGGCTGGGTGGTGGACCGTTCCCGGCGCGGTGGGCTGAATTCAGGTCAGGCGCGCTGGCTGTTGCCGTTGACCGATCCTTCGATGCTTCAGCCGTCCCGCTGAATAAAAAGTTGTAGACATTTTTTCTGTCGATTGTGAACAGTCCAGCCCTTGTACGCCGTGGCTCTTGGCCCAAAGTCGTAGGGCAGGGCGCTTGACAGGGGTGACCGGGCAGTCTTGTGGGGACTTTGCGAGGCGCGTATCCTCGCTGACCAGTCTGTCCAACAGTAAAAAAGCGGAATGCCAAAATGTCTGATCTGAAAACTGCCGCTCTCGAATATCATGCCAATCCTCGTCCAGGGAAGCTGAGTGTCGAGCTCACCAAGGCCACTGCTACCGCCCGCGACCTGTCGCTGGCCTACAGCCCCGGCGTAGCTGAACCAGTGCGCGAGATCGCCCGCGATCCTGAACTGGCCTACAAGTACACCGGCAAGGGCAACCTGGTTGCAGTCATTTCCGATGGCACCGCGATTCTGGGTCTGGGTAACCTCGGCCCACTGGCTTCCAAGCCAGTCATGGAAGGTAAAGGCGTGCTGTTCAAGCGCTTCGCCGGCATCGACGTCTTCGACATCGAAGTCGACTCCGAAAGCCCGCAAGCCTTCATCGACACCGTAAAACGCATTTCCATCACTTTCGGCGGCATCAACCTGGAAGACATCAAGGCACCCGAGTGCTTTGAGATCGAACGCGCTCTGATCGAGCAGTGCGACATTCCGGTATTCCACGATGACCAGCACGGCACCGCGATCGTGACCGCTGCGGGCATGATCAACGCTCTGGAAATCGCTGGCAAAACCCTGGCCGACGCCAAGATCGTCTGCCTGGGCGCAGGCGCTGCCGCCATCTCCTGCATGAAATTGCTGGTGAGCATGGGCGCCAAGGTCGAGAACATCTTCATGGTTGACCGTACCGGCGTGATCCACGCTGGCCGTGACGACCTGAACCAGTACAAGGCCGTGTTCGCTCATCCTACCGAGAAGCGCACCCTGGACGACGCCATCGAAGGCGCTGACGTATTCGTCGGCCTGTCGGGCCCGAACCTGCTGAGCGCCGAGCAACTCAAGCGCATGGCGGCCAACCCGATCGTCTTCGCTTGCTCCAACCCTGATCCGGAAATCTCCCCGGAACTGGCTCACGCCACCCGTAACGACGTGATCATGGCCACCGGCCGTTCGGACTACCCGAACCAGGTCAACAACGTACTGGGCTTCCCGTTCATCTTCCGTGGTGCTCTGGACGTTCGCGCCAAGCGCATCAACGAAGAAATGAAGATCGCTGCCGCCAACGCCCTGAAGGACCTGGCCAAGCTGCCGGTGCCGAAGGAAGTCTGCGCCGCCTACGGCGTTGATGCGCTGGAGTTCGGCCGTGAGTACATCATTCCGAAGCCGATGGACGCACGCCTGATCACCGTCGTCTCCGACGCCGTGGCCAAGGCCGCGATCGAGACCGGTGTGGCGACCCTGCCGTATCCGAAGAACTACCCGCTGAAAAGCGTGGATGACGTGTTCAACGGCTAAGTCGTTGTAGCGCATCAACCGAAAGCCCCGGCTCGTGAGAGTCGGGGTTTTTTTGTGCCTGTCGATTTTGGGGTGATCTTAAGGGCCTCTTCGCGGGCAAGCCCGCTCCCACAGAGTTTTGTGGTTACTGCGGGAGCGGGCTTGTCCGCGAAGAGGAGGGCCCGGACCACACAAAATGAACAGGCAATAAAAAGCCCCGCACTTCAATTGAAGGCGGGGCTTTTTAGCGGTTCAGGATCAGGATCAGAACAGATCGATCGGCGCCTGCTCATCCGCCGGCAGCGGGCTGCCCGGCACGGTGCCATTGCCGATCTCGTTGACCGACGGCGGCGTGTCCTCGGCCTTGAACAGCTCGAAGTACGCACCCGGTGTGCTCGGCGAGGCTGCACGGCCGCTGACCGGATCCACCCGCAGGCTGAGGATGCCTTCCGGCTCTGGCTGGACGTGCGGCGGCTTGTCCTTCAGCGCGGCGCTCATGTAGTTCATCCAGATCGGCAGTGCCACGGTGCCGCCGAACTCCCGGCGACCGAGGCTTTCCGGCTGGTCGAAACCAGTCCACACGGTGGTCACGTAATCGGCGTTGTAACCGGAGAACCACGCATCCTTGGATTCGTTGGTGGTACCGGTTTTGCCCGCGATGTCGCTGCGGCCCATGGCCAGTGCACGACGGCCGGTGCCGAGCTTGATCACGTCCTGCAGCATGCTGTTGAGGATGTAGGTGGTACGGCCATCGACGATGCGCTCGGCGACTGCCGGTGCCTGCGGCACAGCGGCGCTGCCCGGCGCTTCACCCGGAACCGGTGCTGCGTCGACGGTGATCGATTGGGTCGCCGGTGCCGCAATGCCGTCGGTGGCCGCGCCGCCCTGCGGTACGGTCGGCGGGTTGGCGACGAAAAGCGTCTCGCCGTTGCGGCTTTCGATCTTGTCGATGATGTACGGAGTGATCTTGTAACCGCCGTTGGCGAAGGTGCTCCAGCCGGTGGCGATTTCCATCGGCGTCAGGGTCGCGGTGCCCAGTGCCAGCGAAAGGTTTGGCGGCAGGTCCTGCTTGTTGAAGCCGAAGCGGGTGATGTAGTCGATGGTCTTGCCTACGCCCATCGCCTGCAGCAGGCGGATCGAAACCAGGTTGCGCGACTTATAGAGCGCTTCACGCAAACGGATCGGGCCGAGGAACGTGTTGGTGTCGTTCTTCGGACGCCAGACCTTGTCCAGGTATTCGTCGACGAACACGATCGGCGCATCGTTGACCAGGCTGGCGGCGGTGTAGCCGTTATCCAGCGCGGCGCTGTAGACGAACGGCTTGAAGCTCGAGCCCGGCTGACGCTTGGCCTGCATCGCGCGGTTGTAGTTGCTCTGCTCGAAGGCGAAACCGCCGACCAGCGAACGGATCGCGCCGTTCTGCGGATCCAGCGACACCAGCGCGCCTTGTGCCTGGGGGATCTGGCTGAACTTAAGCGAATTGTTCGGCTGGCGTTGCACGCGAATCAGATCGCCGACCTGCGCCACATCCGACGGCTGACGCGGGTTGGCGCCCATGCTGTTGGTATTGAGGAACGGACGGGCCCATTTCATGGTGTCCCACGCTACGTGCTCTTCGCCGGTGCGGGTCAGTACCTGCAGGCCGTTCTTGTCGACCTGGGTGACGATGGCCGGCTCAAGGCTGCTGATGGTGCGTTGCTTGGTCAGTTCGGTGGCCCAGGCTTCACGGGTCTTGCCCGGCAGGCGCGATTCGGGGCCACGGTAGCCGTGACGCTGATCGTAGGTCATCAGGCCTTCGTGCAGCGCGGTGTTGGCCATTTCCTGGAGGTTGCTCGGCACCGTGGTGGTGACGCGGAAACCTTCGGTGTACGCGTCGCTGCCGTAGCGGCCGACCATTTCCGCACGGGCCATTTCGGCGATATACGGCGCGTTCACTTCCGGGGTCGGCACGTGATAGCTGGCGTTCAGTGGCTCGTTGACCGCGGCGGTGTAGTCGGCTTCGGTGATCTTGCCGAGCTTGTACATGCGGCCAAGGATCCAGTCGCGACGCTCCTTGCTGCGCGCCGGGTTGGCCAGCGGGTTGAAGCGCGACGGGGCTTTCGGCAGACCGGCGATCATCGCCATCTGCGCCAGGCTGACATCGCGGATCGACTTGCCGTAATACACCTGCGCCGCCGCCTCGATGCCGTAGGCGCGGTTGCCCAGATAGATCTTGTTCACGTACAGCTCGAGGATCTCGTCCTTGGTCAGCTGTCGTTCGATCTGCAGCGCCAGGAGGATTTCAGTGGTCTTGCGCGAAAAGCTGCGTTCGCTGGTCAGGAAGAAGTTCTTCGCCACCTGCATGGTGATGGTGCTGCCGCCGGACTGGATGTGCCCGCTTTTGACCAGTTGGGTCGCGGCGCGCATCAGGCTGCTCGGATCGACGCCGTAGTGATTGGCGAAGTTGTCGTCTTCAGCACTTAGTAACGCATTGATGAAATTGGGGGGAATGTCGGCGAAACGGATCGGTGTACGGCGCATTTCGCCAAATTCTGCGATCAACTTGTTGTCGCTGCTGTAGACCCGGAGCGGAATCTGCAACTGAATGCTTCTCAGCGCCTCCACAGATGGCAAACCCGGACTAAGGTAAAGAAACGCGCCGCTGAGACCTAAAAGCAGTCCGCAGAAAACGGCGACGATGGACCAACCGAAAAATTTCAGCAGACGAATCAAGGCTTTTGGACATCCACGGCAAAGAATGAATTGGGCGACAGGGTTCCGGTTAACACAGAACGACCCGCGCCGGCAGTAAAAAGCGGAAAAAAACGCTGGGCATTATAAGCACTTTTCCGCTGAGGGCGTCATTTGCGCTTCTGTCAAGACGGGGCGAGGGAACGCAATGCGCATTACAGAGTCCGTAACTCACGGATAGTCATAGGGAATTGGTAGTGCTAGGACTCTTCAATAAAAAGGCCAATACGTTACTGGGGATCGACATCAGTTCCACATCGGTGAAGCTGCTGGAGCTGAGTCGTCAGGGGGAGCGCTACCGGGTCGAGGCGTATGCGGTGGAGCCGTTGCCGGCGAGTGCCGTGGTCGAAAAGAACATCGCCGAGCTCGAGGGCGTCGGCCAGGCCCTGTCCCGGGTCCTGGTCAAGGCACGCACCGGGCTGAAAACCGTGGCAGTGGCGGTGGCCGGTTCGGCGGTGATCACCAAGGTCATCGAGATGGACGCCGGGCTGTCCGACGACGAACTGGAAAACCAGCTCAAAATCGAGGCCGATCAATACATTCCCTATCCGCTGGACGAGGTTGCCATCGACTTCGAAGTCCAGGGCGTCTCGCCGCGCAACCCCGAGCGGGTCAACGTGCTGCTGGCCGCCTGTCGCAAGGAAAACGTCGAAGTCCGCGAAGCGGCGCTCGCACTGGCCGGGCTGACTGCGCGGGTGGTGGATGTCGAAGCCTATGCGCTGGAACGTTCGTTCGGCCTGCTGGCCACGCAACTGGCCGCGTCCCAGGACCGGCTGACGGTGGCCGTGGTCGACATCGGCGCCACCATGACCACCCTCAGCGTCCTGCACAATGGCCGGATCATCTACACCCGCGAACAATTGTTCGGTGGTCGACAACTGACCGAGGAAATCCAGCGCCGTTATGGTCTGACCCTTGAGCAGGCGGGGCTCGCCAAGAAGCAGGGTGGGCTGCCGGACGACTACGTCAGCGAGGTGCTGCAACCGTTTCGCGAGGCGCTGGTGCAGCAGGTGTCGCGCTCCCTGCAGTTCTTTTTCGCCTCCGGCCAGTACAACGCCGTCGACCACATACTGTTGGCCGGCGGCACGGCGTCGGTGCCCGGGCTCGACCGGCTGATCGAAGAGCGCCTGAACACCCCGACCCAGGTTGCCAACCCGTTTTCCGACATGGCCTTGAGCAGCAAAGTCAACGCCGGGGCGCTGGCAAGCGATGCGCCGGCCCTGATGATCGCCTGCGGGCTCGCGCTCAGGAGTTTCGACTGATGGCGCGGATCAACCTTTTACCCTGGCGCGAAGAGCGCCGCGAAGAACGGCGCAAACGCTTCCTGCTGGTCTTGATCGGTGTGGTGGTCGGTTCGGTGGGGGCAGTGCTCATTGCCGATCAGATCATCAGCGCCGCCATCGCCCGGCAGGTGGCGCGCAATGACTACATTGGCAAGCAGATCGAAGTAATCGACGAGCGGATCAAGCAAATCAGCGAGCTCAAGGCCCGTCGCCAGCAACTGGTGGAGCGCATGCGCATCATCCAGGACTTGCAGGGCAACCGGCAGATCAGCGGGCGGATCTTCGATCAGCTGGCGCGCACCTTGCCTGACGGGGTGTATTTCACCGATGTGAAAATGGTCGGCAAGACCCTGTCGATCAGCGGTGCAGCGGAGTCCAACAATCGCGTATCCGACCTGATGCGCAACCTCGACGCGTCCGATTGGTTCGACGCGCCCAACCTCAATGAAGTGAAAGCCACCACCGCCGGCCAAGTGGATCAGGCCAATGTCTTTCAACTGACCGTTCGCCAGACTCGACCCAGGCTCGAGGAGGGCGAGCAATGAAGCCGTCCGAGTGGCTGCAAAGCCTGCGCAATGTCGATTTCAACGACCTGGACACCAGCAACATCGGCTCCTGGCCGCCAGTGGTCAAAACTCTGGCCGGCGGGCTGTTGATGGTGCTGGTCCTGGCGCTTGGCTATAACTTTTACATCAGTGACCTGGAGAACCAGCTCGAGCTCAAGCGTGAGGAGGAGACGACTCTCAAGGAGCAGTTCGCGAGCAAGGCGCGCATGGCGGCTAATCTGGAGCTGTACACCCAACAGATGAAAGAGATGGAAAACTCGTTCGGCGTACTGTTGCGGCAACTGCCCAGTGACACCGAAGTGCCGGGGTTGCTGGAAGACATCACCCGCACCGGGCTGGGCAGCGGTCTTGAGTTCGAGGAGATCAAGCTGCTGCCGGAGGTCACCCAGCAGTTCTACATCGAGCTGCCCATCCAGATCACCGTGACCGGTGCCTATCACGACCTCGCGACTTTCGTCAGCGGCGTGGCCGGTTTGCCACGGATCGTCACCCTGCACGATTTCGAGCTGGCGCCGGCCAATCCCGAAGGCGGACCGAAGTTGCGCATGAGCATCCTCGCCAAGACCTACCGCTATAACGACAAGGGGCTGCAGAAATGAGCCCGATCCGTTTTATCGCCTTGTCGGCATTGGTATTGATGCTCGGTGGTTGTGGCGGCGATGACTTCAGCGACCTCGACGCTTATATGAATGAAGTGCGTCTGCGCCCGCCGGGCAAGATCGAGCCGACCCCGACCTTCCGCTCCTTCCCTACGTTCACCTATAGCGCTGCCAACCTGCGCAGTCCGTTTTCGCGCCAGTTGCGGGTCGACCTGGCCGGGCAGAAACATGGCTCGCGCGACGTAAAACCCGATCCCCACCGGGTCAAGCAATACCTCGAAGGCTTCAACATCGAGCAATTCGAAATGGTCGGCACGATTGCCAACGCCTCAGGTTCCTTCGCCCTGCTGCGTGGGGCGGGTGGCGTCCACAGGCTCAAGGTCGGCGATTATCTGGGCCGCAACGACGGGCGCATCGTCGCCATCAGTGCTTCACAAGTCGATGTGGTGGAAATCGTTCCGGATGGCCAGGGTGCCTGGCTTGAGCGGCCGCGCACCATTCCTTTGAAAGAGCATTCATAAGTGGAAGTCGAACAATGAACAGGATTTTCTCCACCCTCGGTTTTTCGCTATGGATAGCGCTGCTTTCGCCGATGGTACAGGCAGCCAATCTGAAGGCGCTGGACGTCGCGGCACTGCCGGGCGACCGGGTCGAGCTGAAGCTGTCGTTCGACGGCCCGCCCCCGCAACCTAAAGGCTACACCACCGATTCGCCGGCAAGGATCGCCCTCGATCTGCCGGGGGTGGCCAGTCAGCTGACGAGCAAGACTCGCGACCTGGGCAGCGGCAATGCCCGCACGGCCACGGTAGTGGAGGCCAATAACCGGACGCGGCTGATCATCAGCCTGACGCAACTGGCACCTTACGACACCCGGGTCGAAGGCAATACGGTGTTCGTGGTGGTCGGGCAAGGCAGCAAAGTCGCTGCCCCGCGTACGGCGGCGCGTTCACCGCGCGCAGCACCTGTGGCCGCGCCAGGCCGCACGTTTACGCCGACTGCCAGAGCCATTCGCGGCGTGGATTTCCAGCGTGGCACGGCGGGCGAGGGCAATGTGGTCATCGATTTGTCCGACCCTGCCATCGCTCCGGACATCCAGGAGCACGACGGCAAGATCATGCTCAATTTCGCCCGTACCCAATTGCCCGAACCGCTGCGGGTACGCCTCGACGTCAAGGATTTCGCCACCCCGGTGCAGTTCGTCAATGCCGGTGTCAGCGGTGATCGGGCGACGATCACCGTCGAACCCAGCGGTACGTTCGAGTATTCCACTTACCAGACCGACAACAAGCTGACCGTCAGCATCCGCCCATTGACCATCGATGACCTGCAAAAACGCAACGCCGGCCGCAACAGCTACAGCGGCGAAAAGCTCTCGCTCAACTTTCAGGACATCGATGTGCGTTCGGTGCTGCAACTGATCGCCGATTTCACCAACCTCAATCTGGTGGCCAGCGATACGGTGCAGGGCGGCATTACCTTGCGCCTGCAGAACGTGCCGTGGGATCAGGCGCTGGATCTGGTGCTCAAGACCAAAGGCCTGGACAAGCGCAAGGTCGGCAACGTGTTGCTGGTGGCGCCCGCAGATGAGATTGCAGCGCGGGAACGGCAGGAACTGGAGTCGCAGAAACAGATCGCTGAGCTGGCGCCGTTGCGCCGCGAGCTGCTGCAAGTGAACTACGCCAAGGCTGCGGACATCGCCAAGTTGTTCCAGTCGGTCACCAGCGCCGAGGCCAAGGTAGACGAACGGGGTTCGATCACCGTCGATGAGCGGACCAACAACATCATTGCCTACCAGACCCAGGATCGCCTCGACGAGCTGCGGCGGATCGTGGCGCAACTGGATATTCCGGTGCGTCAGGTGATGATCGAGGCGCGGATCGTCGAGGCCAACGTCGACTACGACAAGAGCCTGGGCGTGCGCTGGGGCGGCTCGATCCAGAACAAGGGCAACTGGAACACTTCCGGGGTCAGCAACGGCTCTTCGACCACCATTGGCACGCCGGGCAGCACCAGCACCAACTCGCCGTTCGTCGACATGGGTACAGTCAACAACACGTCCGGGATCGGCATCGCATTCATCACCGACAACGTCTTGCTGGACCTTGAGCTGACCGCGATGGAGAAAACCGGCAACGGCGAAATCGTCTCGCAGCCCAAGGTGGTCACCTCCGACAAGGAAACCGCGAAAATCCTCAAGGGCACCGAGATTCCGTATCAGGAAGCCAGCTCCAGCGGCGCTACGTCGGTGTCCTTCAAGGAAGCGTCGCTGTCGCTGGAAGTGACGCCGCAGATCACTCCGGACAACCGCATCATCATGGAGGTGAAGGTCACCAAGGACGAACCGGATTACCTGAACAAAGTGCAGGATGTTCCGCCGATCAAGAAGAACGAGGTCAATGCCAAGGTGCTGGTGAACGACGGCGAGACCATCGTGATCGGGGGCGTTTTCTCAAATACTCAAAGCAAGGTCGTAGATAAGGTGCCATTTCTTGGCGATGTGCCGTATCTTGGCCGCCTTTTCCGGCGTGATGTGGTTTCGGAGAAAAAATCCGAGCTGCTGGTATTTCTCACTCCGCGTATCATGAATAACCAGGCGATTGCTGTGAGTCGTTGATTCTGTGCGAAATTTGATTCTTGTAGGACCGATGGGGGCTGGAAAAAGCACCATCGGCCGATTACTGGCCAAAGAGCTGCGCCTGCCGTTCAAGGATTCCGACAAGGAAATTGAACTGCGCACGGGCGCCAATATCCCGTGGATCTTCGACAAGGAAGGCGAGCCCGGCTTTCGTGATCGTGAGCAGGCGATGATCGCCGAGTTGTGCGCGTTCGACGGCGTGGTGCTGGCGACCGGCGGCGGCGCGGTGATGCGCGATGCCAACCGCAAGGCCCTGCACGAGGGCGGGCGGGTGGTCTACCTGCACGCATCTGTCGAACAGCAGGTCGGCCGCACCTCTCGCGATCGCAACCGGCCGTTGCTGCGCACCGCCAATCCGGAGAAAACCTTGCGCGATCTGCTGGCGATCCGGGATCCGCTCTATCGGGAAATCGCCGATCTGGTGGTGGAAACCGACGAGCGGCCACCGCGCATGGTCGTGCTCGATATTCTCGACCGCCTGGCGCAGCTTCCGCCCCGTTAAAGCATCGCTCGAAATGCGCTATCCTCGGCGTCCTGTCACAGCCCGCCGAGGTTGTGGCGGATGGCGTGCGAGCGGCGTCATACCCGCTACAGGCCGCAGACAACCAATAATTCAGGGCAGGACGCCTGCTTCCATCTTCACTGTGGGGACACATGCAGACACTCAAGGTCGACCTAGGCGAGCGCAGCTACCCGATTCATATTGGCGAAGGATTACTGGACCAGCCTGAATTGCTGGCCCCGCATATCCACGGGCGGCAAGTGGCAATCATCTCCAACGAGACCGTTGCGCCGCTCTATCTCGAGCGTCTGACCCGCAGCCTGGCGCAGTTCTCAGTGATTTCCGTGGTGCTGCCCGACGGCGAAGCCTTCAAGAACTGGGAAACCCTGCAACTGATCTTCGACGGCCTGCTGACCGCCCGTCATGACCGCCGCACCACGGTAATCGCCCTCGGCGGCGGCGTAATCGGCGACATGGCCGGTTTCGCGGCCGCCTGCTACCAGCGTGGCGTCGATTTCATCCAGATTCCTACCACGCTGCTGTCCCAGGTCGATTCGTCGGTGGGCGGCAAGACCGGGATCAACCATCCGCTGGGCAAGAACATGGTCGGCGCGTTCTATCAGCCGAACGTGGTGCTGATCGATACTGCGTCCCTGAAAACCCTGCCCGCGCGCGAGCTGTCGGCCGGCCTGGCGGAAGTCATCAAGTACGGTCTGATCTGCGACGAGCCATTCCTGACCTGGCTCGAAGACAACGTTGACGCCCTGCGCGCGCTGGATCAAACGGCCCTGACCTATGCTATCGAACGCTCCTGCGCCGCCAAGGCTGCGGTGGTCGGTGCGGACGAGAAGGAAACCGGCGTGCGGGCCACCCTCAATCTCGGCCACACCTTTGGCCACGCCATCGAAACCCACATGGGCTATGGTGTCTGGTTGCATGGCGAAGCGGTCGCCGCTGGCACCGTGATGGCACTGGACATGTCCGCGCGCCTCGGCTGGATCAGCGAGCAGGAGCGTGATCGCGGCATCCGCCTGTTCCAGCGTGCCGGTCTGCCGGTGATCCCGCCGGAAGAGATGACCGAAGCCGATTTTCTTGAACACATGGCAATTGACAAAAAAGTGATCGACGGTCGCTTGCGCCTGGTGCTGCTGCGCCGGATGGGCGAAGCGGTGGTGACCGACGATTATCCGAAAGAGGTTCTACAGGCCACGCTGGGAGCGGATTACCGCGCTCTGGCTCAGCTTAAAGGTTAATAAGATTCCGATGACTAGTTTGCATGCCGACGAGGCGTTCCTCGGCCATTTCCAGTTAAGTCACGACCCTTTCGCGCCGCGGGTTCCGGGCTTCAAATTCTTCCCGGCCCAGCGCAAGCCGGTGCTGGGGCAGCTGCATCATCTGGCGCGTTACAGCCAGTTGCTGCTGGTGGTTACCGGCCCGCAGGGCAGCGGCAAGACCCTGCTGCGTCAGGCGCTGGTCGCCAGCACCAACAAGCAATCGGTGCAGAGCGTTGTCGTTTCCGCCCGTGGCGCAGGCGATGCAGCCGGTGTGCTGCGTCAGATCGCCCAGGCGCTGGACGTGGCGCAGGCCGAGGTCGGGGCGATCCTCGATCAGGTCGTACAGTTGGCGCTGACAGGGCAGGAAGTCTATCTGCTGGTTGACGATGCCGAGCAGCTCGACGAGTCCGCGCTTGAGGCCCTGATGGCGCTGGGCGCCGGCGCTCCGGAAGGCCGCCCGCATGTGTTCCTGTTCGGTGAGTCGTCGCTGATCGCCCAGCTCGAGGCTTTGCACCTTGAGGAAGAGCGCTTCCACGTCATCGAATTGCAGCCGTACACCGAAGAAGAAACCCGCGAGTATCTCGACCAGCGGCTGGAAGGCGCGGGCCGGGGTGTCGAACTTTTCACCGCGGATCAGATCTCTGATATTCACGAAAGCTCCGAGGGTTGGCCGGGCAACATCAACCAGGTCGCTCGCGATGCTCTGATCGAAGTCATGATTGCCAGCCGCTCCGCGGTCAAGCGTCCAAGTATGGGGTTCAACATGCCGAAGAAACACGTATTGGCGATTTCCGCCGTCGTTGTGGTCGCGGTCGCTGCCGCCTGGCTGATGCCGGGTCGCAACAAGGCGCCGACCACCGGTGCGCCGGCCAACGAGCAGGCGCAACTGCCATTGGGCCAGGGCACGCCGCAGGCGGGTGGCGCGCCGTCCGTCGAATTCAACGGCAATACCCAGCCGATGCCGCTGCCGCTGGTCGGCAACTCGCAACCGGTGATGCGCGGTCCGTTGGCTGAAGCGGCTGGCGGCATTACCGAAGGCGACGACGGTGTGCCGGTCGAAGGTTCCAGCAACACGCCACCGACCGTGACCACCACTGCGCCACCGGCGGGCGTTCCGGCCGGTCCTGCGCCGACCCCGGTTCCGGTTCCGGCAGCCAAACCGACCCCGGCGCCAACCCAGGTCGCTACCGCCAAGCCTGCGCCAGCTCCTGCCGCTCCAGCGGCCAAACCGGCTCCTGCGCCTGCCAAGCCTGTTGCCGCCGCCAAACCTGCCGAGAAGCCGGTCACCGTCGCCAAGGCAGCCGGTGGCAGCTGGTACGCCGGTCAGCCGACCAGCAACTACGTGGTGCAGATCCTCGGCACCAGCTCCGAAGCGACCGCGCAAAACTTCGTCAAGGAGCAGGGCGGTGAGTACCGTTACTTCAAGAAAGTCCTCAACGGCAAGCCTCTGTACGTGATCACCTACGGCAACTTCGCCAATCGTGATGCAGCCGTTTCTGCCATCAAGGCCTTGCCAGCGAAGGTTCAGGCTGGTAAACCTTGGCCTCGCACTGTCGCCAGCGTCCAACAGGAACTGGCAACAACTCGCTGAAGATTCGGCGGCCTTACCCAGGCCGCCTCTCCAAGCACCTCAAAATTTCTACAAGTGCGCGCTTCCTTTCAGGTCGCGTGCCTTGTGGTGTCTGCGTCACAGTAGTCTTTGAGTCGTTGCGGTCAAAATTAAAAAAGTTTTGACTAGCACAGCAGATCGCTTTAAACCTTTCACAAATGCGACATGAATTTGCGACATTTCGTCGTCAAATTTGTGAGCCTCTGTGTCGCTGTGTACAATGACCACCCTTTTGCCCCCGCAAAGCCGGCGTACGTTCGGCGCGGCAAGCAAGTGGTTGAATTGAAAAGAAATTTGCCTCGACAAGAGGCAGCCTGGTGAGAAAGTGTCTATGAAAGCAGGTCTGTACCAACCAGATGAATTCAAGGATAACTGCGGTTTCGGCCTGATAGCCCATATGCAGGGCGAACCCAGTCATACCCTTTTGCAAACGGCCATCGAGGCCCTGACCTGCATGACCCACCGCGGTGGGATTAATGCCGACGGCAAGACCGGTGACGGTTGCGGTCTGCTGATTCAAAAGCCCGACGTATTCCTGCGTGCCATTGCCCAGGAAACCTTCAGCGTCGAGCTGCCCAAGCAATATGCCGTGGGCATGGTTTTCTTCAATCAGGATCCGGCCAAGGCCGAAGCCGCTCGCGAGAACATGAACCGCGAGATCCTGGCCGAAGGCCTGCAACTGATCGGCTGGCGCAAAGTGCCGATCGACACCAGCGTCCTCGGCCGCCTGGCCCTTGAGCGCCTGCCGCAGATCGAGCAGGTGTACATCGGTGGCGAAGGCCTGAGCGATCAGGACATGGCGGTCAAGCTGTTCAGTGCCCGTCGTCGTTCTTCCGTGGCCAACGCTGCCGATACCGACCACTACATCTGCAGCTTTTCCCACAAGACCATCATTTATAAAGGCCTGATGATGCCGGCCGACCTGGCCGCGTTCTATCCGGACCTGGGTGACCAGCGCCTGCAAACCGCAATCTGCGTGTTCCACCAGCGCTTCTCCACCAACACCCTGCCGAAATGGCCGCTGGCCCAGCCATTCCGCTTCCTCGCCCACAACGGCGAGATCAACACCATCACCGGCAACCGCAACTGGGCCCAGGCCCGCCGCACCAAGTTCACCAACGATCTGATGGATCTGGAAGAACTCGGCCCGCTGGTCAACCGTGTCGGTTCCGACTCCTCGAGCATGGACAACATGCTCGAACTGATGGTCACCGGCGGCATCGACCTGTTCCGTGGCGTGCGGATGATCATTCCGCCAGCGTGGCAGAACGTCGAAACCATGGACCCGGACCTGCGTGCGTTCTACGAGTACAACTCGATGCACATGGAGCCGTGGGACGGCCCGGCCGGCGTGGTAATGACCGACGGTCGCTACGCGGTGTGCCTGCTCGACCGTAACGGTCTGCGCCCGGCGCGCTGGGTCACCACCACCAACGGTTTCATCACTCTCGCGTCGGAAATCGGCGTGTGGGACTACAAGCCTGAAGACGTGATTGCCAAAGGCCGTGTCGGCCCGGGCCAGATCTTCGCCGTGGACATCGAAACCGGGCAGATCCTCGACACCGACGCGATCGACAACCGTCTGAAATCCCGTCATCCATACAAGCAATGGCTGCGCAAGAATGCCCTGCGCATTCAGGCGACCATGGAAGACAACGATCACGGTTCGGCTTTCTACGACGTCGATCAACTCAAGCAATACATGAAGATGTATCAGGTCACGTTCGAAGAACGCGATCAGGTACTGCGTCCGCTTGGCGAACAAGGCTATGAAGCCGTTGGTTCGATGGGCGACGACACGCCGATGGCCGTGCTGTCCCAGCGCGTGCGCACGCCGTACGACTATTTCCGCCAGCAGTTTGCGCAGGTGACCAACCCGCCGATCGACCCGCTGCGTGAAGCGATCGTGATGTCGCTGGAAATCTGCCTCGGTGCCGAGCGCAACATCTTCCAGGAATCGCCGGAACACGCCTCGCGCGTGATCCTCAGCTCGCCGGTCATTTCCCCGGCCAAGTGGCGCTCGCTGATGAACCTCGACCGCCCGGGTTTCGAGCGGCAGATCATCGATCTCAACTACGATGAAAGCGTCGGTCTCGAAGCGGCGATCCGCAACGTCGCCGATCAGGCTGAAGAAGCCGTGCGTGCCGGTCGTACCCAGATCGTCCTGAGCGACCGCCATATCGCGCCGGGTAAACTGCCGATCCACGCCTCGCTGGCCACCGGCGCGGTGCACCATCGCCTGACCGAAAAAGGCCTGCGCTGCGACTCCAATATCCTGGTTGAAACCGCCACTGCACGCGATCCGCACCACTTCGCCGTACTGATCGGTTTCGGCGCCTCGGCGGTCTATCCGTTCCTGGCGTACGAAGTGCTGGGCGACCTGATCCGGACCGGTGAAGTGCTGGGCGACCTCTACGAGGTGTTCAAGAACTACCGTAAGGGCATCACCAAGGGTCTGTTGAAGATCCTGTCGAAGATGGGCATCTCGACCATCGCGTCGTATCGCGGTGCTCAGCTGTTCGAAGCCATCGGCCTGTCCGAGGAAGTCTGCGAGCTGAGCTTCCGTGGCGTGCCGAGCCGTATCAAGGGTGCGCGTTTCGTCGACATCGAAGCCGAGCAGAAAGCTCTGGCCACCGAAGCCTGGAGTCCACGCAAGCCGATCCAGCAGGGCGGTCTGCTGAAGTTCGTCCACGGTGGCGAATACCACGCCTACAACCCGGACGTGGTCAACACCCTGCAAGCCGCCGTGCAACAGGGCGACTACGCCAAATTCAAGGAATACACCTCGCTGGTGGACAACCGCCCGGTGTCGATGATCCGCGACCTGTTCAAGGTCAAGACCCTCGACAAACCACTGGACATCAGCGAAGTCGAGCCGCTGGAATCGGTGCTCAAGCGCTTCGACTCCGCCGGCATCTCGCTGGGCGCCCTGTCGCCGGAAGCTCACGAAGCCCTGGCCGAAGCCATGAACCGCCTCGGTGCGCGTTCCAACTCCGGCGAAGGCGGCGAAGACCCGGCGCGCTACGGCACCATCAAGAGCTCGAAAATCAAACAGGTCGCGACCGGCCGTTTCGGGGTGACCCCGGAATACCTGGTCAACGCCGAAGTGCTGCAGATCAAGGTTGCCCAGGGCGCCAAGCCGGGTGAAGGCGGTCAACTGCCGGGCGGTAAAGTGAACGGGCTGATCGCCAAGCTGCGTTACGCAGTGCCGGGCGTGACCCTGATTTCGCCACCGCCGCACCACGACATCTATTCGATCGAAGACTTGTCGCAGCTGATCTTTGACCTGAAACAGGTCAACCCGAATGCACTGGTCTCGGTGAAACTGGTGGCTGAAGCGGGCGTCGGCACCATCGCCGCCGGTGTGGCCAAGGCCTATGCGGACTTGATCACCATCTCCGGCTACGACGGCGGCACCGGTGCCTCGCCGCTGACTTCGATCAAATACGCCGGTGCGCCGTGGGAACTCGGCCTTGCCGAAACCCACCAGACCCTGCGCGGGAACGACCTGCGCGGCAAGGTCCGGGTGCAGACCGACGGCGGCCTGAAAACCGGTCTCGACGTGATCAAGGCAGCGATTCTCGGCGCCGAGAGCTTTGGCTTCGGCACCGCGCCGATGATCGCTCTGGGCTGCAAATACCTGCGTATCTGCCACCTGAACAACTGCGCCACCGGTGTCGCCACCCAGAACGAGAAGTTGCGCAAGGATCACTACATCGGCACCGTCGACATGGTGGTGAACTTCTTCACCTACGTCGCCGAAGAAACCCGTGAGTGGCTGGCCAAGCTGGGCGTGCGTTCCCTCGAGGAGCTGATCGGCCGTACCGATCTGCTGGAAGTCCTCGAAGGCCAGACCGCCAAGCAGCATCACCTGGATCTGACCCCGCTGCTGGGCAGCGATCACATCCCGGCGGACAAGCCTCAGTTCTGCGGCGTCGAGCGCAACCCGCCATTCGACCAGGGCCTGCTGGCCGAGAAAATGGTCGAGATGGCGACATCGGCGATCAACGACCTCAGCGGCGCCGAGTTCGATCTGGACATCTGCAACTGCGACCGTTCGATCGGCGCACGGATCTCCGGCGAAATCGCGCGCAAGCACGGCAATCAGGGCATGGCGAAAGCGCCGATCACCTTCCGCTTCAAGGGCACTGCGGGTCAGAGCTTCGGCGTGTGGAACGCCGGCGGTCTGAACATGTACCTGGAAGGCGACGCCAACGACTACGTCGGCAAAGGCATGACCGGTGGCAAGCTGACCATCGTGCCGCCGAAAGGCAGCGTCTATAAGACTCAGGAAAGCGCCATCATCGGCAACACCTGCCTGTACGGCGCCACCGGCGGCAAGCTATTCGCCGCCGGCACCGCAGGCGAGCGTTTCGCCGTGCGCAACTCCGGTGCCCACACGGTTGTGGAAGGCACCGGCGATCACTGCTGCGAGTACATGACCGGTGGTTTTGTCTGCGTTCTGGGCAAGACCGGTTACAACTTCGGCTCTGGCATGACCGGTGGTTTCGCCTACGTGCTCGACCAGGACAACACCTTCGTTGACCGGGTCAACCACGAACTGGTGGAAATCCAGCGGATCAGCGGCGAGGCGATGGAAGCCTATCGCAGCCACCTGCAGAACGTGCTGAACGAGTACGTCGCGGAAACCGACAGCGAGTGGGGTCGTGAACTCGCCGAGAACCTCGATGACTACTTGCGTCGTTTCTGGCTGGTCAAGCCGAAGGCTGCCAACCTGAAGTCGTTGCTTTCCAGCACCCGTGCCAACCCGCAGTGATATGCGCCTGAAGAGTTTGATGAGGTTTTAACAATGGCTGAACGTCTGAATAACGACTTCCAGTTCATCGATGTCGGGCGCAAGGATCCGAAGAAGAAACTGTTGCGTCAACGCAAGAAAGAATTCGTGGAAATCTACGAACCGTTCAAACCCCAGCAGTCGGCCGATCAGGCCCACCGCTGCCTGGGTTGCGGCAACCCGTATTGCGAATGGAAGTGCCCGGTGCACAACTTCATTCCGAACTGGTTGAAACTGGTAGCCGAGGGCAACATCCTCCAGGCCGCCGAGCTGTCGCACCAGACCAACACCCTGCCGGAAGTCTGCGGCCGGGTGTGCCCGCAGGATCGTCTGTGCGAGGGTGCGTGCACCCTTAACGACGGCTTCGGTGCGGTGACCATCGGTTCGGTCGAGAAGTACATCACCGACACCGCGTTCGCCATGGGCTGGCGCCCGGACATGTCCAAGGTCAAACCGACCGGCAAGCGTGTCGCGATCATCGGCGCGGGCCCGGCGGGCCTCGGTTGTGCCGACGTGCTGGTGCGCGGCGGCGTGACTCCGGTGGTGTTCGACAAGAACCCGGAAATCGGCGGTCTGCTGACCTTCGGCATCCCCGAGTTCAAGCTCGAGAAGACCGTGCTGAGCAATCGCCGCGAAGTCTTCACCGGCATGGGCATCGAATTCCGCCTCAACACCGAGGTCGGCAAGGACGTGACCATGGAGCAGCTGCTCGCCGAATACGATGCCGTGTTCATGGGCATGGGTACCTACACCTACATGAAGGGCGGTTTTGCCGGTGAAGATCTGCCAGGCGTGTATGACGCGCTGGACTTCCTGATCGCCAACGTCAACCGCAACCTGGGCTTTGAAAAGTCGCCGGAAGATTTCGTCGACATGAAAGGCAAGAAGGTCGTGGTGCTGGGCGGCGGCGACACGGCGATGGACTGCAACCGCACGTCGATCCGCCAGGGCGCCAAGTCGGTGACCTGCGCCTATCGTCGTGACGAAGCGAACATGCCCGGCTCGCGAAAAGAGGTGAAGAACGCCAAGGAAGAAGGCGTGAAATTCCTCTACAACCGCCAGCCGATCGCCATCGTTGGCGAGGACAAGGTCGAAGGCGTGAAAGTGGTCGAGACCCGTCTCGGCGAACCGGACGCCCGTGGCCGTCGCAGCCCCGAGCCGATTCCGGGCTCCGAAGAGATCATCCCGGCCGACGCCGTGGTCATCGCTTTCGGTTTCCGCCCGAGCCCGGCGCCATGGTTCGAGCAGTTCGAGATCCAGACCGACAGCCAGGGTCGCGTCGTTGCGCCCGAGCAAGGTCAGTACAAGCACCAGACCAGCAACCCGAAAATCTTCGCCGGTGGCGACATGGTGCGCGGGTCCGACCTGGTGGTGACGGCTATCTTCGAAGGCCGCAATGCGGCGGAAGGGATCCTGGATTACCTGGGCGTCTAAACCCGGATCCTGAAACAAAAGCAATAACTCTGTGGGAGCGAGCTTGCTCGCGAAAGCGGCCTGTCAGTCAACTTCAATGTTGGATGTACAGGCCTATTCGCGAGCAAGCTCGCTCCCACAGTTGTTTCTCGCTGTTGCTGATGCCCCGTATTTGTTGCGACAAATTGACCCGATAGACAAAAGGCTGACCTGCATCCGTGCCTTTTGCGTCGCGCTCTGAGAAAATGCCCGCACTTTTTTTCCGGATGCCGACATGACTGCCCTGAAGAACGACCGTTTCCTCCGCGCCCTGCTCAAGCAACCCGTAGACATCACCCCTGTGTGGATGATGCGCCAGGCCGGCCGCTACCTGCCGGAATACCGCGCCAGCCGCGCCCAGGCCGGTGATTTCATGAGCCTGTGCATGAATCCGGAATTCGCCTGCGAAGTCACGCTGCAACCCCTCGACCGCTATCCGCAACTGGACGCGGCGATCCTGTTCTCCGACATCCTCACCATTCCCGATGCCATGGGCCAGGGCCTGTACTTCGAGACCGGTGAAGGTCCGCGCTTCAAGAAAGTCGTCAGCACCCTGGCCGACATCGAAGCCCTGCCGATCCCGGATCCACACAAAGACCTCGGCTACGTGATGGACGCGGTCAGCACCATCCGCCGCGAACTGAACGGTCGCGTGCCGCTGATCGGTTTCTCCGGCAGCCCGTGGACCCTCGCCACCTACATGGTCGAAGGCGGCTCGTCGAAAGACTTCCGCAAGACCAAGGCGATGCTCTACGACAACCCGCAAGCCATGCACCTGCTGCTGGACAAGCTGGCGCAGTCGGTGACTGGGTACCTCAACGGCCAGATCCAGGCCGGTGCGCAAGCGGTGCAGATTTTCGACACCTGGGGCGGCAACCTGTCGGCGGCGGCGTATCAGGAATTCTCCCTGGCCTACATGAAGAAAATCGTCAGCGGCCTGATCCGCGAGCACGACGGTCGCAAAGTGCCGGTGATCCTCTTCACCAAGAACGGCGGCCTGTGGCTGGAAAGCATCGCCGACGCTGGCGCCGATGCGCTGGGTCTGGACTGGACCTGCGACATCGGCAACGCCCGCGCCCTTGTTGGTGACAAGGTTGCGCTGCAAGGCAACATGGACCCGACCGTGCTCTATGCCAAACCTGAAGCGATCCGCACTGAAGTCGGGCGCATCCTCGCCAGCTACGGCAAGGGCAGCGGCCACGTGTTCAACCTCGGCCACGGCATCACGCCGGAAGTTGATCCTGAGCATGCGGGTGCGTTCTTGCGTGCCGTACATGAGTTGTCGGCGCAGTATCACCAGTGATCGGCGCTCAGCTCTAATGGTAGAAAACAAAAACGCCCGGCTTATGCCGGGCGTTTTTGTTTGCGATGGGTTTAGCGTCCAAGGAGCTGTTCGGCGTAGCGGGCGATGATGTGGTCGAAGGTTTTTTGATCGGGAATCGCGGTATTTCGGATCGCCGTCACCAACCGCTCAAGTTCTTCCTCGCTGACTTGCATGACAAACTCATCATCGAAGAGGCGGCGGATTGTGTCCTGCCGTCGATTTTTGAGGTAGGCGATGTCTAGCGCCAATACCTCGATCATCTTTGTGGCGGGAAGGTCGTCAGAATCTTTTGGCTGGATTTCGCCGGTTCGCAGATATCGGAAGCGCTGTTCACAGTTCTCGTCGGTGGGAGAAATATGTTGGTTTTCGTCGAACCAGTTGCCCTTCTTATGGCCGCAGTGCAACGGATTGCCGGGCTTGGTTTCTCGCAGGCAGGAGGCATGAAGGTTGTGAAACTCCAACGCCAACTCTTCGAAATGCTCTTGAGGTCTGAAGTGCTCGATATGGCTGGTCGAGGCATCTATTTCCTGGCCGCAATAACAGCAGAAGAAGCCTTGCTCCTTAAGCAGGGCATTATGCAAATCCCGTTTTTGCGGGTTTTGTAGCGTTGGGTAAGTTGGGCTCCACTCGTCGTTCGCCGAGTTTTTCCAATCTGTAAATGAAGCGGGTTCAGTTCCTTTGAGCACTCGCTTCATTTGCCGAGAATCTCCTTGCGCCTGATCAGTGCTTCGGCGCCGGCGAATTCCGGTAGGTCGGGAGCTTTCTTTTTCAGCGCCTCAAGTTGTGATTTTGCCTTTTCGAGGTCGTTGTCTTCCAACGTGGAAAAAAGCTCGGACAGCAGATCTTCGATTTCTGGTTCGCGCTGCGTAACGCCCATTACCTCTTCAAGCACGCTGCTGGAATCCAGACCGTAGGTGACCCGCGGATGAGTCGGATCCCCGTTGTGCAACAGGATTACTTCTTCAGGTTTCAGGCTGCCGATGATTTGTGGGGAGTGGCTTGCGGCGATGAATTGGACTTTGGGAAAAGCCTGTCTCAATGCAGGCACGATGCTGCGTTGCCAGGCCGGGTGAAGGTGGATATCCAGTTCGTCGATGATGACCACGCCTGAGGTGTTTTTCAGGACATCTTTGCCCATGTGGGGGTTGAGGATGCACATGCGGCGGGCGATATCGGCGAACAATGCAATCATCCCGCGTTGACCATCACTTAGATTGCTGAACTTCGAAGTGGCGTTGCCGCCCATTTCAACAATCAAGCTCGCAAGTTCGACGTCGTAATAAAGTCCACTTGAGCCCGGTAACATCACTTGCAAGGCAGAATTTACCAGTGAAAGCTCATCGTAAAACTCAGTTACTGGCTTTGCAGACCGGAAAGCTTTTTGCAGTTGCTCCAATGTCTTTTTAACGAACCAACTTTCAAAGTCTTGCAGATTGGTGGCTGTGTTCGACCAATTCTTATAACCATCAAGTCGCGACAGTTTCAGTGATGCAGCCTGTTCGGTAGACGTGTTGGCGATAGTCCAGCGGCGGTCTGCTCGATAAAAGGCGATCAGCGGAAGGTCAATCTTGCCTGCGAGCGCAGAGGATGAGTTGAGAGCGTTGATGTCCACCACAGGTATAGGAGGAATCGAACCGTGTGAAGGTTGATGTTTTGCCCGAGCCCAGGATGAAGATTGAAACGCTTTGCCGTGGCCCTCTAAAACCAGCGGAAAAACCCTTTCGAATCGGTTTCCATTTTCGTGATGGTTGATGACCGTGCGCACATCTTCATCGTCGGAAAGCGTCATAGGATGGCCGACTGAACCGAAGATATCGTTAAAGCTTTGTGCTACAGCATTCAGCAGCGACGTCTTCCCGCTCCCATTAACCCCCACCACCAGATTGAATCCCGGCTGAAAGTCGAACGTGGCATCTTCGTAGCAACGAAAATTCTTAATGTGGAGACGGTCCAGGCGCATTCTGGCTTCCTTTACCAAAGCAGACGAATGCCGTCAGTGTACCTTGGCCCGCCGTTACTGCTAGGGCGCAGTTGTGGCTAAACCTTTTCGCCACCACCCAAAGGCGGCAACTTCGCCAGCTTCAACGCCACCAACAGCGCCACCAGCAATAGCGCGCCGTTGAACAAACCAATACCGTTCCAGCCGCCAAGGTGCCAGAACACCCCGCCTGCCGTCCCGGCGATACTCGACCCGGCGTAATAGCTGAACAGGTACAGCGACGACGCCTGGCCCTTGGCCTTGAGCGCCCGGCGGCCGATCCAGCTGCTGGCCACCGAGTGGGCGCCGAAGAAGCCGAAGGTGAAAACCAGCATGCCGACGATCACCAGTGGCAGCGGCGTGAACATCGTCAGGGCGAGGCCGGCGAACATCAGGGCAATGATGGCCCACAGCACTTTGCGGCGGCCCAGTTTGTCGGCCAGCGAACCGATTTTCGCCGAGCTGTAGATGCCCGACAGGTACACCACCGACAACAGCCCCACGAACACTTGATCCAGGTGATACGGCTCGGCCAGCAGGCGATAACCGATGTAGTTGAACAGGGTGACGAACGCGCCCATCAGCACGAACGCTTCGAGGAACAGCAGCGGCAGGCCGGCATCGCGAAAGTGCATGGTGAAGCCGTCGAGCAGGCTGCGTGGGTGCAGCGAGCGGGAACGGAAGTTGCGCGACTCCGGCAGGATTTTCCAGAATACCGCCGCCGCGATCAGCGCCAGACCACCGATCACCATCATCGCCGTGTGCCAGCTGACGAAGTCGATCAGCACGCCGGTGATCAGACGCCCGCTCATCCCGCCGATCGCGTTGCCGCCGATGTACAAACCCATTGCCAGACCGATGTGCTGCGGGTGAATTTCCTCGCTCAGGTACGTCATTGCCACCGCCGCCAGACCACTCAACGACAACCCGATCAGCGCACGCATGATCAGCACGCCGTGCCAGCTCGGCATCATCGAACTGGCGACGGTGCACAACGCAGCGGCAAACAGTGCGGCAACCATCACCGGTTTGCGCCCGATCCGATCGGAAATCGGGCCAGTGATCAGCAGACCGAACGCCAGCATGCCGGTGGCCACCGACAGGATCAGGCTGCTCTGCGCCGCGTTGATCGAATATTCGTGGGACAGCAACGGCATCATCGGCTGCACGCAGTACAGCAGGGCGAACGTCGCGAAGCCGCCGCTGAACAGCGCAAGTACCGTGCGCATGAACGCGGGCGTGCCTTTCTCGATGTAGATCTCTTGCAGTTCGGTCAGCACATCGTCCGCCGCAGCGGGCGGAACTTCATGGGCCAGTGGAGCGACGGCGGTTTTCACATCGGACCTCGGAGGGTGCGGGCAGGCAGTGAAAAAATCATATAGCTGGCTAATGTTTCTATCCAATATATTGTTCGACCTGTTTGATAGTTTTAACGACCTAATGGAGTGTTCATGGAATTGCGTCATCTGCGCTACTTCATCGCCGTGGCCGAAGAACTGCACTTTGGCCGCGCCGCACAGGTGCTGGGTATCTCCCAGCCACCGCTGAGCCAGCAGATTCAGGCACTGGAACAGGAAGTCGGCGCGCGGCTTTTCGAGCGTACCAATCGTCGGGTCGAGCTCAGCGAGGCCGGGCGACTGTTTCTGGAGGAAGCGCGGCTGGTGCTCGCGCAAGTCGATAAAGCAGCCGACGTGGCCCGCCGCGCGCAACTTGGCGAGCTGGGTGAACTGAAGATCGGCTTCACCTCGTCGGCGCCATTCAACTCGACCATTCCCCAGGCGATCTTCTCGTTTCGCCAACGCTTCCCGGCCGTGCATCTGAACCTGCGGGAGATGAGCAGCACTCAGGTGGCAGATGCGCTGGTGGACGAGTCGATCGAGGTCGGCATCATGCGGCCGCTGGGTTTGCCGGATTCGCTCAGCGTGGTCGAACTGATGCGCGAGCCGCTGGTGGCCGTGCTCAGCTCCAAACATCCGCTGGCGCAGGGCTCTGAAGAGGGGCTGTTCCTCTCGGCACTGGCCCTCGAACCGTTTGTGTTTTTTCCGCGCAGCTACGGCAGTGGTTTGTACTCGCAACTCATCAACCTGGCCCGAGATGCCGGATTCAGTCCGCATTTTGCACAGGAGGCGGGCGAAGCCATGACCATCATCGGTCTGGTAGCGGCGGGTTTGGGCGTGTCGGTGCTGCCGGCGTCCTATCAGCGGATGCGCATCGATGGCGTGGTTTATCGACCCTTGCTCGATCCTGAAGCGATTTCGGCCGTGTGGCTGGTGCAGCGCAAGGACCAGAAATCACCGATGGCCAAGGCATTCGTCGAGTTGCTCACGCGCAAGGTTGAAGCCGGTTGATCAGGGCAGCCGCACCAGATCCCCCTTCAATGCCACGCGCGTCACAAACACCCCGGCGCGACATTCGTAAGTATTCAGATCCTTGCGTACGTGCTGGTCGTAGTAGCTGACGATATTGGTCACCGCATTCGCCCCGACACGCTTGGCTTCGGCCTGCAACGCAATCAGATTCGACTGCAGCACCCACTCGCACGAGTCGTGATCGCTCTTGTTGAAGCCGTTGGTCTTCAAGTCACTGACCACTCCGCGCTGCAACAACCGCTGAGTGCCCTGAGGCCCGTTGCCGACCAGATAAAACTTCACACTGCCATCCAGCCGCCCGGCACGCATCGCATCCGACACGACTGTTTCGAACGGCATGTACATCAGATTGGTGGCGTGGCTGGCGCTGGGGAGCAGGCCGATAAGGGTGGCGGTGATCAGGGCTTTCGCTTGCATGGTCATCTCCTTGACGGTGAAAGAGAACCGCGAGTGATCAACCGGGCTCGCCGTTCCGGCAGGCGTAGTGTGTCGACCTGTTTGAGCGAGTGTAGTTGTGGTGAACAGGTTTGGTTGGCTCGACTCCGTACATTTCGAGAAACGGAACTGTCTTAGGGAATATGGCCGTTGTTGCGCAAAATCAGTTCTTTTTCAAACGAGTGTCACGGATGCCACTTCGATATCAGCCTAAGGAGGGCAGCGTTTTGATTTGCGATTTCAGGGGTTATGAAGTCCCCGAGATGGTCAAAGTCAGACCTGTTGTTGTGATACGTAAACATCGAACCAACAGCCTGTTGGTAACAGTAGTGCCGTTGAGTACCACCGCCCCTGATTGTTTGCTTGGGCACCATCTTGAACTTGCAAGTCACCTTCAGGGGGCCAGTCCGACTTGTTGGGCAAAGTGCGACATGATTGCCACGGTCAGCCTTTCGCGGCTTGATCGGATCAAAAGCCGGGATCGGCAAGGCAAGCGCATTTACCTGATCTCACATCTTGCAACAGACGAGTTTCACGCCATTAAAACTGCGGTCAGACGGGCGTTGGGACTGTGATGGCAACGGAAGTGGCGCATCGAAGCCAAATGCCAGCCGTTGCTCGACATGAGGTTTCAGGCAATACTGCCGGCGTTCCCGAAAGGGGCTTGTGAGACTCTGAGGATCCTGGGCAACCAGCCATCGCAGAGCCAGACAGGTGACAGGCGATGACAAGCCAACCTGTTTGTGAAAGGGCGCCGAAAGGCGCCCTTTGTCATTTTCAAAGGTTTGATTGCATTACCTCCTGAGTCGAAGTTTCATCCTGCAATCTGCGCCCGATCACATCCAACAAGTCACAGCCATCGCGCAACGATGTGACCAATACCTTCGCCAACTCACTGTAAATGCCCTCGCTGAACGCCAGATTTTCAAGAAACTGTGTCGCAGTGCGTATGCGATAGGCGGCTATTTCGTGAAGTACGTCCAGTGGTGCTTGAGTGTCGATCAGGAGTGAAGGTATTTCGCAGTCAATTCCGGTGATAGGCCTGTATCGATCCATGACAGAAGAACTCCATTAGGTAATAGGTGCGGATACTCGGTAGTCAGCGTTCAGTGAGTTTGCAGGCTCTTTTTCAAGGAGGATCCAGGTTGTCCAGCGCCCGATTCACCAGCAACTCGCTCAGGACGGTGAGCTGCTGAATAGCCAACGTTACGTTCCGCTGCGGCCCTTCCACCTCGCCCGCGAGATTCGTAGCCATGATATTGAGCGAAGCGAGGTTTTCGGACGCATGGCAAAGCAATGACTCAGTGTCGACCTCCGGAAGGATTGTGAAAATGTGGCTAAGCGTTTCCGGTTTAAGCGAGAGGTGGGAGGTGACGCGGACAGTGGTCTCGAGTTGGTCGGGCGTGGCTGGATTACTTGTACCTAGCGATTGCGTGGGGTAGGAATCAATTTTTTTCATTTCGGAACTCCTTCTGGTTTTTTATGAGTAGTGACATCCACTTCCAGTTATTCATAGGTGCTCAGCGAAGGGCGTGGAAAGCGGATGTATTTATAACTAATAATTTCGCTTCTATTAATCAAATAATTGAACGTTTGTGTAATTAAATGATTCTTTGCGGATGCCTGTGGGTAACGTCTTTCAATATTGTGGGATTTATCTTCTATTCGATGTTTAGTATTCAACGTTGATTTAAACATGCTGCTGTGGCTGTACAATTCATCAGCGTTTGGCAGCAATCTGCAACATTCCAACAAGTAGCGGATGAGCTTCAACCTATAAAATGATTGGCAGATATTTAATGCATAAGAAAGAAAAAACAGAAAAGCTAAAAAGGAATATTAAGTACCTGATAGAAAGCCGAGGTGAGACGAGAATTTCACTGTGTAACTCCAGTGGGTTAACCAGGACAACTATCTATAATATTCTGGAGGGTAGAGTGGTTAACGTGCAGCAATCTACGATCCGGAAGATATCGGATTTTTTCGGGGTATCTTACAAGGAGATTGAAACTGTTGATTTTGAAGAGCGGGAAATAATTGAATCCACTGTTTCTTTGCACGGGAATATGAATCCAGCCGCAGTTCCGATCATCAAAGAAAGCTTGCTGCTTCAGAGTTTGGATAAAAGGATCGGCGAGTTGGCTATATCGCATCCTTTGACCTACTACTTCGGAGCGGCGAGTAATCTAATAGGCGTGCTTTTGGAGAGTGAGATAGTCGGGGCCAATGAGGTGGGTGACCTTCTGATAGTTAGAAAAGGCGTATCGATTAGCAAGAATGAAAAGCTTGTATATGACGAGCGTACCAGAAAATTCATAATTGTCACCGGCTCAGAGTTCGATGTTGGTGTACGTATCATAGGAGATTTGATAGAGGAAAGGTTTAATGTCGGAAACTATTGAAGTTATGAGAGATAAGTATAAGCTTGTGGGTTTTGAGTCGGATAAGAAGCTGGCTGTAGTCATGATTGTTTCAACTGGCAAGCTGATTAAGCTTAAATTGGCGGAGCTTCTAAAAAGTGATTTGATTGATGATCTCAGCAGGGCCGAGGTCAAAAGTATATACAGGAAATATTATTCTACGAGTGCAGCCGTGACCGCCTATGATTTGGCAGACCGTCATGAACGATCCTGGATGGTCTATGTTGTATTAAACCTGTTGCTCTTGGTGTTGTATGTGTTCTCGAATATTGGCGCGACAAAGCTGATCTATATCGAGCAATTTGACGTCGTTCTGACACCCGGGGTTTTTCTCTATCCTCTGACCTTTCTCGTAGTCGATATGTTGAATGAGTTGTATGGGTTCAAGCTGGCCAGAAGGGCAATTTTTTTTTGGATTTCTGAGCAATGCGCTGATTATCTTATTGTTGAGTGCGGCAAAAATGATGCCGGGAGTGGCGGATTGGAAACTTGATGAACCTTATGGTGAAGTGGTATCGCATGTTTCCTCGGTGTTGTTGGCCTCATCGGTTTCGTTTCTGTTTTCCGAATACATTAATTCATACCTCTTGTGCAAAATTAAGCAGTTGACAAATTCTAGGTATCTCTTCCTGCGTGTCTTTTTTAGTACGTTTTTTGCAGTTCTGATCGATAGTGTACTTTTTTGTTTTATAGCTTTTTATGGTGTGCTGGAGAGTGATGAAATATTGTCAATCGTGATGGTGCAAATCACCATAAAAATGTTTTTTGCATTTTTCAATGTTTTTCCCGCGTACGGAGCAAGGTCGCTTTTTAGAAGGTTTGTTGCGGAGAGTAAGGTCGCATAGCAGGCATCGGGGGAGGGGCGTTATTACGCTCCTCCTCCTGTTCGTTGGGGAGTTAACTTAAGCTCAATCGATATCTCAAACTGTTTGTGAATTTTTTCTTGTTTTTCAGGAACTCGTCTAGTCCCTTGGAGCGAAGAGCACAAGCATCACATTCCTCACAGCCACCAGCCTTTATCCCGTTATAGCAAGACAGTGTATGTTCGCGAACAAAGTCGAGCCGATCATGATAACTGGCCAGCGCCCAGATTTCGGCCTTGGTCAACCACATCAGTGGCGTTTCTAGCCGCAGTTCATATTCCATGCCTAAGTTGATAGCTTCATTTAGCGTTTTAACGAAATCATCACGACAATCCGGGTAGCCAGAAAAATCTGTTTCGCAGACACCTGTAATCACAGTCTGAGCCCGAATTTGATACGCATAAACCGACGCGAGCGTTAAAAACAGAATGTTTCTTCCAGGTACGAATGTGTTGGGCAAATCGTTTCCGGATGAATTGGCGGACGGTATGGGGATGTTGTGACGCGTCAGGCTGCTGACGGTCAAGTCGTTGAGTACCTTCACGTCCATCACGCTGTGCGCAGTCACACCCAGTTCTTTCGCCAGTCGACGTGCTACGTCGATTTCTTCGCGATGGCGTTGTCCGTAATCAAACGTGACGCAGTGAATCTCGTCGTACTTTGACAAGGCATGGATCAAACAAGTCGTGGAATCCTGCCCGCCGCTGAAAACGATTACCGCTTTTTTACGCATTTTTTCGTCCTTGAGGTGTGCCGCTTGATCGCGGCACCACTGACCTTACAGAGTAGAAAATGCGCTGAATGTGGGACTTTTCCGAATAGAAACGCTGAGCTTTCCTTGTGTGCAGTTTTTTGTGCAATAGATGGAAAAAAGGGCGCCGAATGGCGCCCTTTGTCGTTTCCGACGGCTCAATCAATCCACGTGCGCCAGATCCCCGCGCAACGCCACACTCGACACCACCAGCCCGGCGCGGCACTGGAATTTTTCGGTGTCTTTGTACAGGTCGCGCTGGTCGACGCTGGCGATGTTGATTACCGCATTCGCATCGGCTTTCTTCGCCGCTGCCTGCAAGGTCGCGAGGGCCGATTGCAGCGCCCAGAAGCAGGCGTCGGCGTCGGATTTGTTCGAACCGTTGGTCTTGCGGCTACTGCTGACGGTGTCGAGTTTGCGCACCTGGTTGGGCAGCACTTCGCCGGCCAGGTAGAACTTCACGCTGCCGTCGAGCAGGCCGGCGTCGGTAGCGCGTTTGACGCCTTCACGGAAGCTCAGGTAAGTCGGCTCATCGGCGCCTTGCTTGATGATGCCCAGGTTATTGACGGCTTCGATGTCCGGGTTGATCGACAGCTCTTTGAGTACGTTGTCACGCAGACGATTGACCCAGCGATTGTAGTTACCGTGGATCTTGCCGTCCTTGGCGTCCAGGCCGTAGCTGCTGCGGTAGTCGATCTCGAACGAAGTCGCGCTGAACGGAATGTCGACTTCGGCGTGATGGCGGCCGCGCACAGTGATGGCGGCTTTGATCATGCCCGGACGTACCGATTGCACGACCCACTGGCGGTCATTCAGCGCCGTGACAATGGCACGGCTCATCTGCGCGTCGGTGAAGCCCAGGTTGCTGGAAAACTCTTCCTTTGCGTTGTATACCGGTTTGCTGGTGCAACCGCCGAGTACGAAAGCCAGGGCCAGGATGGCGGCGATGCGGTGAAACTGAGTCATTCCCTTCACTCCAGAAATGTTGCGGTCAGTGCCAGCGGCGGAAAATCAACGAAGTGTTGACGCCACCAAAAGCGAAATTGTTGTTCATCACGTATTCGTGGCTCATCTGGCGGAACTCGCCGCGCAGGTAATCAAGCTTACCGCAGTGCGGATCGACCTCATCGAGGTTGAGCGTGTGCACGTACAGGTCACGGTTGAGCATCTCGATGCTGAACCACGATTCCAGCGCCCCGCAGGCGCCGAGGGTATGGCCCAGGAAGCTCTTTTGCGAACTGATCGGCATGCGTTCGCCGAACAGGGCACTGGTGGCCAGGGTCTCAGCGACATCGCCCTGTTCAGTGGCGGTGCCGTGGCCGTTGACGTAGCCGATGACGTCCGGCGCAAGGCCTGCGTCTTCCAGCGCCAGTTCCATCGCCCGGCGCATGGTGACTTGTTCGGGGCGGGTGGTGTGCTGGCCGTCGGCGTTGCTGCCGAAGCCGACGATTTCGGCGTGAATGTGTGCTCCGCGGGCAAGGGCGTGCTCCAGCTCTTCAAGCACCAGCATGCCGCCGCCTTCACCGATCACCAGACCGTCGCGGCCCTTGTCGTACGGGCGTGGCGAGGTGTGCGGTGCATCGTTTTTCAGGCTGGTGGCGTACAGCGCGTCGAACACCATGGCTTCGGTCGGGCACAGCTCTTCGGCGCCACCGGCGAGCATCAGCGGCAGACGTCCGAACTTGATCGCCTCGTAGGCGTAGCCGATACCCTGGCTGCCACTGGTGCAGGCGCTGGAGGTCGGGATCAAACGGCCGGTGAGGCCGAAGAAGATGCTGATGTTCGCCGCCGTGGTGTGCGGCATCATCCGCACATAGGAGTTGGCATTAAGGCCTTCGGCCACCGAGTTGAGCAGCATGTTGCCGAACGCCTTGATTTCGTCGGTGCTGCCGGTGGACGAACCACAGGCCACGCCCATGCGCCCGTCCTTGATCGACTCGTCGCCAAGCAGGCCGGCATCGGCCAGCGCTTTTTCCGCCGCGCAGACGGCCAGGCGTGAAACCCGGCCCATGCTGCGCAGCTGCTTGCGGGTCCAGTGCGCCGGTACCTGGAAATCATCGATGGGCCCGGCCAGGCGCGTGTTGAGCTCGCTGAAACGATCCCACTCGTCCATCCGGCGGATGCCGCTGCGGTTGGCGGCGAAATTGCCGGCGATGGTGTCCCAGTCGCTGCCCAGCGAGGTAATGCCGGCCATGCCGGTGACGACAACGCGCTTCATCAGCACAAGCCTCCGTTGACCGCCAGCACCTGGCGGGTGATGTACGACGCTTCCGCCGACATCAGGAAATTCACCGCACCGGCCACCTCTTCAGGCGTGCCCATGCGTTGTGCGGGGATCATTTTCATCAGTTCTTCCACCGGCACGTTTTCATCGAGCATCGCCGTATCGATCAGGCCCGGCGCAACGCAGTTGACCGTGATCTTGCGCTTGGCCAGTTCGATCGCCAAGGCTTTCGCGGCGCCGATCACGCCGGCTTTCGAGGCGCTGTAATTGACCTGGCCGCGATTGCCGATCAGTCCCGAAACCGAGGTGATGCAAACGATGCGACCAGCGGCGCGGCGGCGGATCATCGGCATCATCACCGGGTGCAGGACGTTGTAGAAGCCGTCGAGGTTGGTGCGCAGCACCACGTCCCAGTCGTCGTCGCTCAGGGCCGGAAAGGCGCCGTCGCGGGTCAGGCCGGCGTTGAGCACCACGCCGTAATAGGCGCCGTGGGCTTCAACATCGGCTTCGAGGATGGTTTTGCAGCTTTCGCGGTCAGCCACGTCGAATTGCAGGATGCGCGCGTTGCGGCCGAGCGCTTCGACTTCGGCTTTCACCGCTTTTGCTTCGCTCACGCCGCTGCGGCAATGCAGGACGATATCGTGGCCGGCGCTGGCCAGACGCAGGGCGATGGCGCGACCGATGCCACGGCTGGAGCCGGTGACCAGTATTGATTCAGTCATCGTTCGACTCCTTGTTGGTTTCGTTGCGGGTTTGTTCCAGATAGTCCGCCGCCTGCGGCGGGCGGAACACGTTCAGCCGGGCGCTGGCCTCGATGCCGGGCGCGTTGATATGGCATTCGAATACCCCCATGCCGTTGTCGTCTTCCAGCGAGCGCAGGCCATGGATGGTCAGTTCGCTGCCGACCGGAAAGGCCGCGACATTGCATTCGAACTTGCGTGTGCCGAGCAGAAAACCCAGCTCCACCGGATTGCCTTTCTGTCGTGCATGGCAGCCGGCGAACGCGGCGACGCTTTGCGCCATCAGCTCGACGCCGACCCAGGCCGGCAGGCTGCCGTCGGGCAGGCTGAACAGGCCGCCGGGCCGGACGGTGAGGGTGGTGTGGATCTGTTCGTCGTCAAAGCTCAGGATCCGGTCGATCAGGATCATGTCGCCAGCGTGGGGCAGCAGTTCGGCGAGCGGCCAGTGGGTCATGGGGCGTCTCCGATAATCAGGCTGACGTTATTGCCACCGAAGGCAAACGAATTGCTCATCAGGTAGCGGGGTGCAGTGGACGCCAGGCGTTCGCTTGCGGTCACCCACTTCAACGCTGGCAGTGCCGGGTCGGCCTGGCCGTCCCAGATGTGCGGCGGCAAGGCGTGGTCGGGATTGTCGGCACTCAGGCTCAACCAGCAGAACGCCGCTTCCAGTGCGCCGGCGGCACCGAGAGTGTGGCCGGTCATCGGTTTGGTCGAGGAACACGGCACGCCGTCGACAAACAGCGCGGCGACGGCCAGGCTTTCCATGGCGTCGTTGTGTTGAGTCGCGGTGCCGTGCAGGTTCAGGTAGCTGATATCGCCGGCTTGCAGTTGGGCCTGATCGAGGGCTTTCTGCATCGATTGCCGCGCGCCACGGCCGGTCGGCTCCGGCGCGGAAATGTGGTGCGCGTCGGAGCTGGCGCCAGCGCCGAGCAGGGCGATGCCCGGCCCTGCGCCGCGTTCTTTGCTCATCACGAACAGCACCGCCGCTTCGCCGATGTTGATGCCGTTTCGGTTGGCGGAAAACGGATTGCAGCGCTCGTCCGACACGGCTTCCAGCGCACTGAAACCATTGAGGGTCAGCTTGCACAGGCTGTCGACACCGCCGCACAGCACTGCGTCGCACAGGCCCAGATCAAGCAGGCGCCGGGCGCTCATCAGTGCGCGTGCGCTGGAGGTGCAGGCAGTTGAAATCACATAGGTCGGGCCGCTCAGTTGCAGCCAGTCGGCGAGGAAATTCGCCGGAGCGCCGAGTTCCTGTTGCCGGTAGTCGTAATCGGCCGGGAACTGGTGGTCCCGAATGTAGTGCGCCAAGCCGCGACTGGCCTCGTCGATACCCGAAGTGCTGGTGCCAAGCACCACGCCGATGCGATCACGACCGTAAGTCTGGATCGCCTGCTCGATGTCATCGCGAATCTGCAACGCGGCTTCCAGCAACAGTTGGTTGTTGCGGCTGCGCTGGTCGGCCAAGGCATCTGGAATCGGCGCCAGATCGCCGTGCACAGCGGCCACCGGCAGCTCGCGCTCCGGCACCCAGCCGGACTCGCGGCGCATGCCCGAGCAGTCGCCGGCAAACAGGTTGCGTGCCACGGCTTGCTTGTCGCGCCCCAGGGCGCAGATCACGCCGAGGGCATTGAGGTAGGCGGTCATGACGTCGGTTCACCGAGTGGCGTTACGCGATAGTGCGGGCCTTGGGGCAGATTCAATTCGAAGCTCAAGGGTTGGGTGTAACGGATGTCCCAGCGCGCCGGCAGGGAACGTTGGCCGCCCTGTTGCTGCGCGTCGGGGTAGTTGCGCGACAGTTCGCCCGATGGGGTCAGGGCGAACAGCAGCGCGGCGAACAGTTCCCGGGCTTCCGGGTTGGGCGGCAGCAGGCCGTCAGCCTGCCAGTGCCCGTCGATCAACTGCTGACGCGCCTGGGGAATGCCCAGTGGATCCATCATCGACCAGCGGATGCCGGGGCCTTCGCGCTGGATCACCAGCAACCAGTCTTGCTGTTGCCCGGCCAGATGCCGCTCGATATGCAATTGCATCGGCAGCGCCAGGTTCGGGTTGCCAACCGGCAGCGGCGCCCGACTGGCGCAGGCACTCAAGAACAGTACAACGACGAGCACAAAAAAACGGCATACATCGGACACTGTGGGAGCGAGCTTGCTCGCGAATGCGATCTCACATTCAACCTTTCTGGTGTCTGAAATACCGTTTTCGCGAGCAAGCTCGCTCCCACATGCGATGTGTGGCATCAGTTATCACCTTGCAGCGGTTTGCGGGCCACCACGTTGACCAGGGTTTCTTCCCGTTGGCCAAAGGGCTTGGGCTGGCGCAGGCCAAAACGTTCGAGCAAACCGAAATCCTTCGACCGGCTCCACCACAGATACGGGTACGAAACGTTCTGTTCGCCGAACTCGAAACCCTGCTGGCGAATCATCTCCAGGTACTGCGCCGCACTCTTTTGTACGTGCATCGGATGGCGGAACAGCCAGCGAATCACCCACGTATCAATGTAAGCCTCGGTGGACTCGGCGAACAGCAGATAACCGCCCGGCTTGAGCACTCGATAGAACTCGGCGAGGGCTTTTTCCTGCTCGACCAGATGATGGAAGGTCTGGTGACAGAACAGCAGGTCGACGCTGGCGTCCGGCACATTGAGCGTCGCGCAGTCGCTGCCGATCAGCTCGACGTCGAAGCCCTGACGTGCGGCCTCGGCAGCGCTCAGTTCAAGGCTGTGCGGATCGGCATCGACGCCGATCAGGCGCTGTGGCGCGAAGGTCTGGCGCAGGTGGCCGAACGACTTGCCCTGGCCGCAACCGGCATCCAGCAGCACCGGGTTGGCTGGCAACGATTCGCTGAACAGCCCGCGCAGATCGTTGATCGCCACGCGCAGCACATGGTGTTGCCAGGTGTGGCTGCGCAGGAACCAGAAGCCGAAACGGGTTTCCTCGACGTAGTTGTCGCTCAAGTAATTCATGTGTCGTCCCTTGCACAGAGTTCGGAGATCGTCTTCAACCGACGGCGCGCTTCACTGACGAACGGGTTGCGTTCGTCCCAGGCGTAACCGGCGAGGATCGAGCAGATCATGCGGCGGATTTCCGGCGAGCCTTGCTCGTGGAAAATCACGTCCTGGAAAGTGCTGGCGTACCAGCCTTCGACGTAACAGCGGAAGGTGTCGACCCCGCGCTTCAGCGGCTCGGCGAACTCCCGTTGCCAGTCCACCGCTTCGCCCTGCAACTGCCGGTGCAGCACAGCGGCGGCCATGCTTGCCGAACGCATGGCAATGGTCACGCCGGAGGAGAACACCGGGTCGAGAAATTCCGCCGCGTTGCCCAGCAGCGCGAAGCCCGGGCCGTGCAGGGTTTTGACGTTGGCTGCATAGCCGCCGAGGGTGCGTGCCGGTGTATCCCACACGGCGTTGTTCAGCACCTTGGCCAGGCTCGGGGTTTCGGCGATGAACCCGCGCAGGCAGCCGTCGAGATCGGCATCGCGACCTGCGAAATGTTCGGCAGCCGCCACCACGCCGACGGAGCAGCGACCGTTGCTGAACGGGATCGACCAGAACCAGATATCGCGGTGCTGCGGGTGGATGGTGATGAGGATTTTCTCCCGGTCGAAACCGGGATGATCGATATGGTCTTCAACGTGGGTGAATACGGCCTGGCGAATCGGGAAATTCGACGGCGCTTCCAGGTCGAGCAGGCGTGACAGCACGCGGCCGTAGCCGCTGGCATCGAGGACAAAATCGGCTTCGACGCGGTATTCGCTGCCGTCCTCGCGACGCACATTCAGCTGCGGGCGCGGGCGTTCGAAATCGACGCTGACAATCGCGTCGCCGTAGCGGATTTCCGCACCCTGCAACGCCGCCTGATCGGCCAGCAACTTGTCGAAGTCGGCGCGTTGCACCTGCAGGGTCGTCGGCTTGCCGGCGGTGAAGGTGTCAGCAAAATCAAACGCGCTGTAGCGCTCGCCCCAGGCAAACGCCGCACCGTTCTTGCGCTGGAACCCGGCGGCATTCACCGCCTCGAGCATGCCGGCCTCTTCGACGAAATCCAGGCAATGGCAGAGCAGGCTTTCACCGATGGAGAACCTCGGGAAATGCTGACGCTCGATCACCAGCACGTCGTGCCCCTTGCGCTTGAGCAATGCGGCGGCGATGGCGCCGGAGGGGCCGGCGCCGATGATCACGACCTGACGGGATTCCATTTCAACGATTGGCACGCGAGCTCCTGGGTACGGCAATAGGATTCAGTGACGCCCGGTGCAGGCCGATGAAAGCCGGCAACAGCGTCGCGATCAGACCCATCAGCATCAGCGCAAAGTACAGCGCCGGGCTGATGAGCTGTTGTTGCAACAGCAGATTGAGAAAGACGATTTCGCTCAAGCCGCGAATGTTCAGCAGCACGCTTTCGCGCCAGCGGCTGGCGCCCGCGAACGACGCGCCGGCCCAGCCGAGGCCGAGCCAGTTGCCCACGATTTTGCTAACGACCGGCAGCAGCAGGAGCGCTGCCCATTGCACAGCGCCAAGGCTGGCGAGGGCGCTGTGCACATCGATCTGCACGATGCCGAAAGTGAGGATCAGCGGAATCGCGACCCACGTCTGCAAGCGGTTCATCCAGTGCGCCGGCAGCGGCAACACCAGCGGCACCTTGAGCGCGGCCATGCACAACAGATAGCCGATGCCGAAAATCAGCGCGTTGAGTTTGTAGTGTTCGGCCAGCACCAGCAGCGCAAAGAAACCGAGGCTGTAGGTCAATGGCCGGCGTATGCCGCACACCCGCAGCAGCACCGGCACGCAGGCCAGCCCCAGCGGCAACAACAGACTGCTCAGGTGCAGGCTGCCCTGAGCGAGGCCGAACAGAGTCCAGCAGGTCAGGTCGATCAGGATCGCGGTCTGCACCAGGCGCCGGGTGGCGGCAGGCGGATAGTCGATATGGCGCAGGTACAGGTAAAGCACCGGGATCGCGGTGATGGCGAACACCAGGCCGATGGCCAGCGAGTTGATCCACGGCTGCGTCGGCAACAGCCAGTACGCCGTCGCCAGGCCGCAGGTGAACGGCACGGCGAAACTCGGCAGGGCGATCTTCACGCTCTGACGGTCCAGGCGCAGGTCGATCACGTCGCTGAGGATGTGCCCCAGCAACAGGGCGAAGCTCAGGCTGTAGAGGTTTTTCAGCCAGCCCGGCGCAATCAGTTCGGCGCCGTTGAGTTGCCAGCCCGGTTCGATCCAGAAGTACATCAGCAGCGGCAGGCCGAAGCTGGCCAGCAGCAATTGACTGACGATCGGGATCAGCCCGAAATGCCGGCCGACCCGGGTGGCGACGAAGAACAGCGCCAGGGCCATCAGCCAGAAAATCCACACCATCACGCTGAACGCTCCGTGACGGCAACCGCATGGGCCTGACGCCCGGCCCACGGCGCGAGCATGAAGCTGAAGGCCAGACCGAGGCTCACCGACAGACCGAAGTTGCTCACCGCTGGCGTACTCGACACCGCCAGCAGGCCGAACGACAGCCAGGTGGTGGCGGCCGCAAGCAAGGTGCCGAGCAGGCTGACGGCCGCGCCGCCGACCTGCTCGCGCATGAGGATTGCGTAGTCGACGCTGATCGCCGTCACCAGCAGCAGGCCGAACAGGCTGAACAGGGTCAGCGGCTGGCCGAGCCAGCCCAGGCTGGCGAGGCTGCACAGCGCAGCAAGCAGCGGCAGGGCGACGATCCGCAGGGCGCCACCGAGACCGAACGGCAGCATCAGCACCAGCACGATCAACACGCAGGAGGCGAGTTTCAGTTCAGCGGCGCTGATCTGGGTCTGGGCGAATACCTTGTTCAGATCACCGAGCCGGTCCACCAGCATCACACCCGGCAGGTCCAGCGCCTGCACCCGCAGCAGCGACGGATTGTTCAGGCCTTGCAGGCTGACCATTGCCGCCACGCCGTCCTCGGTCCGTCCCAGCCACAACGTGCGGTAGGGCTCGCCGAGCGGGCCGGCCAGCGCGGCATCGATGTCTTCGGCGGGCAGGGCCTGCAACTGTTGCAGTTCGTTCTGCAGCGCCGCCAGCGGCACCCCGACCTCCAGCAACGGCTGCCAGAACGGCGGCAACTTGTTCAGCGCTTCACGAACTTGTTGTTGCTGAGCCGGCGGGCTGACCAGTTGATTGAGCGCCAGATAACCTTGCAACTTGTCGAGGTTGACCAGTTGATCCAGCCGCTCGCTCAAAGCCGCTTGCCGCTCCAGCAATTGCTGCTGGTCGGCGGCGCGCACCAGGAAGAACTGGCTGGTCGGCTGATAACCGGTAATCCGCGCAATGGTCTGCGCCTCATCGGTCAGGCGTTGCGGGGCACCGACCCACTGGCGAATGTCGTTCTTGCTCTCCAGTTGCAGCAGACCACCGACGCAGAAGGCGATCAGCAGGGCCAGCAACACCGGAGTCCTGACGTGTTCGAGCAGATTTTCCCGCAGTCGCACCAGACGTTCGGCAAGCCGCAGCGGCCATTGCGCCGGGCGCAGTTCGACGTTTTTCAGCAGCGCCGGCAACAGGCACACCGCCGACAGGTAGGCGCCGAGCAAACCGGCGGCGGAGAACACCGCGATCTGGGTCAGTGCCGGGAAAGGCGTCCAGGCCAGCGCCAGATAACCGATGGCGCTGGTGATCAGGCTCAACGTCAGCCCGGACAGGGTCAGGCGCAGCGCCGGCCAACTGCGCCACGGCTTGAGGCTCCAGCTCTTGGACAGATAGTGCAGCGGGTAATCCACCGCCACTCCGATCAGGCTGGAACCAAGCACCAGGGTCATCACATGCATGTGCCCGAACAGCGCAACACAGGCCACAGCCCCGAACAGCATGCCGACCAGCACCGGAATGAACGCCAGCAGCACCCGCCAGCGGCGGAAGGCGAGCAGCAACAGCAACAGGATGCCGACGGTGGCGCCACCGCCGACCCAGGTCATTTCCCGGGTCGCCTGTTGCTGACCGTTGGCGGCGTAAAGCAGGCCGCTGGCGGCCAGCAATTGCACGTTGGCGCTCGCTGCCAGCTCACGGCTGTGTTGCAGCAGAGCGGCGACTTGCAGCGGCTGATTCATGTCGAAGGCGCTGCCGGTGGTGCGTGCGCGCAGCAGCACCCAGCTCTTGCCGTCGGCATCGGCGATCAACGCGCCGCTGCCGATGTCCAGTTGCACCGCGCCATGTTGCGGCTGGCTGTTCTGGATGCGCCCGGTCAGGCCCAGCCAGTCGTCCTGGCTCGGCACCAGACTGAATCCGGTGAACGGGTCGAACAGCGCCTGCACCCGTTGCTGGATGAAGGCGTCGGGATGTTTGGTCAAAAGTTGCCGGTCATCCGCCGAAAGCATCGCCAGCCGCCCTTGCAGCAGTTGCGTGCGCAGGGCCGGCAGGTCGGCTTGCAGGTTCCACTGGACCTTTTCGAACAGGCCGCTGGCCTGCCATTGCTCGCCCAGGGTCTGGGCCATCGCGACGGCTTGCTGACGATCGGCGTGACCGACCAGCACCAGCATGTCGCGGTTGAGCGGCTCCTGCATGCGTTGTTCGGCGCGCACTTCGAGGGCGTCCGGGTGGGTGCCGGGCACCAGTTCCATCAGGTTCGCCGACAGCGGCGCGCCGTCGCGCCATTGCCAGGCGCCCAGTGCGACGACGGCCAGCAGCAGGATCAGGAACAGCCAGGGCAGCCTGCGTTCACTCGGCAAAGTCATGTTGCTCCGCGTCGCTCAGAGGTTGGCCGGCGGTGCTGTCCTGCATGCGCAGCACGGTGCTGTCGCCCTGGGTTTCCAGCAGTTCGATGGTGTTTACCAACGCGCCGCCGCTGATGTTGATCTGATTGAAGACCTGCTTGAGCAGCACCGAACGCGGGCTCAGGGTCAGTTGCCATTGCTGCGCGTCGCCGCTCAGGGCCAGTTCGAAATCCCGTTGCAGGCCGCTGCTGTCGCCTTGCAGCACGGCGAGGAACAAACGGTTCTGCTCGGCGCCGGCGCTCTTGTTCGGCAGCTGTTGCCAGCCGCTGGCATCACGTCGGGCGATGCCCTTGGCACTGATGCGGTAGTCCTGCTGCAGCGGCGTTTTCAACAGCCACAGCAGGCCATGGTTTTTCGCGAGGACGAAACTGCCCTTGCTGATCAGCGGCTGTGGCAGGGCGCGCAGGTGCTTTTCCTGGGTGAACTGGCCGTGGATCACGTCCGGTTTCGCCAGCTGCTCGCTCAACTGTTGCAGGTCGAAGGCGTTGGCCAGCGACGAGAGCGTCAGCAGCGCCAGGGCTCCGAGGGATTTCACCAACACATTCATCGCAGCATCCTTTCCACGGCATCGGTGAAGACTTTCGGCGACGCCAGTTGCATCTCGCGGCTGCTGACTTCGACGGCAACCTGCACCGAGCTGGCGCGAGTCAGGCGTTCGCCGGTCTCGGCGTCGGTGATCAGGTAGTGAATCTTCAGGCGGTTTTCCCATTCCACCAGGCTGGCGCGCACGTTCAGCCGTTGACCGAACACCGCGCCGCGCACGTAGCGCAATTGCAGGTCGATCACCGGCCAGGCGTAGCCCGAGTCGACCATCTGGTTGTAGTTGTGGCCGATCTTGTCGAGCAATGCGCACCGCGCCACTTCCAGGTATTTCACGTAATGGCCGTGCCAGACGACGTGCATGGTGTCGACGTCAAAGAACGGCACGAGGATTTCTGTATCGGCGTGAAGCACTCCGGCACTACGCATGCAGCCTCCAGTGTTGCTCGGCGATGCGTTGCAGACACAGGCGCAGTTCGCCTTCCAGGGCACGGTCTTCGATGACTGGCGGGAAGTCCTGGGCCAGCGCTTCGTGCATCGCGGCCAGGGACGGAGGCAGCGGACGCGCGTCTGCATCGCGACCGCGCAGCCACACGCCTTGATTGGCGGCGAGCAGCGTGGCGGCGGCGACCTGTTCGGTCAGCTCCAGCACACGAATGGCGTCGCGGGCGGCGATGGTGCCCATGCTCACCTTGTCCTGGTTGTGGCATTCGGTGGAGCGCGAGAACACGCTGGCCGGCAGGGTGTTTTTCAACGCTTCGGCAGTCCAGGCGCTGGCGCCGATCTGCACAGCCTTGAAGCCGTGGTTGAGCATCGCGCGGTCGGCGCTGGCGCCGGACAGATTGCTCGGCAAACCGTGGTTGTAACGCTCGTCCACCAGCAGCGCGAGTTGTCGGTCGAGCAGGTCGGCGACGTTGGCCACGAGGTTTTTCAGGCTGTCCATGGCGAACGCGATATGCCCGCCGTAGAAGTGCCCGCCGTGCAGCACGCGCTCGGCTTCGGCGTCGATGATCGGGTTGTCGTTGGCGCTGTTGAGTTCGGTTTCGATGAACGAGCGCAGCCAGTTCAGGCTGTCGGCCAATACGCCTAGTACATGCGGTGCGCAGCGCAGCGAGTAGCGATCCTGCAAGCGGTGCAGCGGCGCGGTCGGCGCGTCGATCGCCAGATCCTTGCGCAGCCACGCGGCCACCTGCATCTGGCCCGGATGCGGCTTGGCGGCGAACAGGCGCTCGTCGAAGTGTTCCGGATTGCCTTGCAGCGCCACCACGTTCAGCGCGGTGATTCGGGTGGCCAGTTGCAGCAGGTAGTCGGCGCGGGCGTAAGCCAGGCAGGCGAGACCGGTCATCACGGCGGTGCCGTTCATCAGTGCCAGCGCTTCTTTCGGACGCAGCACCAGCGGCGTCCAGCCCAGTTCACGGTGTACGTCGGCAGCCTGGCGGCGCTCGCCACGAAACATCACTTCACGCTCGCCGGACAGGGTCGCGGCAACGTAGGACAGCGGCGTCAGATCGCCGCTGGCGCCCACCGAACCTTCTTCGGGGATCAGCGGCAGAATGTCGTGTTCAAGAAACGCATGCAGGCGTTCCAGCAACTCGATGCGCACCCCGGACACGCCGTGGCACAGCGACTGCAAACGCGCCGCCAGTACCGCGCGCGTGGCCGGGGCGTCGAGCAGTTTACCCAGCCCGCAACCGTGGAACGTGTAGAGATGACGCGGCAGCGCCTCGACGTGATGCAGCGGCACCGCGACCACGCAGGAATCACCGTAACCGGTGGTCACGCCGTAGATCACGCCTTCCTTGTCCAGCAGCGAATCGAGGAACCGCGCGCCCTTGGCGATGCGTTCGCGATAAGGCGCGTCGCTCTGCAACTGCACGGGCGCCTGACGGTTGGCCAGGGCCAGCACGTCTTCGATGCGCAAAGGGCGTTCGCCGAAGGTGACCGGCTCAGGAGTTGGCGTTGTCATCGGTTTTCCAGAATGGGTAAAAGTTGAACCATTGGCACGGTGCTTCGAGGCAATAGTGACTCAGGCGTTCGGCGTAGCGGGTGGCCCACTGATGAATGACCTGTTCGCGCTCGCGGCGTGACCACACCACGGCATCGGCGAACGGCTCCAGGGTCAGGCGATAGTGGCCGTCGGGCTGTTTCAGGCACATCAGCAGGTTGACCGGGCATTTCAGCAGGCCGGCCAGCAGCCACGGCCCTTGCGGGAATGGCGCGCGATGGCCGAGAAAGTCCACGGTCACACTGCGCCCGCCATGCAGCGGCACGCGGTCGCCGGCAATCGCCAGCCATTCGCCACGTTCCAGGCGTTCGTGCAGTTGCAGCATGATCACCGGGTCCAGCTCGCTGACCTGGATCAGCCGCAAATTGGTCGCTCCGGCTTCGCCCAGCAGGCGATTGAATTGCTCGGCGTGCTTGGTGTGCACCAGCACGTTCATCGTGACCTTTTCGCCCAGCTCCGCCAGCGCCCGGCACACTTCGAGGTTGCCCAGATGCGCGCCCACCAGCATTTGCCCGCGACTGCCGCGCAACTGATTGCGCAGCAGCGCCGGGTCGATGATTTCGATCTGCTCGATCTTCAGCTTGCCGTTCCACACGTCGAGCTTGTCGAGCAGCGAATCGGCGAATGCCATGAACTGGCGGAACACCCGCCAACGGGTCGGACGCAGTTCGCGGCGACCGCTCCAGTCAGCGAGGCGCTGTTGATACTGCCAGGCACTGCGCCGCGCCGTGCGGCCGAACAGGAAAAAGTACAGAACGATGCCGTACAGCAACGGGCTCAGCAGGCGTCGGCCAAGGACTTTGGCGGCGAACGCGGTGAGTTTCATCAGCAGGAAACTGCCGCGCTCTTCGCGGTCGGCCCAATGCTTCTTGTCGGTCTCGACGGTCATGGGCGCCACCGTCGCCAGAGGATCACGGGCAGGCGCAGCAACATGCCGAAGAACAGGCGCGTGTGCATGCTCGAGATCAGCACGTTGTCATGGAACAGGCGAAAGTGCGACACGCCGTCCAGCGGGTAATGCACGCTGGTCTGCAACCAGCGCATCGGCTGATTGCGCCACGCCAGGCGCACCAGAATGTCCGAGTCGAAATCCATGCGCTTGCCGATCCGCGCCGAATCGATCACGCCCAGCGTCGGTTCCAGCGGATACACCCGGAAGCCGCACATCGAATCGCGAATCTGCAGCGACAAGGTGTTGATCCACACCATCACATGGGTCAGGTAACGCGCATACAAACGGCCCTTGGGCACGCTGGCGTCATACAGCGGATAGCCGCAGACCAGCGACTCGGGGTGAGCGCGGGACTCTTCGATGAAACGCGCGACATCCTGCAAGTCGTGCTGACCGTCGGCGTCGACCTGCAAGGCATGGCTGAAGCCCAGACGCGCGGCTTCACGCAGGCCGGTCATGACCGCGCCGCCCTTGCCCTGGTTGGCGGTGAGGCGCACCAGATAAACCCGCTCGCGCTCGGCCAGCGCGTCCAGCACCGCGGCGCAGGATTTGCTGCTGGCATCGTCCACCAGAATGCATGGCAGATCTTCGGCGAGCAGGGCGTCGACCACCGTGCCGATGGCGGTTTCGTGGTTGTAGACCGGGATCACTGCGCAAGGGTTATGCATCGCCAGTCCCCAGCAGAATCCGCCCGCTGGAACAGGTGGCGGTGTCGTTGCGGTAGGCGAAATACAACTTGCCGCGCTCCGGGTCGAAACGCAGGTGCAGCTGGATTTCATCGCCGGGGCGCACCAGTTGCTGGAATTTCAGCACTTCCATGCCGGCGAACGCGCCGGGCAGGTTCAGCAGTTGCCGACCCAGGTTCAGCGCCCATTCGACCTGCACCACGCCGGGCAGCACCGGGGCCTTGGGGAAGTGGCCGCTGAAGTAGGCCAGGTCCGGCGGAACGCTTAATTGCAGGTTCCATTCGCCCTCGGTTTCGGCCTGTTCCAGAATCTCCGGCGCCTTTGGCCGTGGCGCCAGCAGCAAGGCTTCGACGTCGGCCTGAGGCAACTTGCCCTGAGTGTTCAGCGGCAGTTGTCGCAGCAGGCGCCAGCGGCGGGGCAGGGCCAGGGCTTCGCAATGGTCGCCGAGATAACGGCGCAGGGTTTCGGTCAGGCTGCGCCGGCCATGTTCGCGCAGGGCAAACAGGCCGGATTCGCTGAGCACCAGCAGCGCGCCGAGGGACGCACGGTTTTCCTGCACCACGCCCAGACGTGCTTCGGCGACCCAGTCGTGAGCCACCAGCGCCTGTTCAAGCATTGGCAGGGAAATACGTTTTTCTTCGAGTTTGACGATCCGGTCGAGCCGTCCGAGCAATTCAAAGCGGCCATCGCCCTGAATGCGCGCCGCATCGGCGGTATGTTCGACATGCCCGGCGGGCAGATACGGCGAAGCGATCAGCAAGGCGCCGTCGCTGTCCTGAGTCAACTCGACGCCGGCAAACGGCTGCCACAACGATTCGCCCTGACGCCAGGCGATGCCGCCGGTTTCCGAGCTGCCGAGGATTTCCGTCGGCCATTGTCCCAGACGTTCATGCAGGCTTTGCGCGGCGTCTGCCGGCAGTGCGCCACCGGATGAAAACACCCGGCGCACGACGCTCAGCGCTGGCCAGTCGAGGTTGTCGCCCATGCGCTTGAGGAGCGCCGGGCTGGCGACCCAGGCAAAGGCCGGGTGCTCGCGGCTGGCGCGTTGCAGGTCTTCCGGGAAGGCCAGTTGCTTGCGCAGGAACGGACGCCCGGCGCACAACGGCCACAGCACGCGGAACAGCAAGCCGTAGATGTGTTGGGTGGCGACGCTGCCGAGGATGCAGGCCTCACCCAGATCGGCGCCCCACAGTTGCTCAAGGGCTTCGACTTCGTTGGCCAGTTGCCGCAGGGATTTGTCGATGCGCTTGGGCTCGCCGCTGGAGCCGGAGGTGCACAGGCTCAGACGGCACTGGTCGAGATCCAGTTCGGCAGCGGGCAGAGGAGGTTGCAGCAGATCGCTCAGGCGAGCGTCATCGGCCTGATCGGTGTGCCACAGATCGACTTCGTTCGACCAGCGCTGGCGGGTCTGCGCTTGCAGATCCGAAGGCAGCAACACGCTGATGCCGGCGCGCCAGGCACCGAGCAGGGCGATGGCAAGCTCGGCGGCATCTTCCAGATGCACTGCCAGACGCTTCACGCCGCGGGCCTGCAGACCGGCGGCCAGACTCAGGGCTTGCTCGCGCAGGTGTGCGTGATCGAGTGCCGGCGCGACGGTGATTGCGCGCTGCGGCAGATCCTTGAGCAACAGCTGCTCAAGTTTTATCCAGTTCATGGGCGACCTCTTACCCTTTGTCGTATCAGCCATTCAATGGCAAACATCAGGCCGATCAATCCGTAGGAGATCAGGCCGGTGTACAACATCCACCAGTTCAGCGGCGCCCAGAGTGTCAGCAGGGCGGCGCACAAACCGTTGCAAAAGAAAAACACGCTCCAGGCCACGGTGACCTGGCGGGTGTAACGAATCGCCTTGGGCGGCAGTTGTGGCTCACGCAGGCGCGCCAGACGCTCGACCATCGGCGGCCCGTATTTCAGGCTCAGGCTGAACAGCACCAGCATGAAGCCGCTGATCAGCACCGGGTACCAGCGCAACAGCAAAGGGCTGTCGAACACCGCCAGCAGCAGGCAGAACACGATCGCCACGCAGGCCATCCACAAACTGCCGGGCTTGCGTTCGCCGGTCAGCGCCCGGGCCAGCCACAGGCCGCCCAGCAGCAGGCCGAACTGCCATGGCGCGAAATGCTCCATGCCGAAATACACCGCAAAGGGATACAGCAGGCCCGCCAGCAGCAGGCCGAGGCCGATCAGTCGGCTCATGCGGCCGGTTGAACCAGACGGTAGACCGCCTCGACCACGTCGCTGACGGTACGCACCGACTTGAATTCCTCGGCGGCGATTTTCTTGCCGGTCTGGCGTTTGATGTGATCGATCAGGTCGACGGCGTCGATGCTGTCGATTTCCAGATCCTGATACAGGTTGGATTCCAGGCTCACGCGAGCCGGGTCCAGTTCGAACAGCTCGACCAGGGCATCGCGCAGGGTGTTGAAAATGTCGTCACGAGTTTGCATGGTCCGGTCTCAAGCTGCCTGTTTTGCAGTGACGAACGCCGCAAGGCTCGCCACGTTGGTGAAATGGTTGCGGGTGTCCTTGGCGTCGGCGTCGATCTTGATGCCGTACTTTTTCTGAATCGCCAGGCCGAGCTCCAGAGCGTCGACGGAGTCCAGGCCCAGGCCTTCGCCGAACAGCGTCTGGTCGTCGCCGATGTCCTCTGCGCTGATGTCTTCGAGGCCCAGGGCGTCGATGATCAGCTCTTTGATGTCACGGTTTAGATCGCTCATCTTCGGCGAGCTCCTTGATAAAGAATTGGTGCAAATAGTCGTTGAGCTTGCGCGAAGCCTGCGGGGCAGGTCCCTGCGCGGCAAAAGTCTGTGGGTCTATATCGGCCCCGACGCGAAAACTGAAGTGCACGCGGCGACTGGGGATGCGATACCAGGGTTCGGCCTTGGTCAGGGTGGTCGGACTGACCTGGATGACCACCGGGGTGACGATTTTCGCACCGCGCAGTGCAATGGCCGCTGCGCCCCGATGAAAGGCTGGCGCCTGACCCGGTTGGGTGCGGGTGCCTTCGGGAAAAATGATCAGGGTCTGGCCGCTTTGCAGCGCGTTGGCGGCGGCATCGAGCATGTCCATGCTGCCGTCGTTGCTGATGTATTCGGTGCTGCGCAGCGGGCCACGGGTGAAGGGGTTTTCCCACAGGCTTTTCTTCACCACGCAGTTGGCCCGGCGCACCAGGCCGATCAGGAACACCACATCGATCAGCGACGGGTGATTGGCGATGATCATCTGCCCCGGACGGCCCAGACGTTCGGCGCCCTGGATGTCGTAGGTCAGCACGCCGGTACGGGCCATGAACCGAACGAAAAACCAGAACAGCCGGCTGACGGTCTGGCGCGCCCGCTCGCGATGCGCAATGGCGTCGCCCGGCAGGCAACCGAGCAATGGGAATACCAGCAGGCGCAGGCACAGGCCACCGAGCCCGAACAGGGCGAAGCTGGTGGCGGTGGCCAGCAGACGCCAGTAATAGGCATCGCGGTTTTTTCCGATTACAGGTTGCGTTGCCAGGTCCATAGACGAGTCTTCCAGGCATGTTGGCAATGGGGTTGCTGACCGAGCAGGGTTCGCAGCAGATTCAGTGCATGGGGCCACTGCGGTTTTGACACTGCTTGCGGGGCGCTGTTCAGGGTCAGCCGCCAGTCGGTACCGGGGGTGAGCAACAGCCCGACCGCATAGGGAAACGGAACGTCGTCGACCCACGTCGAATAGGCTTCGGGCGGTTGTTCCTCGGTGATCACCAGCAAAACTGCCGGGGCGCCTTCGTTGAGCAATGTGGCGGCTTCGAGCATGCCGTGTTCGAGGCCGTCGCCGGCCGCGGCGAGGGCGGTCATTTCGCTGGTTTCGCCGCGCATGATCGACCACAGGCCGATGATCGCGTTGTGCACCGACAGGCTGAACTGGGTCGGCGACAGCGGCTGTTCGTTAGCCAGATCGCTGAGGATTTCAAAGGTGCGCGGGGTTTCGCCATGCCGGGAGACAAAGACCAGCGGCAGATTTTCCCGACCGTCGGCCAGCGGCCAGCCGACGCTGAACGCCATCCGCGCCAGACGGCTGAGACGACGGCGCTGCATGGCCGGCAGAAACGACACATCGGGTGCGGCATCGCTGCTTTCGAGCACGACCGGTTGTCGGCTCCAGGCCTGCCAGGCTTCCACGCTGTCGAGCCCGGGAGCCCAGGCGCGCCATTGGGCGATGTTGAAGTTGATCACGGACATTTATCCCGCCCCTGCGGGCCGATTTGACGCGGTTTCGCCAACGTCGCCGCTGAGCTGATTTAGCCTGAAATGGCATGGCGCGTGGCGCCGGGTGGCGCGCATTATCCCGGTGCGACGAGTGTGTAGCAAATGCTGGTTACATTTTGCGCAGTGAAATGGACCGAATGGTACGCAGCAGAAAACTGTCACTTGGCCATTATCCAGATTGTCGGGTGTCTGTCTGTCGGGCGAATCGGCGATCAACGGGTGTCTTTGCCCCGTATTCATTGGGATATTGGCGCCTGACTCTGTAGTCCGTATCCATCGAGGTAGCGAACCGGCACCGGGCACCACTACACTCGGTCATTCTTTGATACACGGAGGTTTTGTCATGCGGCGCGTGGTGTTCAATCAGAAAGGTGGCGTGGGCAAATCCAGCATTGCCTGCAATCTGGCGGCGGTGAGCGCCAGCGAGGGTTATCGCACGCTGTTGGTGGACCTCGATGCCCAAGCCAACTCCACTCAGTATCTGACCGGGCTCACGGGTGATGACATTCCGATGGGCATTGCCGACTTCTTCAAGCAGACCCTGTCTTCCGGGCCGTTCTCGAAAAAGAATCAGGCGGATATCTACGAAACGCCGTTCGACAACCTGCACATCATCACCGCCACCGCCGAACTGGCCGACTTGCAACCCAAGCTCGAGGCCAAACACAAGATCAACAAGCTGCGAAAGCTGCTCGACGAATTGTCGGAAGATTACGACCGGATCTATCTGGATACGCCGCCGGCGCTGAATTTCTATGCGGTCTCGGCACTGATTGCCGCCGATCGGGTACTGATTCCCTTTGACTGCGACAGCTTCTCGCGTCAGGCCCTCTACGGTCTGATCGCCGAGATCGACGAGTTGAAGGAAGACCACAACGAAGGCCTGGAAGTCGAAGGCATTGTGGTCAACCAGTTCCAGGCCCGGGCCAGCCTGCCGCAGCAGATCCTCGACGAACTGATCGCCGAGGGCCTGCCGGTATTGCCGGTCTACCTCGCCAGCTCAGTGCGCATGCGCGAATCGCATCAGGCCAGTATGCCGCTGATCCATCTCGACCCGCGGCACAAGCTGACGCAGCAGTTCGTGGAACTGCACAACCTGCTCGAAGACGCCTGAAGCCTTGTCAGATGCCCTGGCTGCGCAGCCAGGCCATCAACTGCGGCAACGGGAAGGCCCCGCTCTGACGGGCCACTTCCCGGCCGTTGCGCAACAGAATCAGGCTCGGAATCGAACGAATCCCCAACTGCGCCGACAACTGCTGATTGGCCTCGCTGTCCAGCTTGGCCAGCCGGCACTTGCCTGCCAGCTGCGCAGCCGCCTGCTCGAACACCGGCGCAAACGACTTGCACGGCCCGCACCAGTCCGCCCACACGTCCACCAGCAACGGCAGATCGCCCTTGATCTGACTGGCGTAATCGCCTTGCTTGAGTTCAAACGGCTTGTTCAACAGCACTTCGGACTTGCAGCGGCCGCACTTCGGATGATCGTTGAGGCGCTCGGCGGGGATGCGGTTGAGGCCGTTGCAGGAGGGGCAGGGGATGAGGAGTGGGTCGGTCATGATCAGCTCAATGAATAAAACGGGATCGTACGACTGATCTGGAGCCGTACGGATCGATTATCAAGGTGCAGTCGTTCCCGCTTACGACGAACAACTGATCTCCAGATGCTTGCCCCACTCCGGCGGCCGTTCCGCATAGCTTTCCATTCCAGGCTGTTCCTCGAATGGATTGCTCAACACCGCATGCAGCCGCCGTACCTCGGAGTAGTCACCCTGCTCGGCCGCATCAATCGCCTTCTGCGCCAGATAATTGCGCAGGATGTACAGCGGGTTCACCGCATGCATCCGCGCACGGCGCTGTTCCTGATCGGTCGCGCCGTCGCGTGCGACACGGGCGACATAACGCTCGCCCCAGGCATCGAAACCTTTGATATCGACGAAGTCATCGCGCAGGCGAGCGACGGCCCGCTCGGCTGACTCTTCGCCCAGGCGGCGGAAGAACAGCGTGTAGTCGACGCCGCTGTTCTGCATCAGTTGCAGCAGTTGCTCCAGCAACTGCTGGTCGTCGTCCTCGGCGGTGATGAAGCCGAAACGGCGGCGCATCAGGTCGAGGTAGTGCGCCTGGAACAGTGGCAGGTACAGGCCGAGCGTTTCGCGCAGGGCTTCGACGCTGATGAACGGCGTCAGGGCCTGGGCCAGGGCGCTGAGGTTCCACTGGCCGACCGGTACCTGATTGCTGAAGGAGTAGCGGCCCTGATCATCGGAGTGGTTGCAGATGAAGTTCGCGTCGAAATCGTCGAGGAAGGCGAACGGGCCGAAGTCGAAGGTAATGCCGAGGATCGACATGTTGTCGGTGTTCATCACCCCGTGGCAAAAACCGTAGGCCTGCCATTTGGCGATCAATTCGGCGTTGCGTTCGACGATCTCGCGGAACATCGCCAGATACGGTTCCGGCTGTTCCAGGCATTCGGGGTAGTGCATCGCCAGCACGTGCTCGCCGAGCTGCTTCTGCTGTTCGGGACGCTTGGTGTAATAGAAATATTCGAAATGGCCGAAGCGAATGTGGCTCGGCGCCAGGCGCAGCACCATCGCGGCGCGCTCCTGTTTCTCACGCCAGACCGGAGTGTCGGAGCCGATCACGCAGGCGGCGCGTGACGAGGGGATATTCAGCGCATGCAGCGCTTCGGAAGCGAGAAACTCGCGGATCGACGAACGCAGCACCGCGCGACCGTCGCCCATGCGCGAAAACGGTGTCTGCCCGGCGCCCTTCAAATGCAAGTCCCAGTGCTCGCCGGCTTCGTTATAGACCTCGCCCAGCAATAGCCCACGACCATCGCCCAGTTGCGGCGTATACCCGCCGAATTGATGCCCGGAATAAACCATCGCCCGTGGCTCGGCATCGGCCCACAACTTGTGGCCGCCGAACAATTCAGCGAATTCCCGGGTGTCAGCCGCCGCCGGTTGCAGATCCAGCAGCGCGAGGGCCGCCGGGCTGGCGACCACCAGTCGAGGATTGTCGATCGGTTCGGGCAGCACATGGGCCGAGAACGCGTCGCCCAGGCGGGCGAAGCGGTTGTCGAAGGTCAGTTCGTCGAGGGCTTTCAAGGGCCGGCTCCAGCAGAATGTCCGAGCATTCTGCTGGGATTAGTCCGGTTAGTCGAGTTTGGCGGGCGGCGGCTCTTGCAGCGGTTTTTGCTCGTCGCTGACCGGGACGATGGTTTTGGTTTCCGGCTCGATCGGCACCATCTTGTATTCCTGGCCGTGCAGGTTCTTCAGGTACACCTCCATCTGCCGGAACGAGATGTTGATGTGCTGCTTCTTGAACTCACGGTTGATGAAGCGGTTGACCTCGTCGAGCACCGGGTTGCGGTCACCGAGGTCGCGCACATGCATGCGCAGTTCATGATCGAGAGTGCTTTCGCCGAAGTTGAGGAAGTACACGTGCGGCTCGGGTTCCTTGAGCACGCGCGGGTTTTCCCGGGCGGCCTTGAGCAGCAGTTCCTTGACCAGATCCAGATCCGAACCGTAATCCACGCCGAGTTTCAGGGTCACCCGGGTGATGGTGTCGGTCAGCGACCAGTTGATCAGTTGCCCGGTGATGAACGTCTTGTTCGGGACAATGATGTCCTTGCGGTCGAAGTCGGTGATGGTCGTGGCGCGGATGCGGATCTTGCTCACCGTGCCCGACAGGTTGCCGATAGTGATGGTGTCGCCGATCCGCACCGGGCGCTCGAACAGGATCATGATGCCGGAGATGAAGTTCGCGAAGATCTCCTGCATGCCGAAACCGAGGCCCACAGAGAGCGCCGCCACCAGCCACTGCAACTTGTCCCAGCTCACGCCGAGGGTCGACAGGGTCGAGACGAAACCGACCCCGGCGATCACGTACGACAGCAGCGTCGTGGTCGCGTAGGCACTGCCCTGGGCCAGATTGAGTTTCGACAGTACGAACACTTCCAGCAGGCCCGGCAAGTTGCGGGCGAGCGCAAAGGTAATGCCGATGATGATCAGCGCGCCGAGCATGTCGCCGATGCTGATCGGCACCATGCTCATGTTGGCGCCGGTGCCGCTGGTGTATTCGTAGAGGGTGATGTTGTCGAGGTACGAGAACACGGTGATCAGGTCGGCCCAGACCCAGTACAGCGCGGCGATGAAACCGCCGAGCAGGGCCAGGCGGATCAGGCGCAGGGACTGTTCGTTGACCTTCTCGATGTCCAGGGTTGGCTCTTCGATCACCGCTTCGCCATCGCCGGCTTCCTTCGCAGCCTGACGTTTGGCCAGGGCGCGCTGGTAAGCCAGGCGGCGGGCCGCGACCGCCAGACCACGGACGAAAGTGGCCTCGATCACCAGCCAGAACATCAGCAGATACAGCGTGTTGATCAAACGGTCGCTGAGCTTCAGCGCGGTGTAGTAGTAGCCGAAGCACACAGCGACGAACAGCGCGATAGGCAGCAGGGTGAACATCACGCCTACGGCCTTGCGGAACAGCGAGGCGTTTTCATGGGTCGGGCTGCTGATCAGCAGGCGGCTGAGCAGCCATGCCATCAGGGCGTAGCAGGTCAGCACCACCGGCATGCCGATGACGTCGTCGGCCAGCGCCGCCGGTTGCAACTCGGCAACCGCCACCACCGCCACCAGTGCCATGACCACCAGTCCGAGGCGACGGACCCAGCCTTGCAGGAATTCGACCTGCGGCTTTTCCCAGCGGAAGTGCAATTCGGCCACGCCGCCCGGCGCGAGGATCCGGTAAGCGGTGTAGAACACCAGCCATGCCTGGGCCATTTGCAGCAGCGCCGCGCCCATGTTGGCGTTCTGCCCGCGGGCGTCGATCTGCAACGCCAGCCCGCACAGGGCCAGGCCCAGCGCCACCGGCATCGCCAGCAAAATATTGATCAGAATCGCCTGCGGCGTGTGCCACTGGCTGTCACGTTTGAAGTGACCGATGTCCTGGTGAACCTTGTTCAGGCGCGAATACAACTGCTTGCGGCGCCACAGCAACGCGCCGATCAACAGCGCCAGCGGCAGGAACAACAGCGGTCGCTGGGTCAGGCCGTCGGTCAGTTCACTGAAGCTTGAGGCCAGTGGCAAGGTGTCGATCTGACGCTTGAGGCGTTCCGGCACGCCGCGCATCCATTCGGCGTCCAGTGGCTTGTTGCTCGGAATCCAGAACATCTGCTCGTCGAGCGTCGCACGCAGGCTCTGCGCGGTGCTCAGCAGTTGTTTCTGGTTCAGTTGCAGGGTGATCGACTCGTTGAGCATCGCGCTCAGTTCGCGGTTCAGACGCTCCAGCAGGTCGGCGCGGGTGTTGGCCAGTTCCAGCAGGCTTTTGCGCAGTTGCGGCGTGACTTGCTCCGGCGGCTGGGTGGACAGGAGGTTGTCGACGTAAGCCGTCGGGTTGCTCAGCAGTTCTCGCTGCTGGCTGACTTCGAACTGATACAGACGAATATCGGCGATCTGGTCCGCCAGGTCGCGATCGACCTTGAGGCGTGGCAGGGCCTGTTTCTGTTTATAGAGAATCTTCGACAGCAGCAGGCTGCCCTTGAGCACGTTGATCTGCTCGTCGAGGGCCGAATCGCTCTGGGTCACGCTGTCCAGTTGCTGTTTGGTCTGCAGGTTCTGCTGGGTGACTTCGTTGAGGCGGTCGGTGCTCTTGAGCAGATAGTCGGAGAGCTTGAGGTTGGCCGCGCTTTCGGTGGCGAGCAGGGTACTGCTGCCGGACTTCTGCGCCTCGATCGATTGCTGGGTCACGGTCTCTTGAGACAGGGCCAGACGCTTCTGGTTGATCAGGGTTTGCAGTTCCTGGATCTCGCGGTCCAGGCGGTCGGATTTCTCCGAGAGCAGGTCATGCTGACTGTTGCCCAGATCCTGCAACTGGTTGTTGCCGGCCAGTTCCTGCCGACGCAGCGGGATCAGCGCGTTCAGGGCGGCCAGCTCGGCGTTGAGCTGGTCGCGTTGCTCGGCGCTCAGGGGCTTGCCGCCGTCCTTGCCGGTCTTGAGGATGTTGTTGATCTGCTGGATGCGCGTCTGGCTGCTGGAGATCTCGGCCTGGGCGCGCTCGGGGCGGGTCTGGGCGGTGATGATCAGGCTGTTGGCTTCGGCCAGGGCCTTTTGCAGATCGCTTTGCTGGGTCGAGCGCTCGGTGAGCATCTGCTCCAGCTGCTGGATGTTTTCCTTGGGGAAGCGCTGCGCCACCGGCACCACGGCGCTGGCCTTGAGGCGGGTCAGTTCGCGGGTGTTCTCGATGGTTTGCTTCGGTGCCGAGGCCAGTTGCTGCTTGAGATCGATCAGCTTCTGCTCGTAGTCACGCCGGTTATTGAGCTGGTTCAGCGTGTTTTGCAGGACCGTTTGCAGGGTCTTTTTATCGGCGTCGGGCAGTTTGCTGTCGGCGATCTTGTCCAGACTGGCCTGCACGGCTTCGCTGGACGGCGGTTCGGCGGCTTGGAGCGGGCCGACAGTAAGACTCAGGCCCAGCAGGGCCGCGACGAAAAAGGAGCGCAGGGTAGGCATAGAGACCGGTCAAGCAAGTTGGAGTGGACGCAGTTTAGAGGAAGAGCCCGGGGCCTGGGCGACTTCCTTCGGGAAATCTGACGCCCACTTTGCCGATCTTGTTCCCGTCCATGACCGCAACCGTCCAGTGGGTGTTGTTCCATTCCACCTGGTCGCCAACGATCGGTGCACCGCCGACTTTCTGAGCAATGAAGTGGCCCAGGGTCATGTCCGGGTCGATGCCTTCGGCGGGCAGGCCGTACAGGGCGGCAACGGCTTTGAGCTGGGCGTCTCCTTCAAGTACGAAGTCGCCGAAGAAGCGCAGGTCGAGGCCGCGTTGCGGCGCCTGGCTGAACAGTTTTCCGAGGGCCGGAAGGTTGTGTTCATGGCCGATAACACACAGCAAATCATCGACTTCCAGCACCGTACTACCCGACGGATGGAGCAGTTGCTGACCGCGAAACAGGGCTGCGATACGGGTGCCTTCGGGCATTTTCAGTTCGCGCAGGGGCGAACCGATGCACCATTTTTCCGCGCCGAGCTTGTAGACGAACAGTTCCCACTCGCTGGTGACGTGTACTTCGAGGGCGGCGCGGGAGATTGGTGCCGGCTCCGGCGGTACTGTCACCTTGAGCAGCTTGGCCACCCACGGCAGGCTCGTGCCCTGCACCAGCAGCGACACCAGCACGATAAAGAAGGCGAGGTTGAAGTACAGCTGCGCATTCGGCAGCCCGGCCATCAGCGGGAACACCGCCAGAATGATCGGCACCGCGCCACGCAGGCCGACCCAGGAAATGAAGGCTTTTTCGCGGCCATGGAAGGCCTTGAACGGCAGCAGCCCGACTACCACCGACAGCGGCCGTGCGAACAGGATCATCCACAGCGCCAGGCCTAGGGCAGGCAAGGCGATCGGCAGCAAGTCATGCGGGGTGACCAGCAGGCCCAGCACCAGGAACATGCCGATCTGCGCCAGCCACGCCATGCCGTCGAGCATGTGCAGAATGCCGTGACGGCTGCGCACCGGGCGGTTGCCGATCACCAGGCCGCACAGGTACACGGCGAGGAAGCCGCTGCCGTGCAGGGCGTTGGTCAGGGCGAACACCACCAGACCGCCGGCGATCACCAGAATCGGATACAGGCCGGCAGCCAGATTGATCCGGTTGACCAGTTGCAGCATCAGCCAGCCGCCGCCGAGGCCGATCACGCCACCGATGCCGAACTCGCGGATCAGGTGGGTCAGCAGGCTCCAGTGCAGGCCGGTCTGGCCGCTGGCGAGCATGTCGATCAGGGTCACGGTGAGGAACACTGCCATCGGGTCGTTGCTGCCGGACTCGATTTCCAGACTGGCGGTCACCCGCTCGTTCAGGCCCTTGCCACCGAGCAGTGAGAACACCGCCGCGGCATCTGTGGAACCGACGATGGCGCCGATCAGCAGGCCTTGGATCAGATTAAGGTCGAACAGCCACGCGGCGGCCATGCCGGTGAGGCCGGTGGTGATAAGGACGCCGACCGTGGCCAGCGACAAGGCCGGCCACAGGGCCACGCGGAAACTCGACACCCGGGTGCGCAATCCGCCGTCGAGCAGGATCACTGCCAGTGCGAGGTTGCCGACCAGATAGGCCGTCGGGTAGTTATCGAAAATGATGCCGCCGCCATCGACCCCGGCAGTCATGCCGACTGCAAGGATGATCACCAGAATCGGGATGCCGAGACGGGAGGAAAGGGAGCTGACAAGAATGCTTGCGCCTACCAGCAACGCGCCGATCAAGAACAGGCTGTTGATGGTCGTCGCATTCAAAGGCAGTACTCCAGAAGCGGAAAGACGGGCACAAACTGACCATGCAGTCTGCGTGCCAGCGATTCTAACCTGTTGAAATGTGATGCTGTCAAAAAGGTTTTGTACCAGAGGAGGCGATCGTTCCCACGTCGAGGCGTCGAACCGTCCGCGTGGGAATGCTTCAATGGACGCTCTGCGTCCGCTTCTGGGACGCAGAGCGTCCCGGGCTGCATTCCCACGCAGAGCGTGGGAACGATCAACGCAGAGGGCGACTGTATTCCCACGCAGACGGTTCGACGTGGGAACGATCAACGCGGAGGATTAGAGGCTAAACCGCCCAACCATATTGTTCAGATCCAGCGCCAGACGCGACAGTTCGTTACTCGCCGCACTGGTCTGATTCGCGCCGGTCGCCGATTGCACCGACAGATCGCGGATGTTCACCAGGTTGCGATCCACTTCCCGCGCCACTTGCGCCTGTTCTTCGGCGGCGCTGGCGATCACCAGATTGCGCTCGTTGATTTCCACGATGGCGGTGTTGATGGTGTCCAGCGACAGGCCGGCGCCACGGGCGATGTTCAGGGTCGACTCGGCGCGCTCGGTGCTGTTGCGCATCGAATCCACCGCGTGTTCGGTGCCGCTCTGGATGCTGCCGATCATGCGCTCGATTTCACTGGTCGACTGCTGGGTGCGATGCGCCAGGGCCCGCACTTCGTCAGCCACCACGGCAAAACCACGACCGGCCTCACCGGCACGGGCCGCTTCAATCGCAGCGTTGAGTGCCAGCAGGTTGGTCTGGTCGGCCAGGCCGCGAATCACGTCCAGCACCTTGCCGATATCGCGGGATTCGTTGGCCAGATCGCCGATCAGGGTCGCAGTGCTTTGCACGTCGGCGCTCATGCGTTCGATGGCGCTGACGGTTTCCTGCACCAGATCGCGGCCGTCGCCGGCGGAGGTGGTGGCATTCTTCGAAGCTTCGGACGTGCTGACGGCGTTGCGCGCGACTTCTTCAACAGCGCTGGTCATTTCGTTGACCGCAGTGGCGGCCTGCTCGATTTCGTTGTTCTGCTGGGTCAGGCCACGGGCGCTTTCGTCGGTGACGCTGTTCAGCTCTTCGGCGGCGGACGCCAGTTGCGTAGCCGAGCCGGAAATCCGCTGCAGGGTATCGCGCAGTTTCGACTGCATCTTGGCCATGGCCGCCAGCAGGCGTCCGGCTTCGTCGCTGCCATCCACATGGATCGGCTGGGTCAGGTTGCCTTCGGCGATGGTTTCCGCGGCATCCAGTGCCTTGGCGATCGGCTTGGTGATGCTGACGGTCAGCAGCCAGGCGAACAGCAAGGTCAGGCCGGTGGCAATCACCAGCAGCGTCACCACCAGATTGAACGACATCGAATACTGATCAGTGGCGCCCTGATTGGTCTCGGCGATCTGTTGGGTGTTGATCTCCAGCAAACGCGCGAGGGCGGTATTCACCGCTTCGGAATTGGCGAGCAAATCGCTGTTGAGCATCTGCCGCAATTCGTCGACCTGATTGTTGCGCGACAGAGTCTTCATGCGGTCTTCGAGTTGACGGTACTGCGCCAGCAACTGCACGTACTGATCGTAAGCCGCGCGTTCTTGCGGGCCTTCGATCAGCGGCTCGTAGGCGCGTTGCGCGTCGGCGATCTGCCGGTTGCGCAAATCGAACAGCTCGATGGTTTTTTGCTGGACGTCTGGCTCACGGTTGATCAGCAACCGATACGACAGCACGCGCAGGCGCAGGGTCAACTGGGTGAATTCGTCCAGGGCCTTGATCGAAGGCACGCTGGCGGTGGCGATGTCTTCGCCTGCTGCGCGGATCTTGCTCATCTGGTTCAGGGCGAATATGCCGAGAATCAGCATCAGGCCGCCGATCAGGGCAAAACCGGTGAACGCCCGGGGGGCGATGTTCATATTGCGAAGGGACATGGAGGCGGATACCAAAGAAGGGCCGCATCCGTGCGGGCTGAGACTGCTGTTGGGTGACTTATCGGTCATACGACTAAAGTCTTGAGTCGGTGTGCGTATTTGTCGCATCCGCACGCAAGCGACGAAGTGCAGGAACCAGATCGGCAGATCACAGTCTCTAAGACTCGCGAGAACGGTCGAGCCGCCAGGAAAATCAAGGCCTTGCGCCGGTTTAATCCTGGCATCCACGACGACTTTTCTTTATCGTACGCGCCCTTTGAAAAACGCTTGGAATATCAAAATGTTGGAAGCATCCCTCAGCCAATTGGAACAGCTCGTCAGCGATCTGGTGCAACAGAACCAGACCCTGTCGGAAACCAACCAGACCCTGTCCACGGAACTGGCCCGGGCCAAGGATGAAAACGAGAGCCTGCAACTGAGCCTGATGGAACAGGAAGAAAAGCACGGCGCCACCGCCGCACGCATCCAGGCCCTGGTTGATCGCGTCAACGCCGGTCCTGTCAGCGCATGAACCACGGCACAGCAGGGGTAAAAGTCATCTCCATCATGGGGGAGGACTATTCGATCAAGGCACCGGCCGGGGAAGAACAGACCCTGCTGGACGCCGCCTTGATGCTCAAGGCCGCACTGGCCGACACCAAGCGCAAATACCCGACTCTGATCGGCGACCGCCTGCTGGTGCTGGCGGCGATGAATCTGTGCTCGCAGCAGATTGAAATTAAGAAGCAGCATCAGGAAGAACTCGAGCGTTACCAAGAGCAAGTCAGCGCCACGGTCGAGACCATCGCCAAGACCATCAATCAGGGTTGATGGGGTTGCGCACAACCAAAGAATAAGATTGTCGATTGAGCTGTATACAATCGGCACGGCTGTTGCAGTGTTTCAGCCTCTTATTCTTTGGGGGTGCTCCATGCAGTTCTGGCGTCGCAGTATTCAATGGCAGCTGATCCTCGGCATGGGCACCGCTCTGCTGGTCAGCATCTTGATCGTGGTTGGCATTTATACCCTGGTGGTCAACCGCCTCGCCCAGAGCTATCTGGTCGAACAGGCGTTGCCGTCGAGCATCGAAGCGACGCGCAACGACATCGAACGTATCCTCGTTCAACCCCTCACCGCCGCCAAAGACATCGCCAGCAACACCATGGTCCGCGACTGGCTGGCCAATGGTGAAGACTCCGGCAAAACGGCCGGCTTCGCACAGTATCTGGAAGGTATCCGCGCCGAACACAAGGCTTTCACGGCGCTGATCATCGGCACCGAATCCAATCACTACATCACCGAAAAAGGCCTGGATCGCACCCTCAGTCGCGACAAACCGGCCGATGCGTGGTTCTACTCGTTTCTCGACAGCAACCAGCCTCGAACTCTCAACATCGACAACGACGGGGCTACCGGAGAGCTGGCGCTGTTCATCGACTTGAAGGTGGAGCAGGCCGGCAAAGTGGTCGGCGTTGCGGGGCTCGGGCTGAGCATGAAAGAGCTGTCCGAGCTGATCCACAACTTCAGTTTCGGCGAACGCGGCAAGGTCTATCTCGTGCGTTCCGACGGTTTGATTCAGGTTCATCCCGAGGCACAGTTCAGCGGCAAACGCACCCTCACGGAGCAGATCGGCGCCAATGCGGCGCAAGCGGTCATGGGCCACAAAGTAGCGACCAACAGCAGCTTCCAGCGCGATGGCGAAGACTTCCTCGCCTTCAGCCTGCCTTTGCGCGACCTCGGCTGGACCCTGGTGGCCGAAGTGCCACAGTCGCAGATCTACGCCGAAGCCCGCCGGGCGATGTGGATGAGCAGCGGTATCGGTCTGGCCGTGGCGGTTGTTTGTCTGGCGCTGGTGATCTGGCTGGCCCAGGGATTGGTGCGACCGATTCGTCAGGTAACAGCGGCACTGGTAGCAATCGGTAGCGGTGGTGGAGATTTGACTCACCGGTTAGATTCCAGCCGCGCCGATGAACTGGGCGACCTCGCTCGGGGCTTCAACCGTTTCCTCGACAGCCAGCGCGGGATGATCGGCGAAGTGCTGACCACCAGCGAGCGTCTGCGCGTTGCCGTCGGCCAGGTGGCCAGGGTTGTGGATAACACCGCCGAACGCTCGGGTCGCCAGCAGGAAATGACCGATATGGTCGCCACCGCCGTCCACGAAATGGGCCTGACCGTGCAGGAGATCGCCCAGAATGCCGGTAACGCGGCGCTCGCCTCGCAAACCGCCCGCGATGAAGCGATGCAGGCGCGGGAAGTGGTCGGCGGGTCGATTCGCCATATAGAAAGCATGTCCGATGAAATCGGCGTTGCTGCCGGCGCGGTAGGTGAACTGGCGCATCAGGTGGCGTCGATCGATCAGGTGCTGGCGGTGATTCGCGGGGTGTCCGAGCAGACCAATCTGTTGGCGTTGAACGCGGCGATCGAGGCGGCGCGGGCCGGGGACATGGGGCGTGGTTTTGCGGTGGTGGCTGATGAAGTGCGGACGCTGGCGCGCCGCACTCAGGCGTCTACCGACGAGATTCAGCAGATGATCGGCAGCCTCAAGCAGGGGGCGGAGAATGCGGTGTCATCGATGCGCACCGGCCAGGCCGCGACGGGCACCGGCGTTGAATCGAGTCAGCGTACCGGGGCGTCACTGACCGCGATTACCGGGCAGGTCGAGCGCATCAGCGACATGAACCATCAAGTCGCGACGGCGACAGAGGAGCAGTCGGCGGTGACCGAAGAGATCAACCGCAATGTGCAGGGGATTTCCGATCTGGCGCGGGCCACGGCGGGCGAGGTTCGCGCTTGTCGTGAGGATTGTCAGATGTTGCAGCGGCTGGCGGATGATCTGGCGCGGCAGATGGGTGGGTTCAAACTGAGCTGACTGATCGTTCCCTGTCGAGGCACTGATCGTTCCCACGCTCCGCGTGGGAATGCAGCCCGGGACGCTCCGCGTTCCCTCAAGATCGTGACGCAGAGCGTCAGAGTAGGCATTCCCACGCAGACGGTTCGACGCCTCGACGTGGGAACGATCATGGTTAGGGGTTAGAACCACGCATCCTGCATTGCCAGACACGTATCATCCCGCGCCTCCAGCAACGCCAGCTCATGCTGGCACCCCGGCACTTCCCACGTCAGGAAATACCGCGCCGCCTGCAACTTGCCCTTATAGAAGTCGACATCCGCCGCATTGCCCTTGGCCAACCCTTCCTCGGCGCGAATCGCCTGTTCCAGCCAGCGCCAGCCGATCACTGCATGCCCGAACACTTTCAGGTACAGCGCCGAATTCGCCAGGCTGCTGTTGACCTTGCCCTGGGCCAGGTCGGTAAGCAGACCAATGGTCACGCTCTGTAGGCGCGCCACCAGTTTCTCCAAAGGCTCACGCAGTGCGGTCAACGATTCATACGCCGTCGCGCGTTCGGCGGTGTCGGCGATCAGGCGCATCAGGTGCTTGAGTCCGGCGCCACCGTTCTGCGCCAGTTTGCGTCCCAGCAAGTCGAGCGACTGAATGCCGTGGGTGCCTTCGTGGATCGGGTTCAGGCGGTTGTCGCGGTAGTACTGCTCCACCGGGTATTCGCGGGTGTAACCGTGGCCGCCGAGAATCTGGATCGCCAGTTCGTTGGCTTTCAGGCAGAACTCCGACGGCCAGGATTTGACGATCGGCGTCAGCAAATCCAACAGCTCGTGAGCCTGCTTGCGCTCGGCTTCGGTTTCCAGCGTGGTGGTGTCATCGAACAGTCGCGCCGCATACAGGCCGAGATCGAACGCACCTTCGACGTAGGATTTTTGCGTCAGCAGCATGCGTCTGACGTCCGCGTGCTGAATGATCGCCACCGGCGCCGTCGTCGGGTCCTTGCTGTCCGGTACCCGGCCTTGCGGACGTTCGCGAGCGTATTCCAGCGAGTACAGATAACCGGCATAACCGAGCATCACCGCGCCCATGCCGACGCCGATCCGCGCCTCGTTCATCATCTGGAACATGTAGCTCAAACCGTGATGCGGCTTGCCAACCAGATAGCCGACGCATTCGCCGTTATCGCCGAAGTTCAGCGCAGTCGAGGTCGTTCCGCGCCAACCCATCTTGTGAAACAGCCCGGCCAGCAGCACGTCGTTGCGCTTGCCGAGGCTGCCGTCATCGTTGACCAGGAATTTGGGCACGATAAACAGCGAAATCCCCTTCACCCCGGCCGGCGCATCCGGCAGCTTGGCCAGCACCATGTGTACGATGTTTTCCGAGAGCGGGTGATCGCCGCCGGAAATGAAGATCTTGTTGCCCTTGAGTCGATAAGTGCCGTCGGACGCCGGCTCGGCACGGGTACGAATATCCGACAGCGACGAGCCTGCATGGGGTTCGGTCAGGGCCATGGTGCCGAAGAAGCGGCCGTCGATCATCGGTTGCAGGAAGCGCTGCTTCTGCTCTTCGGTGCCGAAACTTTCGATCAGGTTGGCCGCGCCCATGGTCAGGAACGGATAGGAGGTCGAAGCGGCGTTGGCCGACTGAAAGTGAGCGAAGCAGGCCTGGGACAACAATGTAGGCAGTTGCATGCCGCCGGCGTCGAAACTGCGCGCGGCGTTGAGGAATCCGGCTTCGAGGAAGGCATCCACCGCCGGTTTCACCTCGGGAATCAGAATCGCCTGACCGTTCTCGTAGCGCGGCTCGTTCTCATCGCCCTTGCGGTTGTGCGGTGCGAAGTACTTCTCGGCGATGTTGCGCGCCGTGCCGATGGCGGCATCGAAGGTTTCGCGGTTGTGCTCGGCAAACCGCTCACGCCGGGTCAGGCCCTCGGCATCGAGGACTTCGTACAGCTCGAAAGCCAGATTGCGGGAACTGAGCAGCGTCTCGGACATGGCGGCCTACCTTTTTTTGGAATGGGCCGAGTCTAGGCGTGCGAATAAAGACTGAACAGGAAGATTGATGACGGTGATGGAGAGGCCAAAAAAATGGGCGCCGGTGAGGGCGCCCATTTCTATATTGGTGTGCGATCGTTCCCACGCTCCGCGTGGGAATGCAGCCCGGGACGCTCCGCGTCCCATCGGTGCCAGACTTGAAATTGGCAGCGCGGCTGGAACGCGGAGCGTCCCTTGAGGCATTCCCACGCGGAGCGTGGGAACGATCGCGCGAGGATTAGCCGATGGTCATCAGGCTGGCGTTACCACCCGCTGCCGCGGTATTGACGCTCAGCGCACGCTCGATCACCAGACGCTCCAGCGCAATGTTGGTCTCGCCCTGGGACAGGCCCTGAACCCCGACGATGGCGCCGGCACGCTTGGCGATCTGCTGGCAGACCGCCCGCAACTGGTCGGAGTGGCCGTGATGCAGAACCGCATCGAACACCACATCGTCCTTGTTCCAGTCGGAAACCAGTTTGATCCGCGCCTGAATCTCCTTCGGCAGGCGTGCGAACAATGCCTTGCTGGTGTCGGATTCCGGCCAGACAGCCGAACCACCCACCGCCAGTACCGCCGCGAGTTGAGTCAGCAGATCACCTTCGATGTCCGCCAGGCACAGCACGTGCTCGCGCGGCAGGATCGCGTAGCTGTTCTTTTCGCCGGTCGGGCCGGCCAGTACGCGGGTGATACCGCTTTGCGACTGCGCTGCGTACTGCACGCACAGGGTGCTCAGGTCGGCGAACTTGTTGCTGTCGGCCCAGGCTTTCAGGGCAGTCAGCGGTTTGCTCATGGCGTCACGCAGACGAACGTCCGGCGCCACGGCAGCATCACCGCGAGCGAAAGATTGTTCGATGGCGTCGGTAGGACGCGTCGACAGCAGACGGTACAGGTACAGCGGGCCACCGGCTTTCGGGCCGGTACCCGACAAGCCTTCGCCACCGAACGGCTGGACGCCGACCACGGCGCCCACAATGTTGCGGTTGACGTAGACGTTACCGGCGTTGACGTTGTCGATCACCTTGGCGATGGTCTCGTCGATGCGGGTATGCACGCCGAGGGTCAGGCCGTAGCCGGAGGCGTTGATCTGGGCGATCAACTGGTCGATCTCTTTACGCTTGTAGCGCACCACGTGCAGCACCGGGCCGAAGATCTCGCGCTGCAGCTCGTCGAAGCTTTCCAGCTCGATCAGGGTCGGCATGACGAAGGTGCCGCGTTTGACTTCCTCGGCATCGGCGATGGCCACCTGGTACACGTTGCGACCTTTGTCGCGCATGCTCTGGATGTGCTTCTCGATGCCAGCCTTGGCTTCGGCGTCGATCACCGGGCCGATGTCCACGGACAGACGCTCCGGGTTGCCGAGACGGCTTTCAGCCATCGCACCTTTAAGCATTTCGATGACGCGATCAGCGGAATCTTCCTGCAAGCACAGGACACGCAGGGCCGAGCAACGCTGACCGGCGCTGTCGAAGGCCGACGACACCACATCGATCACTACTTGTTCGGTAAGAGCCGAAGAGTCGACGATCATCGCGTTCTGGCCACCGGTTTCGGCGATCAGCGGGATCGGACGGCCCTGGTTGTCGAGGCGGCCGGCAATGTTGCGTTGCAGCAGGCGCGCGACTTCGGTGGAACCGGTGAACATCACGCCCTTGACGCGCTCGTCACCCACCAGACCGGCGCCGACGGTTTCACCGCGACCCGGCAGCAGTTGCAGCACGCCTTCCGGAATCCCGGCTTCGAGCAGCAGGCGCACGGCTTGTGCGGCGACCAGTGGAGTCTGTTCGGCCGGTTTGGCCAGCACCGGGTTACCGGCAGCCAGTGCGGCAGCAACCTGACCGCTGAAGATCGCCAGCGGGAAGTTCCACGGGCTGATGCAGACCACCGGGCCCAGTGGGCGGTGGGCGTCGTTGCTGAAATCGTTGCGTGCCTGCACCGCGTAATAACGCAGGAAGTCGACGGCTTCGCGGACCTCGGCGATGGCGTTGGCGAAGGTCTTGCCGGCTTCGCGGGCCAGCAGGCCCATCAGCGGCTGGATCTCGCCTTCCATCAGGTCAGCGGCACGTTCCAGAATCGCGGCGCGTTCGGCCGGCGGGGTCGCCTGCCAGATCGGTGCGGCGTTCAGGGCGCATTGAATGGCGTTGTCGACGTCTTCGACCGTGGCTTCCTGCACATGGCCGACCACGTCACGCAGATCGGACGGGTTCAGGACGGGAACCGGCGCTTCGTTGCTGGAGGCGCAACCGAGCATCGGCGCGGCTTTCCAGTCGTTGTGCGCGGTCGCCAGCAGGGCGCAGGACAGCGATGCCAGACGATGTTCGTTGGCCATGTCGATGCCGCTGGAATTGGCGCGCTCGGAACCATACAGGTCACGCGGCAGCGGAATGCGCGGATGCGGCAGGCCGAAACCACCTTCCACGGTTGCCATCTGCTCGATCTGCGCAACCGGGTCGGCCACCAGTTCCTGAATCGAAATCGACTGGTCGGCGATGCGGTTGACGAACGAGGTGTTGGCGCCGTTTTCCAGCAGACGACGTACGAGGTACGCCAGCAGGGTTTCGTGGGTACCGACCGGAGCGTACACACGGCACGGACGGTTCAGCTTGCCTTCGGAAACTTTGCCTACAACCTGCTCGTACAAAGGTTCGCCCATGCCGTGCAGGCACTGGAATTCGTACTGGCCCGGGTAATAGTTCTGACCGGCAATGTGATAAATCGCCGACAGCGTGTGGGCGTTGTGCGTGGCGAACTGCGGGTAGATGACTTCCGGTACCGACAGCAGTTTGCGGGCGCAGGCGATGTAGGAAACGTCGGTGTACACCTTGCGGGTGTAGACCGGATAGCCTTCCAGGCCTTCGACCTGGGCGCGCTTGATTTCGCTGTCCCAGTACGCGCCTTTCACCAGACGGATCATCAGACGATGACGGCTGCGGCGAGCCAGGTCGATCACGTAGTCGATCACATACGGGCAGCGTTTCTGATAGGCCTGGATCACGAAACCGATGCCGTTCCAGCCAGTCAGTTGCGGCTCGAAGCACAGGCGCTCAAGCAGATCCAGCGACAGCTCCAGGCGGTCGGCTTCTTCGGCGTCGATGTTCAGGCCGATGTCGTATTGCTTGGCCAACAGCGTCAGCGACAGCAGGCGCGGGTACAGCTCGTCCATCACGCGCTCGTACTGGGCGCGGCTGTAACGCGGGTGCAGGGCCGACAGTTTGATCGAGATGCCCGGACCTTCATAAATCCCACGGCCGTGGGACGCTTTGCCGATCGAGTGAATGGCTTGTTCGTACGAGGCCAGGTACTTCTGGGCGTCGTGTTCGGTCAGCGCCGCTTCACCGAGCATGTCGTAGGAATAACGGAAACCCTTGGCTTCGAACTTGCTCGCGTTGGCCAGGGCTTCGGCGATGGTTTCGCCAGTGACGAACTGCTCGCCCATCAGGCGCATGGCCATGTCGACGCCCTTGCGGATCATCGGCTCGCCGCTCTTGCCGATGATGCGGCTCAGGGACGAAGTCAGGCCGGCTTCGTTGTGGGTGGAGACCAGTTTGCCGGTCAGCAGCAGGCCCCAGGTCGCCGCGTTGACGAACAGCGACGGGCTGTTGCCCAGGTGCGGCTGCCAGTTGCCGGTGCTGATCTTGTCGCGGATCAGCGCATCGCGAGTGCCCTTGTCCGGAATACGCAGCAGCGCTTCGGCCAGGCACATCAGCGCCACGCCTTCCTGGGACGACAGGGAAAATTCCTGCAGCAGGCCCTGAACAATGCCTGCACGACCACCGGCACTCTTCTGGTTACGCAGTTTTTCCGCAATGGTTGCAGCGAGTTTGTTGGTGGCTTCGGCCATCGGTGCCGGCAGGCGAGCCTGCTCGATCAGCATCGGCACCACTTCCGGCTCGGGGCGACGGTAAGCGGCGGTGATCGAGGCGCGCAGCACCGATTGCGGGAGGATGCTTTCGGCAAATTCGAGGAAGCATTGGTGAGCGTGATCGGTGTGGACTTCGCCCGCGTCGTCGGCGTCCTTGGCGGTCAAACCGTTCAGCTCGGTCAGGGTTGCACCACCCTCGAGTTTTTCCAGGTAATTGAAAATTGCCTGCTTGATCAGCCAGTGCGGTGTGCGATCAATCGAGGTTGCGGCAGCCTTCAGGCGCTCGCGGGTCGGGTCGTCAAGTTTGACCCCAAGGGTGGTGGTAGCCATATTTTTATCCTCATAGGTGCCGCAGTTGCGCGACAACAGCTGGCGGCAAGATTAGCCGCGAGCCGAAAGAGGTGCAACCGGGTGCAACCTTTTTTTGTCGGAATATTCTGCAACTCGTCAGGAAATAATTTCTGGTACGAAAGTGCTGCTCCTGCTTGGTGCTTTTGCTTCTAGAAAAGCGCTGTGACTGCGTTAAAAGGGAGCAAAAAGCGACTTTCGCAGGATAAATCCGACTGGGTGCAACTTATTCTCCAGAAACTGGTTGCACCTGTTTTGCTTTGTTGCATAGGATTCGCGCCCAAGGTGCAACCGGGGAAACCCTGCGCACCGGCCAATGGCTTTCCTGGGGAAACATTGGTCATAAATGCGTGGCCGTGCGAATCGTCTGTCAGACGTCAGTCTGCAAACGGTGCAACCGCCGCCGCTACATAAAAACAAAGCCAGGGCACGTACGTAATGAGCGCAAGCAACCCAACCCTGATCACGTTCGTGATCTACATCGCAGCAATGGTGCTGATCGGCTTCATGGCCTATCGCTCCACCAACAACCTTTCCGATTACATTCTGGGCGGCCGCAGCCTGGGCAGCGTGGTGACGGCATTGTCCGCCGGCGCTTCCGACATGAGCGGCTGGTTGCTGATGGGCCTGCCGGGCGCCATCTACATGTCCGGCCTGTCCGAAAGCTGGATCGCCATCGGCCTGATCGTCGGTGCCTACCTGAACTGGCTGTTCGTCGCCGGTCGTCTGCGTGTTCAAACCGAACACAACGGCGATGCGCTGACCCTGCCGGACTATTTCTCCAGCCGTTTCGAAGACAAGAGCGGTCTGCTGCGGATCATTTCCGCAGTCGTGATTCTGGTGTTCTTCACCATCTACTGCGCTTCCGGCATCGTGGCCGGCGCCCGCCTGTTCGAAAGCACCTTCGGCATGTCCTACGAGACGGCGCTGTGGGCCGGTGCTGCGGCGACAATTGCCTACACCTTCGTCGGCGGTTTCCTCGCGGTCAGCTGGACCGACACCGTGCAAGCCACCCTGATGATCTTCGCGCTGCTGCTGACCCCGATCATCGTGCTGCTGGCTACCGGTGGCGTGGATACCACGTTCCTGGCCATCGAGGCGCAGGACCCGAGCAACTTCGACATGCTCAAGGGCACCACTTTCATCGGCATCATCTCGCTGATGGGTTGGGGTCTGGGCTACTTCGGCCAGCCGCACATCCTGGCGCGCTTCATGGCCGCTGATTCGGTGAAATCCATCGCCAACGCCCGTCGCATCTCCATGACCTGGATGATCCTGTGCCTGGGCGGCACCGTGGCCGTGGGCTTCTTCGGTATCGCTTACTTCTCGGCGCACCCGGAAGTGGCGGGTCCAGTGACCGAAAACCACGAGCGCGTATTCATCGAACTGGCGAAAATCCTGTTCAACCCGTGGGTTGCGGGCGTGCTGTTGTCGGCGATTCTCGCGGCAGTGATGAGTACCCTGAGCTGCCAGTTGCTGGTGTGTTCCAGCGCCTTGACCGAAGACTTCTACAAGGCTTTCCTGCGCAAGAGCGCTTCCCAGGTTGAACTGGTGTGGGTCGGTCGTGCGATGGTGCTGCTGGTCGCCCTGGTCGCCATCGCTCTGGCCGCCAATCCGGAAAACCGCGTACTGGGTCTGGTGTCCTACGCCTGGGCCGGTTTCGGTGCAGCCTTCGGCCCGGTAGTGCTGATCTCGGTGATCTGGAAAAAAATGACCCGAAACGGCGCACTGGCCGGCATTCTGGTCGGCGCGATCACCGTAATCGTGTGGAAGCATTTCGAACTGTTGGGTCTGTACGAAATCATCCCGGGCTTCATCTTCGCCAGCCTGGCAATCTACCTGGTCAGCCTGATGGGCCAGCCGAGTGTTGGCATGGTTCAGCGCTTTGAAGCGGCCGAGAAGGATTTCCATCTGAACAAGTGATGGGAATGAGCTGAGGCTCACAAAAGAACGGCCCGTTTCCTGCCAGGAAACGGGCCGTTTTTTATTGTCTGCAAGTTCTTTGAAAACACCGAGAACCCTGTGGGAGCGAGCTTGCTCGCGAAGGCGTCCTGTCATTCAAATCTGTTTTTCTGACACACCGCATTCGCGAGCAAGCTCGCTCCCACAGGGATTGGTGATGTTGTTGAGGGAAATGTCTGTAGTTGAAAGCGCTAATTTTTGAAGGGGAAAGTGAAGTTTCAAGTAGGGAAAATCTGATTTTCCGGTCACCCAACCTGCACTCCTTGCCCCTCATGCAGAATCGCCCGCCCTCAATCTGCAGAGAGACATCGGATGTTCGCGCCTGCCAATCAACCGCGTTTCACGTTGACCGTCGAAGGCGCCCAATTTGACCTCAAAGTCCTTGAGTTCACGGGCAAGGAAGCCATCAGCCAACCCTTTCGCTTTGACCTGGAACTGGTCAGTGAACGGCCGGATCTGGATCTGGAAAGCCTGCTGCACTGTCAGGCCTTTCTGAGTTTTGATGAAGGCGGTTCCGGTATCCACGGTCAGATCTATCGGGTCGGGCAGGGGGATTCCGGCAAGCGTCTGACCCGCTACCACGTCAGCCTCGTTCCACGTCTGGCCTATCTGGGGCACCGGATCAATCAGCGGATTTTCCAGCACCAAAGCGTGCCGCAGATCGTGACGCAGATCCTCAAGGATCACGCGATCCTGCGCGATGCCTTCGAATTTCGCCTCGGCAGCGATTATCCGCCCCGTGAATATTGCGTGCAGTACGCCGAGAGTGATCTCGCCTTCATTCAGCGCCTGTGTGCCGAAGTGGGCATTCATTTCCATTTTCAGCACAGCCCGGACGGGCATCTGATGGTGTTCGGCGACGATCAAACGGTGTTTCCGCGTCTGGCCGAGCCGACCCTGTACCTGCCGGGCAGCGGCATGGCTGCGGCGGCACCGGCGATCAAACGCTTCACCGTCCGCGTGGAAACCCGCACCAGCGTGGTCACCCGACGTGATTACGACTTCACCAAGCCCCGGCTGGCGCTGCAAAGTCGCGCCGAGAGCGAACAGCGCCCGGTGCTCGAGGATTACCACTTTCCTGGCCAGTTCACCGAGCGCGAAACCGGCAGGCAGCAGGCCCAGCGCACGCTTGAGCGACATCTCGCCGACTACCGTCAGGCCGAGGGTCGCAGCGATCAATCCTCCTTGGTCAGCGGACATTTCCTGCAACTGACCGAGCATCCGCGCCAGGATTTGAATGACCTCTGGCTGCTGACCGCTATCGAACACCATGGACGACAGCCGCAAGTGCTGGAGGAATCGGTCACTAGCGATGGCGACGAATTCCAGGGTTACCGTAATACCTTTCTGGCCACGCCGTGGGACGTGTTCTTTCGCCCGCCGATGGGCCCGGAAAAGCCTCGGATGCTCGGCTATCAACCGGCCGTGGTAACCGGCCCGAAAGACAGTGAAATCCATTGCGACGAGTACGGTCGGGTCAAGGTGCAACTGGCCTGGGATCGCGACGGCGAACTGAACGAGCATTCCAGTTGCTGGCTGCGGGTCGCCAGCGGTTGGGCCCATGACCGTTATGGCAGCGTGCTGATCCCGCGGGTCGGCATGGAAGTGCTGGTGGGGTTCATCGATTCCGATGCCGACAAACCGTTGGTCATGGGTTGCCTGCCGAACGCCGAAACACCCGTGCCGCTGGACCTGCCGGCCGACAAGACCCGCAGCATTTTCCGCAGTCAGAGCAGTCCGGGTGGTGGCGGTTACAACGAATTGCGCATTGAAGATCGCAAAGGCGCCGAGGAAATCTACCTGCGCGCCCAGCGAAACTGGACCCAGCATGTGCTGAACGATCAGCAGGTGCAGGTGGATAACCAGCGCAGTGTCGTCGTCACCGGTCTCGCCAAACATGAACATAAAGCCGATGAGCAGCGCATCACCCACGGTCAGCGCCAGACCGAAGTGAAGCAGGACGACCACCTCACGGTGACCGGCGATCGGCACATCCGCGTGAGTAATCAGGCGATCCACGCCAGCGCTCAATTCCACGTCAGCGCCGGCCAGCAAGTGGTGATCGACGGTGGGGCGAGCGCGACGATTCAGGCGGGCGGGCAGTGGATCAACATTGGCCCTGGCGGGATTTTCAGTAGCGTGCCGATTGTGGTGGGTGGTGCGCCGATGGCGGCGATGAGCGCGGCGCCGACCGTGCCGGGGTTGCCGGAAAAACTGGTGGCAGCGCCGGCTGCGATTCTGACTGCCGCGCAAATCATGAGCCTTAAGGGAGACGCGCCGTTCTGTGAAGAGTGCGAGCGCTGTAAGGAGGGTGTGTGCCCAACTCCGACTCTGCCCTCGAACAGCTTGACTCACTCCCCAAAGCCTTCGGCCCGGCCAACGCCTTCCAGCGTTGAGCCGGGCTTTCATATTGTTGAACAGGGAATGTCTCGGGCAGCGCTTGAATCAATGTTGTTCCCGCAGCCGGATTCTGCCGTGCTGGATAAATTCCGCAGTCTTAATCCACAACTCACTCAATACGCAAAACCCGGTCAACTTATTGTCCTGAGTGATCCACGTAATACGCAGTGCACGCGCGAAGAAGCCTTATTGATGGAGGCGGCGCAGAAGGTTGATGCGGCGCTGGCGCCAATGAGTGATGCGGAGGCTGAGTTTATGGCGCGGCATCACGGTGAGATTCAGTCGTTTTTATCTCAGGGTTCGACGGCCGTGGGGATCGGCTCGGCGATGTTCAGTAATCATCTGGACAATCTTGGCAAGACGCTGAAAGAGCTGGAGATACTGCATAAGCAAACCTTCGAAAAACACGGAAAACTTCAGGGCGCTGATTTCTTTTCCAGGCGCAAACAGTTGATGGCGCAACTGGATAACAGCCTCAGCCCACTGATGCGCAAAATGGTCGGTTTACCCGACCACCCGGACCTTAGAAGTGCGTTGGGTATTTCCAGTCGCAACTTGGTTCATCACTGGAGAAAAGCTGGCAGTTCCGTCGGAATTCCGGGCTATGCGACGCATATTGAAGGGGTAAGCAAAGCCAGTAAGGTGTCTAGTCCTGAAATAGGTTTACACCTGTTTCAGCCTCAAAACGCCCGATGCACCGCATCGGGTGTTTTGTATTTCAGCGACAGATGAGGCCGCTCGT